>CAMDEU010000099.1 GCA_945897085.1 Spirosoma fluviale | reverse complement strand
AGAAGATGGCGACCTCTACCTCATTGAGCAAGGAGACAAATACGGCTGGGCTAGCCGCGAGGGACAGATCGTGATCAACCCACAGTTTGGAGAAGCCTTCACTTTTAACGGAGCCGATATAGCCCCGGTAAAAGTAGGCGATACCTGGGGTTACGTTGACAAAGAAGGAAAAATCAAAATCAATCCTCAATTTAACGTTGCCCTTCCACTAGTAGGAGGTGTAGCTGCTGTCTTGAGTGGCGAAAAAGTTGGATTCATTGACTCAGAGGGCAAGTACCTGGTCAACCCACAGTACGACGGAATCTCTGACGACCTGCTCAGCTACATCATCGCCGGTAGCTCTAGCTACGAAAGCGTAAACACCGACTTCTTTAACATCGCTCCAATTGTATCTCGAATCAATCTGACTTCTCCTGAAGGCCTGACCTTGGCGAGCACCCTGGGTGATGTAACCACCAAACTAAATGTCTCTGCAGAAATTTTTAACCAATACAGTGAGACGCACACCGTCTTACAGAATATTGCCATTACGAGCGATGCGAGCATGAATTTTTCAGTGCAGGCATCTAGCCACAAAGAGGTCGAAGACGGCTGGTATTTGGTGTCAGTGTTTAATCCATCTGCCCCGGTCACCGGATTAAATTATACCATCAGCCTTTCTGGCAGAGGCTCTGACAAGGCAGAACAGGTGGTTGCCGCAATTGAAAAAACAATCAAAGACCTAAAGAAAGATGTAGCCGAATCCGCTGAAGGAGGTTGGATCGTCTATACCAATAGCACACAAAAAGTCTACCTCAAAGCAGAGGGAAATCAAGTGATCGTATGGGTAATGAAGGCGATCTAAATTGCCCCTCCTTTTAAACGGAGAACCCAACTTTAAATCAATGCTTCCCTTCACGTAAGGGAAGCATTTTTTTTGCCTTCGCAATTTATTGAAGCAGGTCATCCGAATTTCATTGGCCAGCACCCCCTATTAGTTGCTGCACTTAGAACCTAAGTCATTTTGCAGCTCCCCATCTGGCTGTAGGTCAGCGAAAGTGATCGCGAGCCATTTACAACTATCCCTTGTTTAGGCATAGTTAAAAGGGAAAATGAACTTTAACTCGGAACTTGGAGCGATCTATTTGAATTAAAAAAGAAAAAAATATTTTAGTCCTTCCCCTTTAGGAAAAAAGTGCCGTCCGCATTGATCTGCAAATTACTTTCTGGTATATCCTGGCTTGTCAGTTGCTGAATTTCCTTAAGCACCCGCAAGTTTTCATCTAGTACAGGTACCCCTTTCCCAAGTTGCTGGGTAGAGTGGATTTTTCCTCTTACAAATTCTCCCTTCCTAGTTAGGTCTAGCTCAATGATCGGACTAATTCCACTCACCCCACTAAGATTAAACCTCCCATAGGTTGCAAAATTGCCCATACTATAGACAATAAGTCTATTCTTATAACTATCTATCGCTCTAGTTACATGCGGCCCATGACCCAAAACCACATCAGCCCCAGCATCAATGACTATCCGGGCAAACTCATAAGGATTCCCTCGGTTCTCTCCTAAAAAATTCTCCGTCTTTCTCGTGATATGCCGCATAGCAGAACCCTCAGCACCGCCATGAAAAGACACAATCACAATATCACTGATGGAGTCCAAATGAGATATTATTTTTTTCGCATTTACATAGTCATTTATAGACACCGTTCCTGTATTGGGAGCAAAAGCAGCAAACCCAAACTTTACTCCTCCCTTCTCAAATGTAGTGTAAGGGACACTTTTTACTCCCGCATGGGGTATTCCTGCCTCATTCAAAACCTTCAAGGTATTACTCACCCCCACAGCCCCAAAATCATTCACATGGTTGTTGGCAACACTCAATAAATTAAACCCCGCATCCAAAAGATAATCTATATAATGATCAGGGGTCTTAAACGCATAACAGACACTGGGATCTGAACACTTTTTAACTGGGCCATCACCAGTCAACAATACCCCCTCCAAATTTCCAAAAGTAATGTCGCCGGTTTGAAGAATCCCTTTCACTCCTGCCAAAATATCCCTCCCATCGTTTGGTGGCAAGTAACTGCTGTTTGGAAAATTAGTCCCCAACATCATATCCCCAACACCAATTATTTTAACCTCCTGTAGCGTATCAGCCACTGATGTTTTCTCCAACCTTATCGGAAGGGTATCTTGAAGCAGGTATTCCACAGAAATGTGCTTCATCTCAACTGCTGACCCAAAACTATAGGTGAAACTTGAAAGGAAAAGGAATACAAATTGAAACCTACAGAAATTTTTAGATATGTTTTTCACTTTTTGAATTGATTAATCCATAACCTGATTTACACCTCCACCTCAAACCAACAGCCCATAATACGAATATCCACCCTAATTTTTAAATCAAAGCAGTACATCTAGGATTCAACACTAAACTTATTCTTCCAGCCATTTTTTCAACCCGACCCAAACCCAACCAATTACCCGTTCTCCTCGATGTAGGCAAGCAACAGCTTTCTCAACAATCGACGCTCCTCGGCAATGCTCTCCACAGTGGATTCTAGTAGATTAAGCACTCCTTGGAGATTGGCCACGGCATTGTACACCTTGCGCAACTGCTTGGGATCTACAGGAAGCAAATGGGGTTCTGGCTTTTTCCCCTGCAACTTATCCAAGCTGAGACGAGGCATGTCATACACCTCCTCAATAAGACCCGATAATTCAAACCGCTTTTCGCGGTAGAGGGCTTGGTTGAGCAAAAAAATCTGCTCCTTCCGTGCATACACCGACAGGTGCCGAACAATGCTGTCCGAACGGATCAGCCTCATATTTCCCGACTTTAACTCGTCTCGCGTAGCCAAGTTTTCTACAAAACTGATTCCTGAAACCAAGGAACTCGAATTTTTTAGGATGAAATAGGCAAACAAACTGTCTAAAAACGGCTTCTCTTCAAGGTCTGTCTGCATTAGTGGAATCAAGGTGTTGATCTGCGGTTCTTTTAAGGCATAGTTGGCCTTCACCTCTTCCATCCGGATACTATCCAAGTCCAAGTCCTCTACCAAGCGCTGCGCATACTGCACCCCGCGTGCTGTTTCACTCCACTTTTCCCGCTGGTTGTCCGCAAAAAATCCCAAGGTAATCGCTGCAAACACCATCAAAAATTCCATGCCGTAACGCTTCCAGCTCGGTGTCTTTTTCCTTTTAATCTGGGGGTCTATCTCGTATTCTTTTTGTTTCATTTTATCTTTTTTTTGTCCCTAAACCTATTCTCAATAGAAAAAGAAGAAATAAAACAAGGCCACATTCGTGATTCGGACCCCCTCATAGTAGCCAATACTTCTCCGAGAGCCATCCATCACACGACCATCTTCAATGTAGCCAATCGTCCGGCGTGATTGATCCATCACCCGGCCATCTTCGATATAGCCCACTGTAGATCTGGATCCATTCATCACCCGACCATCTTCTACATAGCCTATCGTCCGCCTCGACCCATCCATCACACGGCTGCCATCCAGGTAGCCAATCGTCGACCGAGAACCGTTCGTCACGCGCTCTCCTTCGATGTAGCCTACCGTACGGCGGCTTCCATCCATCAGGCGCTGCGCTAGACTTGGCGTGGCGCCAAGTGCCAAATAAATAAGTAGGATAAGTAGAAAGGGGCGCATCTGATATAAATGAAAAGGATTATCCGCAATTATGCAAGTGACTCAATAGGGATGTTTACAACTGCGGATAATTGGTCAACAGCTAACAGTCCACCGTCAATCGTGGTTATAGCACGCTTTGTCTCTACAATTACAATCTGCTGTCGTCTGTGGACTGTCAACCGTTGACAAATCGCAATTGGCTGTCGTCTGTGGTCCGTCAACAGTTGACAATAATTCAATTAAGGTGATATCCGATACAAGATCATACGCTTATCCACCTTCGACTTGGTGCGGACAATCAACTCTTTTCCGTTCTGGGCTTGGAAATACTGGTTGACCGCTTTGATGTACCTGGACCTCCTCACTCTTCTGTAATCCAAGCTTTCTAGGGCAGAGGTTCCAAACAAGTCGTCCAACTGATGTACATCGACCAGCAGCACGGGTTGCGCAATGAGCTTGGCCACAAGTCGTTCGATATCCTCCTCTCCATCTACGGTGCCTTGCTCCTCGAAAGTGGGTAGCGATTCAGATTGGGGGAGTCTTTTAGGAATTCGAAATTTCCACCACCAGAGACCTGCCCCCACTACCATCAGGAACACTATGCCAACAAGGATAGAAAAAGACCATTCCTCGAGCCCAAAGGGCGAAGTCTGCTTGGTAAATTTAATTTCTCCTACTTTTTTGAACCTTTCCTCAAAATCCTTTTCTGGAGATAGAAAAGTAGGATCGCCGTATTTATCAAAAAATACCGCAGAATTTCCAGAAGCTACCGCAATAGAAAATAGTTTGAACTTTCCAAAGTCATTGTCCTGGGCAAAATACAAGCTATTCTCCTTTTTATGAACCAATAGATATCCAAGATCTGCCTTGAGTTGATACAATTGAATACCATAGTCCTTTAGGTCAAAAGAAGGAAGAATCCATTGCGAGTTTTCTGATTTTTCAGGAAAATCCAACTGCAATGAACTCCAAGACTGATTTTTAAAATCTAATAGATACCCATTTTTTTCGGATTCAAACAGTTGAGATGGTTGGTGGATGTATTCCCCCAAAATGGAAAATATACGGTCTCCGTCAACAAAAATACCCACTCCAGTATAGTATTTGGGTTGTGAAGCTACAGATACAGGATCCCAAATCCCCTTGACCAAATCAAACTTCAGCAGCTCACTATGGCCTCGCCAAAATCCGTAACGCCCCAGGGAATATAAATTCCCCTCTAAAACAAAAAAATGAGGGTGGCAATTGAACCCCGAAGAAGTCCCCTTGTATAAATTTTCCCAACCGTCACCCTTCCAACGCAAGACCTCAAACGTGCAGGGCAAAAGAGCAATGAGATGATCCTTGACATAAAATAAGGTAATTGGATCAGTACTAGAAATGTAGTGGGAGGCCAGCAAGGATTCTACCATCGCTTGGGTGATCCCCTGAGGCAAAACCTCCCAAGCAAAATCTGCATAGGACTCGGTTGGATTAATTCTTATCCAATCAAAGGGTGCGTAGGCCGGCTTATCCGTTTGGGCAGGAAGATTAAGAGAAGTGAAAAATAATACAACAAAAAAAATAGCTGCTTTCATGATAAATTATTTTTCCTCTCTGAAGCAAAACCTGCAGACCGAGAATAAAACACTACCTAAATATAGTAAAAACTAGAAAAAATACAGTTTACAACTAGGTATAAAAGGGTCCTCAACTAAATAAAAATCCGCTCCATAGTAAAAAAACTGCAGAGGGGACCTCATTTAACTTCGGAAAAGTACTTGGCAGCTTGCCTTATTTCAAACCTCCAATCATATCTTCTGGCTTCACCCACTCGTCAAACTGGGCGGAAGTCACCAAGCCCAAGGCCATGGCTGCTTCTCTCAAGCTAGTGCCCTCCTTGTGCGCCTTTTTGGCGATAGCAGCTGCATTTTCGTAGCCAATGTAAGGATTCAAAGCAGTAACCAGCATTAGGGAGTTTTCCAAATGGCGCTGAATCATCTGGGTATTGGGGGCTATGCCCACCGCACAGTGCTCGTTGAAAGAAACACAGGCGTCTCCGAGTAGACGGGCCGACTGCAGGAAGTTGGCAGCAATCAAGGGCTTAAACACGTTCAATTCAAAATGCCCGTTGGAACCACCGATGGTGATCGCTACGTCATTCCCCATCACCTGAGCAGCGACCATAGTAATGGCCTCCACCTGAGTAGGATTGACCTTGCCCGGCATGATGGAGGAGCCCGGCTCGTTTTCTGGAATATATATCTCGCCAATCCCCGAGCGTGGTCCGGAGGAAAGCATGCGGATATCATTCGCGATTTTCATCAAGGAAACAGCCACCTGCTTCAAGGCTCCGTGGGTTTCAACCATAGCATCGTGCGCAGCCAAAGCCTCAAATTTGTTGGGCGCCGTCACAAATGGCTGCCCCGAAAGGCTGGCAATCTTTTGGGCTACAAGTTCGGAATAGCCCTGCGGCGTATTTAGGCCAGTACCTACCGCGGTACCTCCCAAGGCCAATTCGGAAAGATGAGCAAGTGTATTTTTGATGGCTCTCAAGCCATGATCGAGCTGGGCAACATAGCCACTAAACTCCTGCCCTAGGGTGAGTGGGGTGGCGTCCATAAAGTGGGTTCGGCCGATTTTCACCACCTGCTTGAAGGCTTCTGCCTTCGCCGCCAAGGTAGCTCTCAGTTGCGCTATCCCAGGAATAGTGGTCTCTGCCACCATCTTGTAGGCCGCAATGTGCATGGCCGTCGGATAGGTATCGTTGGAGGACTGAGACTTGTTTACATCGTCGTTGGGGTGAATCTTCTTTTTGACATCCTCAAGATCTCCTCCTAGCAACACATGTGCTCGGTAGGCAATCACCTCATTCGCATTCATGTTGGACTGCGTACCCGAACCGGTCTGCCAGATCACCAAAGGAAATTGGCTGTCGTGCTGACCTGCAAGAATCTCGTCACAAACCTGTGCAATGATGTCTGCCTTGTCCTGCTCCAATACGCCCAACTCGGCATTGGTCAGGGCTGCAGCTTTTTTCAAAATCGCAAAGGCATGGATGATCTCTATCGGCATGCGGTTTTTCTCGCCTCCAATCTTAAAATTATTGATCGATCGCTGCGTCTGTGCTCCCCAGTAGGCCTTTGCAGGTACCTCCACAGGTCCCATGGTGTCTTTTTCTATACGGATGGACATGGTAGTAAGAAATAGAAGGATTGAAGTTAAACCACAAAGGTACACCCAAAGTCCCTCTCTGCCTACAGCTTGCGGGAGGATTCCACGTTGCTGGGCGGAAAATTGATGACTTCTTGGAAAAGTTTCTTGCTAGGTACCAGCTGCCGATGGAAGAAGAACACTGCCAAAGCATAATTGACGCCCATCAGGGAAAGGCAAAGTCCCCCTTGCAGCAGTTGCTGGGACACCGAAAAGAAAAAAAGTGAAAAGGCCAGCAATATCCCCGTCCAAAACCATAGAAAAAATCGAGTAGTGGAAAAGAGCTGGTAGCGGACATAAAGAATGCTTCCTCTAGGTGTTGCCTCCACCTTCCCTAGGAGGAGCGGAAGAAAGTTATCCCCTTTTTCAATCACTCGAGAAAGGCGAAACCCTTCTTCTCCCACAAATCCATTAAAAAGGGGGCGAATTTCTGGAAGCCCTTCCCTCCGAGTCCCTC
>CAMDEU010000098.1 GCA_945897085.1 Spirosoma fluviale | reverse complement strand
TTTAAATTGATTTTCAAACTGAAATTAGCAATGCCTATTTATGATATGTGAATATCCGCTTTTTTACCAGTAACCAAATAAAATAAGGTTTGAAGTTTTAGAAAGCGAGCTGTAAACCATGGACTGCCGTCGGTGTACGATCCGCAGTGCTTAATACTCCTAAATGAGCATTTGGCATGATTGCCGATAATCCTATAATTTAATTTTGCTGCAACTTCTTTTTTTGACTGATTGATTCAGTTTATATTAGGAACAAAATAAAAAACCGATGAAAAAATTTCTTGCGCTAATCACGCTACTATTTAGTACAGCTTTCTTTTATTCCTGTTCGGAAGGTGAGGCGGAGCCTCAGGTCAAATTACCAGACAATCTGGTCGTGACCTTGGAATACCTCGCTAATGGGGTAGTCAAGGCAAATTTCAAAGCAGATAACGCAGCTTTTTTCAAGGTTAATTTTGGCACTCCCGCGGAGGTCAGTCAGCGAGTAGATGGCAACACAGCCTCCAAGACTTTTACCCAAAGAGGTAATTTTCAGTTAAATGTACAGGCACACGCAACAGAAACAGATTACGTGGTAGCCTCTCAGACCATTAGCATGACTGCAACCTTGCTGGGACTGGGTCCAAATGCAGGATATACAAGTCCTGATAGCTACGATGGATACAATAAGGTATGGTCAGATGAGTTTTCAGCTGCTACACTCTCTTCGGACTGGACTTTTGAATTAGGGGATGGATGTCCCGCTAATTGCGGTTGGGGTAATCAGGAATTGGAGTTTTACAAGAAGGAAAACACAATCCTACAGGATGGTAACTTGATCATCACCGCAAAAAGGGAAAGTGCTGGCACAAAGAATTACACTTCTTCCAGGTTAATTACCAAAGGAAAAAAGTTTTTCACCTATGGAAGAGTTGACATCCGAGCCAAGCTTCCCAAAGGACAAGGTATATGGCCAGCCTTGTGGATGTTGGGCGAAAATTTCTCTGAGGTCGGTTGGCCCAAATGCGGAGAAATTGACATCATGGAATTAGTTGGCGGAAATGCCGAAAATAGAGATGGAACTATTTACGGAACCGTGCATTGGGACAACGCCGGCAGCAACGCCAATTATGGGGGGAAAACAAGTCTTCCGTTTGGAGTTTTCAATGATGAATACCATGTTTTTTCGATCATCTGGGATGCTGAAAAGATCGTTTGGATAGTAGACAATGTTCAATACCATGTCATTGACATTCGGCCGGCGGAATTGAATGAATTTCAGAAACCCTTCTTCTTCATCTTAAATGTCGCAGTGGGTGGTACTTGGCCTGGTATCCCCGATGGAACAACAGTTTTCCCTCAGGAAATGAAGGTGGACTACATTCGTGTCTTTCAGAAAAAATAGGAGCTTAAGTCAATCGCTCTAGTTAACTAAGGAAGCAGAAATGCTTCCTTTTATTTGTTTTAGGATATCGGCATTTCCAGGACTACTGCTAGTTATTTCTATGATTTTTGGCTGAAGGCTAGGTTCGTAAAACCTCAAAAGGGCAGACTCCAGTTCCTCCGAGGTAGTCACTGATGCGTAGTGAAACCCATATTCTGAAGCAAGCGACTTAGCGCTCAAGGATTGTTTGGTCTCAAAGAACTCTTCCAACTCGGGCTGACGAGCTGGACCATCGATTAGCCTAAAGATGCCTCCTGCATGGTTATTGAGCACAATCACCCGCAAGTTGGACATGGTGTAATTATGCCAAAAAGCATTCCGATCGTAGAAAAAGGCCATATCCCCAGTAATCAAGGTGACCAAGCTCGTTCGCACAAAGGCAGCGCCTACGGCAGTGCTGCTGCTGCCATCAATGCCTGAGGTGCCACGATTGCAGCATATTTCCTGAATTCGTCTCCCCAAAAAATTCACGTAACGGATCGCCATAGAGTTGGCCACATGAAGTTGCACAGCTGCTGGCAAGGCTTCCAATACCTGCTTTACAGCGCGATACTCTCCAAATTCCGCTTCTTCCAAGGCTTTAGGAAGGATAGTCGCAACCTGCTCCTCCAATTGCTGCCAGCGCTGTGCATAGCCCGATTGCATAGTAGGAAGCTGCGCTGCCAACCAAGTCAAGAACTCTAAGGGCTCGGATCCTAAGATCCGGGTAAGTCCTGCGTAGGTATCTTTGGCCTGCCCATCGGGCTGAATGTGCCAATGTTGTATGTCTTGCTTGCGAAGGAACAGCTTGAGGGACTTGGAAATAATGGATTTACCAAAACTGATCACCAGGTCTGGTGCAAGCTCTCCCTGAAGTTCTTCCAGTCCCAACCAATGGTCATGCAAAGTAATTGTCCCTTTCCCTTGGAGGTTGGATAGGCTATCTGCCACGACGACGGCCTGCTGACTTAGTGCCAAGCGCTCAATGACCGCAAGTAGCGCAGGACTCTCTTTTTGCTGCCCAGGAACGAGAAGAATGCGTTGGAAACTGGCTAATTCTGATTTCAACTTACTCAAGGAAGCATCACTGAGTCGTATTTCTGGAGATTCCAGGGTAACTACTGGAGGATGAGTCGGAAAATTAAAGGTCTCTCCCTCTTCCGGATAAAAGGGTTCCCGCAAAGGAATATTGAGGTGCACTGGGCCAGCAGGAAATTGCCGACTCAGGTGAATGGCCTCGTTGCTGATTCGGTGGGCATGCCGTACCTGATCTAGGTGAGCAAAGGAATCCGGGAAGCGGAAACTTTTTTTCACATGCTTTCCATAGACCTCCTCTTGAAAGATGGTTTGTCCATCCCACTGATCCACCCACTCTGGCGGTCGATCGGCGGTCAGTATAAGCAGGGGAATCTGTTGAAAAAATGCCTCTGCAACAGCAGGGTAGTAGTTGAGCACTGCAGAACCGGAGGTACAGACGAGTACGACAGGCTGTTTCAGCTGCTGGGCCATGCCCAAGGCAATAAAGCCAGCAGATCGCTCGTCGGAAATTGTTCGAACCTCCATCTCGGGATGCCGCGCAAACGCTAGCGTCAGTGGAGCGCAGCGGGAACCTGGAGATAAAACCACCTGCCGAATGCCCTGTGCTGCACAGATAGCTACTAAATCAAGGATGGGCTGTAGGATCAAGGGAGTGGATTTTGGATAAACCTACCTAGGATTTCGCATTTCAGTTCCGTTTCCTCCCATTCTTTTTCTGGATCGGAATCTTCGGTTACTCCAGCACCCGCATAGAGGACCACCTGTCCGTCCCGAAAGCTTGCCGTGCGGAGATTGACAAAAAGTGAAGTAGCTCCTTCGATCTGAACAGGACCTAAAAAGCCCGCATAAAAACTCCGATCAAAACCTTCGTAGGCTTTCAAAAAAGCCTGTGCTTCTTTCCGAGGCATGCCACAAACGGCGGAGGTGGGGTGAAGCAAAGAGAGCATGACGCTGCCGAGATTGGCAAATCCTGTGCTTCGCATATTTACTTTAAAGTCCGAACGAAGGTGGAGGAGATTACCGGCAAGGATGGTTTTGGGTCCATGCTCCTCGTATTCCCGAAGGCGAATCGTCTTGAAGCAATCTACAATGTAACGACTGACTAAGGCCTGCTCTTCGATTTCTTTTTGCGTCCAAGCGGCAGATTTCAATGGATTATTCCCTTGTGCCGGCTGAGTTCCCGCCAAGGACATGGTATGAAAGTAGTCTCCCTCTGTTTTAATCAAGGTTTCAGGACTCGCTCCCATCCAAGTACCTACTTGGGGAATATGGAAAAAGTTGACAAAGGAATAGGGATACTGCGAAAGGAGAGTGGCTAGAGTTCTGCCTAAATCGAAGCCATCAGGCAAGGGGATTACTTTGGTGCGGGCAGGAACGATTTTTTCAAGGCTGCCTTCTGCGATGGTTTGGATGCCCCGCTCTACCAGTTGAAGGTAATGTTCTTTCGCTAGTTCTGCTGTACTGGCGATTGGAGAGTATGTAGTCTTGCCCCTAAGTAGCTTGGAAATATTTTTTTTCAGTTCCGCACCGCCAACGGCTTCTCGATGGCCTTGCATCCAGTTTGGAAGGTCCTCTTGGCTCCATGGTGAATCTAGAGAAAGTTTTTCATAGCGATCAGCCTGTATAAAAAAAGCTTTTTTGTCTTCCTGATCGGCAAAGGGATGCACGATAAATCCAGCGGACAGCTCTTCCAAATTCAGGGAAACGCGTCTGGGGCTTTGGCTGAAGTCTTGAATGAAAGTGAGGTGAGAGGTTCTGGGCTTTCGCCACAGCGCAAAGGATCCACCTGAAGCCAAGCCTTCCTGGACTAGTAAATCTAGCCCTTCTTCGATTGAAATCGCCTTGCCTTCTTCCGTTAAATTCATTTTTTATCCAAGATGGCCATCGTAATTCTGCTGATGCAGCAAAGTTGATCGGCCTCGTTGACAATTTTTATTTCCCACACCTGGGTAGATTTGCCCAAATGTACAGGTCTTGCGGTGCCTTTTACTTTTCCCGATTTGACCCCCCGAATGTGGTTGGCATTGATTTCCAAGCCCACGCAATCCTGTTTGTTTCGATCTATGGTCAAGGACGCAGCCACCGAACCCAAGGTTTCGGCGAGTACGACGTTTGCACCTCCGTGTAACAAGCCCATGGGCTGTATGGTTCGATGATCTACTGGCAAAGTTGCCTCCAAAAAATCTTCCCCTATTCCAGTGAATTCTAAGCCGATATGGTCCACCATCGTATGCACGCGAACCGTATTCAATTGCTCAAGGGTGGGTTGGGAAAGAAAAACCATGATTATTTGGGTTAAAACCAGTTTCTTTGGTGGTTGGACAAAATTAAAGAAAGTTGAACCTAAAAAAAATTTACCTGCTCCGACATGGGCAAACGGACTACAATTTACAAGGAGTAGTTCAAGGAAGTGGCATCGATGCGCCCATCAATGCAACGGGCAGGTCACAGGCGGATGCATTTTTTAAGGCCTATGGCCACATTTCGTTTGACCAGCTGTACCATTCTGCCCTCATCCGCACACGTCAATCCATCCAAGGATTTATTGATTTAGGGATTCCTGTAACATCTCTTTCGGAGTTAAATGAAATTTCTTGGGGAGAATACGAAGGGACACCCATGACGCCCGAGGAGGGAGAATACTACCGCATGATGCTGCAGCAGTGGCAGGAGGGCAATTTGGATTATGCGATTGCTGGAGGAGAAAGCCCCAATTCGGTTGCGGAACGACTGCATCGAGCGATTCAACAGATTATTCATGTTCAAGGAACGACCATCCTGGTGTGCATGCATGGCCGTGCCATGCGTATTTTTTTAAGTTTGATCTGCAACACTCCCTTGGAGGACATGGACCAGTACGAGCATGGGAACTTGTGTTTGTATCTTTTGCAGCAACAGGAAGAGGGCGGTTTTTTCCTACTCAAGCAAAACGATCAGACGCACCTTAAGGGTTTGAAGCAGATTTAGCAGACTTCTGGGCCTTCTTTTTCTGTTCTGCATTCGCGTCAAACTGGCGCATGTAGCGCTGGTGAACCGCCTTGTTCTCACTCAAATCAAACAATCGAAAGGCGAGTTGCTGCAGCTGAAAGCGTCTTCCATCTTTCAAGTTGACCCAATACTCCCCAAGCAAGCATTCGTTGAAGGCCGCCGATGGGATTTCGATAAGTAAGGCCAACTCAGAATTGCCACCATAAATTTTGGTAGGAAAAAAAGGACTGAGCTGCTGTGCGATGCTGCCTAGGTTGGTTTGAAGTAGGTTCAGTTCGGCTTGATCAAAAAGCACCAAAAAAGTCTTCGACTCCGGCTCTTTTGCAAAGCCCAAGCTGCAGGTACATACAAAAAGAAAGACCAAGGCCATTTTTTTCATTCCGCCAATATAGGAGCAATGCAAAGGAAATTCAAGGGAGGAGTTAAAAATTTATTCCAGACGCTAGTCCACAGATGGACAAAAAAAAATCTCCGAGGATCTCGAAGATTTTGTAGGATTTAAAAAGGCTTAAGCCCTTGATGTTCTTCTTTTTGATTTTGTTCCTTCTTCTTCGTTCTCGTCTTCCACACCGGCAAGGATTCTTCCGCAATGCTCACAAACGATCAATTTTTTCTTCTCACGAATATCTGCTTGACGCTGTGGTGGAACCGTGTTGAAGCAACCACCGCAAGCACCTCTTTTAACCATCACTACAGCAAGGCCATTCTTCGCATTTGCTCTAATTTTGGTAAAGGACTTGATCAAGCGCTCATCCACTTTCTTGGCAGCTTTGTCTCGGTCAGACTGCAACTTGGATTCCTCTGATTCGCTTTCACCAATGATGGTAGAAAGTTCCTCTTTCTTCACATCAAGATCTTTCTGACGGTCAATCTTGGTTGCGCTAGTCTTTTCAAATTCAGCTTTCAATTGATCAATTTTCACTCCAGCCTCGGAGATTTTCTTCTTGGAAACCTGAATATCCAAGTCCTGAAGCTCCAATTCCTTGGTGATGGCATCGTATTCACGGTTGTTCCGTACGTTCATCTGCTGCTCCTGGTATTTCTTAATCAGCTTATCCGCTTCTTTGATGTTGTCCTTCTGACGCTTGATATCCTCTTCGAAACTTTCGATTTCTTTTGTGAATTTATCAAGTCGAGTTTCGTAGCCTGCGATCTCATCTTCAAGATCTTGCACTTCCTCAGGAAGGGCTCCTCTTACTTTAACGATGGCATCTAGCCTTGAATCTATAAGCTGAAGGGTGTAGATAGCGTCGAGTTTTTGTGCTACTGTGCTTTCCATGAACTATCGGTAGGATGTGGGATTTGTAACTGCTTTTGACAAATAGAGTGCAATATTAGGAAAATTTTGTGACAAAACGTCGGCGAGTAATTCTTTTGTAAAAATTTCGCTTTCGTAATGCCCGATGTCACAAAGTACCAGCGCCCCTTCTGCATCAAAATACTCGTGGTATTTGATGTCTGAGGTCACAAAAACATCTGCCCCAGCCTTTTTGGCATCGCCCAAAAGAAAAATTCCTGCACCTCCGCAGAGGGCTACTTTTTGAATTTGTTTTCTCCGCAGCGGGCTGTGCTTGACGATTTGTAAATTCATCCGCTCCTTCAAATAATCCAAAAATTCTTCCTCGGTCATGGCCTTGGGCAATACCCCCAGCATGCCGGCTCCTACTTCCAGATTTTCGTTTTCCAAACTGCTCAGGAAGTAGGCCACCTCCTCATAGGGATGGGCTGCTTTCAACGCAGAAAGCACTTTTCCTGATAAATAGGAAGGAAGGACTACCTCGATGCGTAATTCGGGTTCCTCGTGCGGAATTCCTGCTTGGCCCAAGGTAGGATTAGCGTTTTCTGAAGGGGTAAATCTCCCCAAACCTTCACTGCTGAAGGAGCAGTCCTTGTATTCCCCAAT
>CAMDEU010000097.1 GCA_945897085.1 Spirosoma fluviale | reverse complement strand
CCGCCCAATACACCACCAAGCCATTTGTCATTTGCGCTTCTAGTCATTTTTTATTTTTTAATAAAAATGGTATCAATACAAGTTATAAAAGTAAGAATAAGGGAATTTAGTTGCATGGTACAATTAAACAAAAAAAGTGTAAGGGCGAGAAAAATTTCCTTGAACTGTTCTAGCTTGCATTGAATGAAAGGGAAAAGCCACTAACCCATGATTGCTCGAGAGTTTCAGGATACCATACCCGGAGTAGTACAGAAAATCACCACACTCGCCCATACCTTAGGCAAGGAGCATCGAATTTTCAACGCTACGGACAATTTTGCTGAGATCGGGATTGAGTTTGAGTATCCGCGAAAGGAAAACAATATGCTCTTGATTCAGGCCCAGCAGCTAGCGGACGGGGTGCAAGTCACCTGTTCCCCTTGGGTCAAGTCATGGAAGGGTTCACGGATTGTGGTACCCAACCTCGCGCAGGACGAGGCCATGGCTTATATCCGATCGGTATTTATTCCCGCCCTGGAGGATATGTATCCCCGCATCGCTTCAGAAGAGCAAAAACCACTTAAAACTGGGATGCAATCTTTGCTTGAGACCCTATCCAGATTTTGGAAAGGGCTCACTTCACTTTTTGATAATTTGTGGACGCTCGGACTTTGGGTCTTTTTTCTCTTTTTAGTTTTCTATTTACCTCAATCCCGAACTGATCTTTCCGCAGGGATAGCCGCTCAACAAAATCAAGAAATTTCTGCGTGTTTTTGTCAGCAAGCATGGGAGAAAGTACCAGAAGTTTCTGCCACTGAAGAGCAGCTTCAGGCCTGTGCGGCGCGATACATTTGCCTGGGTAATGCCAAAGCTTCCTGTCTATTGCAGGCCGAGCGGCAGTGGGAAAGCTGCGAGTTTTGAGAGGAATAACTATCTATATCCTTAATCTTTTACGCAGGTTTATAACTTGTTTTTAGGAAGCAGTTGCTAAAATTCATTTAGCGTATTGATTGGAAAAAGATCTAAATCAGAACATATTGATTCAATTTGAAGTTCTTATATTTATCAAATATTATACTCATTATCAATCACATGAATAGATTCCTGTCCGCACATTTCCGAGCCTTTGACTGGCTAAATCACCACTGGGAGAGTCCGAGAAGTACGCGTTGGATCAGCAATTTGGTGGTTGTTTTTTTTATCTTGGGCTCAGTGGTACCGCTGCTTTTATTCTTAGAAATACCATTTCCTTTTCCTACGCTATCCCCCTTCTTTGCCGTCGAGATCGCCTTTACCATTTTGCTGGTATTTGAGATCCTCGGGTTGATCTTCCTCTTACCCAAATCGGTAGCAGACTCCATCGGAAAACAGTTTGAAATCATCTCCCTGCTGCTCCTTCGGGATGCATTCAAAGAATTTGGGCATTACATGGGAGAACTCAGTTGGGAGCCCGAACTCCTGCTCGAGCTCTTGCCCATGGTGGCAGATGGCTTTGGAGCGGTCCTCATTTTTGGGATGACGGCCCTCTTTTACCGCACCCAAAAACACCAGAAAATCACGCAGAGTAATGAGGAACAGGCGGAGTTTATCTCGGTCAAAAAGGTTATCTCCCTCTACCTTGCTCTCGTATTTTTCTTGATCGTGTTTCTAGACATCACCAGAGCCTTCAATACAGGAGTGGTCTCCTTTAGCATCCAATCGTTTTACACGTTGTTGATCTTCACCGACATCTTTATCTTGATATTTTCGCTTAGGTATTCGAGCAAGTACTACAACTTGTTTCGCTACTCTTCCTTCGCACTCGCTACGCTCTTTCTTCGGATGACCATCTCGGCACCCGCCTATTACAATGTGCTGCTTGCAGTAATCGCTGGCGCATTGGTACTGGGTGTCACATCCATTTACAATGGCTTATTGATTAAATCGAGTACCGCCAAGCTGGGTTCGTAAGTTGTTTTAGGCCTTCACGCTTATTTTTCTGTTAGTTTTGGGTGATCTCCATTGAAGAAAAATCGAGGTTTATCCTTGAAGCCTTGTTTTTCTTCTGTAATTTTCAACCCTGCGAATGAATTTCATTGGTTAGTTTCTATGGGTGTTGAACAGACTTGGGATGTAATTGTGGTTGGTTCCGGGCCTGCAGGGGCGATAGCCGCTTACGAACTTGCAAAAGTTGGCCTAAAAGTTGCCATTCTTGAAAAAGAAACCCTTCCGAGATACAAAACCTGTGGTGGGGGGCTAGTTTTTCGAGGACGCGAAATGCTCCCCATCTCCGTACAAGATGCCGTAGAAAAGGAATTCGACTCCTTGGCGGTGTATTTTGATAACCTACCACAGCCCTTTACAGCCCAGCGCAACTTTCCCATTTTGAGTATGGTCATGCGAGACCAGTTTGACCACCTGCTTGTCCAGGAAGCGGTCAAACTTGGGGCAGTGCTTCTTGAGGGGCAGGCGCTGCAGCAACTCGAGTTTGGAGATAAAATTAGTCTTCATACCCAAAAGAAGGTGCTGCATGCGCGGTATGTAGTGGCAGCAGATGGGGTGTTGGGCCCAACTGCCAAGCTCGCCGGATGGAAGGAAACGCGTAAACTAATTCCTGCCTTGGAATACGAAGTGGGAGTAAATTCGGAAGATTTTGAGCGCCTTTCCAAAGAAGCTCGCTTTGACATTGATGCCATCCCTCAAGGTTATGGCTGGTGCTTTCCCAAAGCAAATCACTTGTCCATTGGCGTAGGATTATTTGCACCCAAAAAGATTCAACTGCGCACCTATTACCAAGCCTACCTTCAAAAATTAGGGATACAGGAAACTACCTTTGAGGAGGCCCATGGCTTTCAAATACCTGTTGGGGCGCGGAAAGATGGCTTTTCTAGAAGGGGGGTATTTCTAACTGGTGATTCCGCTGGATTCGCCGATCCCTTGACTGCAGAAGGCTTGACCAATTCTATTTATTCGGGGATCCTAGCTGGGCAAAGTATCGCTCAACAGTTTGATCAGCCTGAACTTGCTGCCAATGCCTACCAAGCTGCCTTGGAAGAACGGCTCCTTCCGGAATTACGGTTTAGCGAAGTGATGGCCCGCTTTTTTTATTTTATGCCCGCTGCAAGAAATTTGCTTATGCCGAGGTATGGGCAGCGTGCCTGTGAGATTTTAACGGATGTATTCACCGGACAAACTGTTCTCAGCCAAGACCTCAAAAAAAAGGCTCTCAAAAAATTGAAGTGGACAAATTGGTAAGTAATTGGAGGTTAAATCCAGTTATACAACGACTCGGCTGTCGTCAGTGGACGGTCAACAGTTGACCAATTCAACCTCTCGGTAAGCCAATGGTAGGATTGCATACAATCATTTTTTCTTTATTTTTGTTAACATTAACTTAACACAAAAGTTAAATTAGAGTAACTCTACTTTTCCTACTCCCTTTTAAACCGAAAAATGGCTCTTCAAGAAGAATTAGAAACCCAGGGCAACTGGCTCTTTCGTTACCGTAGTTTTTTACCCATCGTTATTATTTTGGTGGGCTGGGCAAGGTACCTGCGACGGGTGCTTCATCCTGAAGAATTTCCCCTTTATATAGCTGATTACGAACAACTGTACTTTGCAGTAGCGATAGGAGTAGGTCTCTTGGGTTTGTTGATTCGAGTTTACACCGTAGGTTATTCCCCGCGCAACACCTCTGGACGCAATACCAAAGCAGGGCAGGTTGCGGATACCCTCAATCAAACAGGCATCTATTCCTTGGTGAGGCATCCTATTTATGTGGGCAATTTTTTGATGTGGCTAGGGCCTGCCTTGGTCACGGTAGATCTTTGGTTTGTCATCTCCTTCTGTCTGCTCTACTGGGTGTATTACGAGCGAATCATGTTTGCAGAAGAGCAGTTTCTTCGCAAAAAATTTGGTGAGGTTTACCTCCAATGGAGCGCTAAAGTACCTGCTTTTCTACCCAATTTCAGCAATTTCACCCCTCCACAAATTTCCTTCAGCTGGAAAAAAGTGTTGACTAAAGAAAAGAATGGGCTCTCCGCCTTGTTTTTGATTTTCTTTTTGTTCGATGTTTCCGTACTCCTTTTCAACCCTGACCATTACACTAGTCGAATTTTGATTGGCTTAAGTGTAGGCTCGGGTGTCCTCTACCTCATTCTGAAGTTTATTAAATCCAAAACTTCACTTCTAGTGGAAATCGATCGCTAAAGATTTGCTTATCTTTAAACCCAAGCAATCCTAAGCCAAGTAGCCCTTATTTGGCGAGTATTGAAGCTATTGAACCATGAAAAACAAGCTCCTATATTTTTCAGTCGTCCTAGCTTTTTTTACCCAAAGCTGTGCAGAGGGGAATACCCAAGTAAGCGAAAAGACTGAGGCGATAAATCAGCGGATTGACTCCCTTTTTTTAGCGGGTATCCCTCAAGGTAAATTAGCAAATCCCCTTCTTGAAGAGGTGAGTGGATTAGTTGCTTCTCGGCGATACCCCAATCGTCTCTATGTGCATACGGATAGTGGAGGAGAAGCGGCAGTGTATGTTTTGGACACCTTGGGAAATGAACTAGGCAAACTGGTTCTTTTTGGCTTGAACAACCGAGATTGGGAAGATATAGCAGTAGGCCCTGGTCCCAATGGGAGTTCGTATATCTACGTAGCCGAGATAGGTGACAATGAGGCCAAACACGAAGAAATCTACCTCTACCGATTTGCAGAACCGGAGCAATTGCAAGCGATCCCAAGTGACGCTATTGATCAGGCGAAGCTCCAATTTCCTGGAGGACCGAAGGATGCAGAAACCTTCCTTGTAGATCCTGTTTCTGGGGAGCTATTTCTGGTGTCCAAGCGAGACACGAAAAACACGCTTTACCGCGTGCCTGCGGATGGTTTTGAAAAAGGGGAAGCAGTTCTAGAAAAACTGCATTCGTTTGATTTTACCAGTTCGGTAGGGGGTGATGTTTCTCGCGATGGAAGCCAAGTACTAATCAAAACCTATCTGGCGGTTTTTTATTGGAAAAGAACTGAAAAGCAATCGCTAGTGGAGGCCTTGCAAGTAGCACCGATTCGCCTTCCTTATGTACCCGAACCACAAGGAGAGGCCATAGGATTTAATTTTAAGGGTAATGCCTACTTTACATTAAGTGAGAAACGGAATGGGGTAGCGCCTACACTTTATCGGTATCCCAAAAAATAGGGGTTCCTTCGTTCCCCTTTCAAAGAGGGATTAGCCTCCTCGCTTCGCTACTTAACTTGTTAGATTCCCGTGTAGGTAAACGGGGTGATGGCTTTCAGTTCGGTCTTCAGATCCGTGGAGATGGCCAATCCCTCGATAAATTCCGTAAGGGAGGCCTGGGTGATTTTTGAATTCGTTCGCGTCAAATCTCGCAAGGCTTCATAGGGCTTTGGAAATCCTTCTCTTCTCAAAATTGTCTGAATCGCTTCTGCGACTACTGCCCAATTTTCCTCCAAATCGGCATCAATTGCTGCACGGTTCAACTCCAATTTACCCAAGCCTTTTTGTAGAGATTCCAAGGAAATTAGCATGTGAGCCAATGGGACCCCGACTACCCGAAGTACAGTGCTATCGGTCAAGTCTCGCTGCAATCTAGAGATGGGAAGCTTTGCGGCCAAGTGCTCCAGAAGTGCATTTGCAATGCCAAGATTGCCTTCTGCATTTTCAAAATCAATGGGATTGACCTTGTGTGGCATGGCGGAGGATCCCACTTCTCCCGCTTTAATTTTTTGTTTGAAATAGTTCATCGCCACATATTGCCATACATCCTTGGAAAGATCTAGCAGGATGGTATTGATGCGCTTTAAGCCATCGAAAATAGCGGCTAAGTGGTCGTAGTGCTCGATTTGGGTGGTCGGATAGGAGCGGGTAAGTCCCAAGGACTTTTCTACAAATTGCTTGGCAAACCCATTCCAATCGATCCCCGGATAGGCGACATGATGCGCATTGAGGTTACCAGTAGCCCCTCCAAATTTAGCGGCATAGGGTACCTGAGCGAGTAGTGCTAGTTGTTGCTGCAATCGCACTACAAATACCTCAATTTCTTTTCCTAGACGGGTAGGAGAGGCGGGTTGCCCATGGGTTTTTGCCAACATGGGGATATCTGCCCACTGGGTAGCAAACTCGGTAAGTTGGGCAATGACCAGTTGAAGCTGAGGGAGGATCACCTTCTGTAAGCCTTCCTTAAGCATCAAAGGTGTGGCGGTATTGTTGATGTCTTGGGAGGTGAGGCCAAAGTGGATGAATTCTTTGTATTCGGCTAGCCCCAAGGAATCGAATTTCTCTTTTAAAAAATATTCGACTGCTTTGACGTCGTGGTTGGTCGTGCGCTCGGCAGCTTTGATCCATTCGGCATCTTCTGGTGAAAAATCACTCACCCATCCGTTCAACTTTGGGAAATGGCTTTTGTCAAAAGAGGCAAGCTGAGGCAAGGGAAGTTCGCACAAGGCAATAAAATAGGCTATCTCTACCTGCACCCGATACTTGATCAGCGCAAATTCTGAGAAATAGGCACGAAGTGGGGCAGTCTTGCCAGCATAACGTCCATCCACAGAGGAGATAGCGGTGAGGGCCTGTAGTTCCATAACGTAAATTTTGCGAAGCGAAAAAGTGGAAAGATTTAAATTTTTATAGCTCAAATGTACGCCTTTGCCTCCAAAATCTACAGCAGAACGGAGGATTTCTCTTGCTCGGCTAAACTTCCACCATTGATTTGAGGTTAATCCTACAAATTTATCTTTTCAAGTCTCGGATTCTGGGCTAAGGGATTAATTTTGCATCACTTTAGTTACTATTCCATGTTTAATTTCTTCAAGAAAAAGGCAGAACCCAGCAGCAGTTATCTTCCTCTCAAAGTCAGAGAGGTAGTCAAGGAAACCTCCGATACCGTAAGTATTTATTTTGAGCAGCCAGAGCCTTATTTGGACTACCTTCCAGGGCAATTTTTAACCCTGGTTTTGGAGCTGGAGGGTAAGGAACAACGCAGGTCCTATTCCTTATGCACGTCTCCTTTTGTAGATCCTTTTCCAGGCATTTCCGTAAAGCGCGTTCCCAAAGGCTTGTTTTCAAATTACCTGAACGACAAGATTTTTCCTGGAAAGACCCTCAATGTTCTCAAGCCAATGGGGAATTTCACTACCCCCTTTCATTCTAAAAATCGGAGGCATTTCTTTCTAATTGCTGGAGGAAGTGGGATCACGCCGATGATGGGATTGCTGAAGTCCGTGTTGGTGAATGAGCCTGAATCGCGCATTACCTTGATCTACTGCAGCCGTAAGGAGGAGGAAATCATCTTTGGAGCACAGTTGCAGCTCCTAGAAAAGGCGAATGCAGATCGTTTGACAGTAATCCATAACTTGAGCCAACCTAATGAATCTTGGACAGG
>CAMDEU010000096.1 GCA_945897085.1 Spirosoma fluviale | reverse complement strand
CGATCTTGTTCGGCAGCCAAGTTGCCGAGGCTTGCATCAAGAATTGTCCGAACTGAATCCGCTTGAATTTGTAAAATACGGAGGTTCTCCCCTGTTTTTTTGGTTTTAGTCTCCAAGTAGAAGGTATTCACCTTGCTTACTAGCGTTTCGTTGAAGAGCTTCGCAAAAGCTTCATCTTTTGAAGAGACGTTCACCTGAATAATACTCAATTTCCGATCTGGCTTGACTACTACCAGTTGTTTTTCTCGGATAATCTTGGCGATTTCCTTGATAACTGAGTCCTGCTTGACCCCATGGGCTTCTTTAGAAGCCGAAAATGTGAGAGCCGACAAATCGATGGCGGAGGCCCATTTCGTTTCCAGCTCTTCGAATTCAATAAACCGATCTATCAATAAACTCTCTTTGTCAAAGGGACTCAAGAGCGTTTCCTCTAGCATTCGGTCCGAGCGGTACAGCTCCATGATGTTATCCCCTTGAAAAAGGCCATTCGTGCCACCTATGCCCCCTAAATTAACACCGAGAAGGCTAGCGATGCCTGACATTTGACCAATTCCTCCCATTCCTTCCTCCTCCAAAACGAAAGAAGTTTCAGCATGAAAAACAGGGTCTTTGAGTTGAGAATATCCAGCGCCCATCCCAGCCCCTAGCACAAGGGATAACAATAGAACTTTCCACTGGGAGCGAAAAAATTTTACCCAATGGATCAAGTTTTGTACCACCTCTTTCAAGGTGAATTGGGAGGGAGAAAAATGTGAGTTTTCGCTCATGGGGTATTCTGTAGGTTGATTTGGGAAAGAACTAAGGCCAAGGTGGCCAGTCCAGTGGTGACGCCTACTAAATCTCCTAAACGAAGGGGTGATTTAGGCCCTTTGCTTGGAATGATCACTTCAGCTCCTGGTTCCACAGCTGGGTAGCTTCGAACTCCAAAGAACCCTTTTGTTCGTTTGACTGCCCCATTAGCATAGACCACATAGGTTTGCTTGCGATTGGCACCCCGATCAAACCCACCCGCACTATTGATGTAAAAGCGGAGTCCTCGCCCTTGCTCGTGCCTCAAGGTAGTTGGATAGACTACATCTCCACGCATACGAACGGTTTGTAAGAGCTTGGGAACATTGAGAATATCGCCTTCCTCGAGTACCAAATCTTCCTCAGAACCAGGATTGGCTAATATTTTTTCCAAGTTGATGGCAACGGCTTCCGTTTCCTTGATTTTAACGGCTACTCCAGGGGTTTCTGCAGCAATTTGATCCAATGACTCTCTTTTGGCATTATTGGCTGTAGAATCCTTTTTTTCTACTTTTTCCTTTGGAAGGTCTCTGAAAAGGCGAATAAGCAGTTCTTCTTGTGCTTCAGGGTTGGTTGGATTCTCCTTAAGAAGAACGCGTAGTGCTTCCAAATTTTTCTGTCTACGCACTTGCTCGGACTCCGTGTTGAAAAACTCTGTTTTACGAATCAAGGTAGCGCCTTTGGTGTAGGCAAATTGGTTGACACCTCCAGCTCTTTTGACCAAATCAGAGATTCGGTCTACACTGGTTTGGATCGCAAAAAGTCCTGGCGAATTGACCTGCCCCTCGACAGACACAAGACGCTGCATCGTAAAGTTGGCTCGCTTTCGCACGATCACTTGATCGAAGGGCTCCAAGGAGATAGCATTCGGGTTGAAGGATAAGTCTGGATTGATCGAAGTGGTGATGATATCCGATAGCGTTCCTGAATCTGAATCTTCCAGCCTTCTGGCAATTTCAATGTCTTTTATGTTGGCAGATTCTTGCAAGCCACCGGCGATAAGAATCAATTCTTCAGGCGTCATTCCTGCCGCATATGGATAGGTACCTGGACGTTTTACCTCACCCAAGATTTGTATATAGCGTTCGTTTTGCACATCATAAATGCTAGAAATACGGATTACATCTTCACGCTGTAAGACCACATCTTCTTGGCGGCCTTCCAATACCGCTTGAAGATTCACTTCCAATACTTCTGAACTGAGGTCTCCTTTGGTTCGCAAGATACTGGCTCGCTGCATGTAGGCATCCCCTTTGAGGCCATCTGCATTTTTGATCAATTGGGTTAGTGTAAGCCCTTCTGTTAATGAGAAGATTCCAGGCCTAAAGACTGCTCCTTTAATTTGAATTCGGTTGGTGTAGCGGTCAATAATTCTTCCGACGGTCACTTCATCTCCACCCTTCAGGTTAAAAAGTCCCAGTTGGTTTTGATATACATCCGAGATGGAGCGTTGATTTCCAGTGATTCGGGAAATCGAAATACGATCCTTAAAGGCTAGATCTGTGAAGCCTCCAGCATAGCGGATGATGTCTTCTAAATTGTCTTCTGGGGTAACTTCAAAAATTAGTGGCCGCTTTATTTCCCCAAGCACTCGCACACGGGCAAGGTAGGGGTTAACCAATATGACGTCTTGATCTTGGAGTTGCACATCCAAGTTGGCAGTTCCGTTAATGAGTAGCTCATACACATCAATCTCTGCTATTTTTTTATTGTTTCGGATGAGCTGAATCGCACGTAAGGTTCCGTTATCTGAAGGCCCTCCTGCGGCATATAGGGCATTGAAAACCGTTGAAAAAGCACTCAGCGTAAAAGTTCCAGGAAGGCGCACCTCGTTCAGAATATGTACTTTGATGGTTTTGACATTGCCTAATGTAACTTGCAAAAACGTCTTTGGGTTGGCTCCAGAAAGACCTGTGTAAAAAGCGGCTACCCGATTTTTAATGATTCCTTCTGCGGCTTCAATGGTTTTTCCAGATACGGCGATCAACCCGATGTTGTCTAGTAAAATGGAGCCTTCAGGATTGACGGTGGCTTCGTAGTATTTTTCTGACTGTCCATAGATATCTACATAGATAAGATCTCCAGGACCGAGAATGTAGTTTTTTGGAGTAGCCTGGTTTAGGCTAGGCTCAAAGCTTAATTTTCGATTCTTTTGAAAAAATAACTTGCTCCCAAAAAGTAAGGAGTCTGCCTCTTCCTCTTCCATCAACTCCTGCGTTTCCATCAGGCCTTGGGTGATGTCATTGAGGTCAATTTGCTCGCGCGAAGACCTTTTAGAGGCATTCGTGGAACGAGACTTGCTTGATCCTACGGTCAACCCTTCAATTCTACTGCGAAGCTTTTCTACTTCCCCTGAGGGCATTCCCCGCATCTGGGCCATCATCAAGAAATCCGTACTGCTCAGTCCGGCATCCTGTGCTCGCTTGACGAGTTCCTCGATTTGATCATCACTGAGTTGATCTACTCGAATGGTGTTGAGGTCGACACTTTCCTGCGCGAAAACAAATGATGGAGCAAAGGCCCAGAAGCAAAGCAGCACTAAAAAGTAGGTAAATTTGTGAATAGACTTCATCGTGAAAATGGAATTCCGTGGGGTGTAGAAAAATCTAATCTATAAAAATCCGTTTAATTCTTAATTATACCAAATCTATGGACAGATTTGAGAGAAAGAGCTTGTCTTTTAAATGCTGATTTCAAACTAATCATCCCAAAAATGGTAGATAATTGGATCTAAAATCAAGAGGGATTAAAGCCGAAAGCTTCTATGTTCTGTAGAATTGTTAGGGTTTCTTTAACTTGCCAAAAAACAAATTCATGTATATCCGCTTCTTCGTAGTGTTATTAGTCACTGTGCTTTTTTCCTGTCAATCATCGGACCCTACCTGTTCCTTAGACGAAGAACGACTAGAAGGAAGGGTGGATTTGGATATTCAGCGCCTGGAACAATCTTTTTTTGGAGTAGAAACCAAGGAGGAGATGCTTGCCTTACTGGAAAAATATCCCGAGGTAACTTCCAAAGCCCTGGGTTTGGAGACCTATCCGAGTGTGGATTCCTTGGCATCGGAACTCATCCGCTTGCATCAGGATTCGTCCATGCAGGAACTGAATGCGGCCGTTGCCAAGGAGTTTGCAAATCTAAGTGATGTTAAAGTTGAATTGGAACAAGCATTTGCGTACTTGAAAAGCTATTATCCTGATTTTAAGGAACCTAAGGTGTACACTTATGTTTCTGGGTTTGGATTTGACTTGATTGTAGAAGAAGATCTGATTGTGATAGGGCTGGATTATTTTTTGCCTAGTGACCATGCTTTCCAGCCCGATCTACCCCGATACCTAGCCTCTCGTTACGAGCGAAAATACCTGGTTCCCATGGTTGTATTAGCTATTTCATCTCGTTATAACGCGATCGATCCAAAGGAAAATACGCTTTTGGCGGAAATGATTTACTACGGTAAGGCCTATCATTTTGTTAAATCCATCTTGCCTTGCACATCGGACCAATACCTGATTGGCTACACGCCCGAACAAATACAAGCTTGCTGGGATAACGAAGACATTATTTGGACCCATTTTATTGAAAACGAACTGTTGTTCGAAACCAATCCATTCGAAATCCGCAAGTACATAGGCGAAGCCCCAGCTACGGATGCAATTAGCGCGGATGCCCCCGGCAGAATTGGTCGTTGGATAGGATGGAATATTGTGGAGGAATATTCAATTCAGCAGAACCTTCCTCTGCCTGAGGTGATGCGGGAAGCGGATGCAAAAAAATTATTTAAAGATTCTGGATACCGACCTCGAGAAGGAAACAAATAGGGTTTTTTATTTTCCCAGGGTGGACTTAGTGGAGGATTCGGTTGAATTAGGTCTCCGCTGAGGCAGATTTTCTGGTCATTTTTTCAAAGTGCTTGCAGAGATGTGTGATTGGGCAGGTGCCACATTTCGGATTTCTAGCTAGGCAAGTATAGCGCCCGTGAAGAATCAACCAGTGGTGTGCCCGATGTATATGTTGTTTGGGTAGGTGCTTGACCAATTGTTTTTCCACTTCCAGGGGCGTTTTGGCAGTTAAAGGGACCAGACCTAAGCGTCGGGATACGCGATACACATGGGTATCTACTGCCATATTGGGTTGTTGCCAAACTACAGAGGTGATTACATTGGCGGTTTTTCTACCTACGCCAGGCAATTTGACTAGTTCCATCACGGAAGAGGGCACTTCTCCTCCAAAATCATCCAGAAGCATTTTACCTAGCCCGATGAGGTGCTTGGTCTTGTTGTTGGGGTAAGAAACAGAGCGGATATAGGGAAAAAGCTCGTCAAAATGAGCTGCTGCCAAGTGTGCTGGGGTAGGGAAGTGATTAAATAAGGCACGAGTTACGATGTTAACGCGCTTGTCGGTGCATTGAGCGGATAAAACGACAGCAACGAGCAACTGAAAGGTATTTTCATAGGCGAGCTCTGTTTCTGCAACAGGCATATTTTCAGAAAAATGCTGGATAAAGGCTTCGTATCGCTGTTTTTTGAGCATGAAATCGTGTGGAATAAGCCGTTACTAAGGTAGGGAATGAGACCAATAAATTGGGGGTTTTAAGAGAGATTTAATTCCGAATCCGCCATTCTTTGGGGTAATAGTTGTTTACCCGCTTATCCAAATTCTTGATCCATCCTAAGGGGAGTTTTTGGTAGCTCAGAAGCACCCAACCCAGGGTCAGATCGGGAAAAGATTGTTCTTTTTTCCTTAGAAAATCCAAGGCTTCTTCTAGGCTGAGTTCATACTTAGCAAACCCATTTTTTGGAAGTAAAGAAAGGGCCCATTCATGACTAGGAATCCATTCTTTTCCCTGCTTTTTTCCTAACTCCACCCCGAAATAGCGAATGCTCAGCACATGAGCCAACTTTTCTAGCTCTCGGAAATACGCTCCCCCCACTCGGAAAAAGGTGTCCTGCAATAGGTAGAACTTGCCCGAGCCATCACCTCCTACTTCCTGCTCAAGCACAGCAGATTCTTTCTCTCCCACCCGCTTGAGGCTATGGTGTTTGAATTCTTTTGTTGCTGCAACGCTTTGGGAATACCCCTCCTCTGGACGCCGCAACACTGTGATAAAAAACCCTTCCCCTGCAACCTTATGTGGGAAAAAGCGGTATCCATAAAAGGTTTCTTCTTCTGAATTAACCTGCGTTTCAACAATTCCCCAACTCGGATCTAGCGCGATTCGTACTGGCTCAAAAGCAAACTCCTCAGTTAAAAAACGAAGGATCTCTTCATTCTCTTTTTCGTTGAAGGTACAAGTGGAATACAGGAGGTAGCCTCCTCCTTTCACTAGCTCCCCCGCTTTATCCACAATTCGTTTTTGTCTAGCGGAACATAAGGAGACATGATCGGCCGACCATTCAGAACGAGCCATAGGATCTTTTCGAAACATTCCTTCTCCAGAGCAGGGAGCGTCCACGAGTACCAGGTCAAAAAATCCCTCCAAAGGGCTGAAATGCTCCGGATCGTTGTGGGTAACTACCGTGTTGCCAAGGCCCCACTTGATCACATTTTCCTTTAAAATTTGAGCCCGAGATGCAATGACTTCATTGGCCACCAGTAACCCTTCCTCTCCCAAATAGCTGGATAGCAAGGTGCTTTTTCCTCCAGGTGCCGCCGCTAAGTCCAGGTAAATTCCTTTCGGAATTTTTTGTGACTCTAGAATATGGGAAATAAATAGGGACGATGCTTCCTGCACGTAATAGGCTCCCGCATGGAAAGTAGGATCCATCGTAAAGCTGGGTCGCTCCTCCAAAAAATAGCCATCCTTCGCCCAGGGAATCACCCGCTTTGGGTAGGGGATCTCTACAGCCTTCCTCTGATTAATCCGAATGGAAGTTTGCGTTGGAAACTCTAAGGCTTGCTTAAACACCGCATACTCGGCGGCCCCAAGCAGTGCATGCATTTGAGATTCGAACGCCTCGGGAAGTTGATTTTCGGCCATCTCACAAATATAGAGGATATCGCCTCAGTCCTTTGGAAAGCAGTCCTAAATACTAGAAGCAGCTCAGAATCTTGACCCTACAACTTCTACTGCTTATGAATCATCATCCTCGTCTTCAAAGCCTTCTTCATCCTCTCCTCCTAATTCAAACATGGAGCTAAATAGGTCTTTAAATTGAAGGCCAGTATCCACCATTTTTTTGCTGAGCTGAGAATATTCTGCCAAGCCATGAAGGGCAAACTCCATAAAGAATTCCTTTTCCTTTTCTGGAAGCAGTGGCACCAGTTGGGTTACTACTTTTTCTAGCCCAGGAACCCCGTGCAAGCCACTTTTGTAGGTTTTGTCGCTGTCGTCACTCAAAATGTCTAATTCATTTCCCTCCCCAAACCAGGCCAAGGGAACGACATAAGGATTGGCAGACTTCTCCTTTTTCTTTTGTTCTGGGGATGGAAAGTAGTCGACAAACTGGGTACGGATGGCTTTGCCAATCAGGTTGTAGGCCACCAATCCTGCGCCTTCCTGCTCACCCTCATATACGAGTTCTACCTTACCAGTAATGGCCGGAATGACCCCAATCAAATCAGAAATTCGTACAACGGTAGT
>CAMDEU010000095.1 GCA_945897085.1 Spirosoma fluviale | reverse complement strand
GAAACGCTAGTAAGCAAGGTGAATACCTTCTACTTGGAGACTAAAACCAAAAAAACAGGGGAGAACCTCCGTATTTTACAAATTCAAGCGGATTCAGTTCGGACAATTCTTGATGCAAGCCTCGGCAACTTGGCTGCCGAACAAGATCGAATTCCCAATGCCAACCCATTGCTGAGTGCTGCCACCGTTAATGGGCGCCGAAAGCAGGTAGATGTGCAAACTAGTGCTGCTGTTTTTGAAGAAATTGTGAAAAATCTGGAGATGGCTAAAATCAACCACCGCATCAATACTCCATTAATTCAATTGATTGATTCTCCCAAGCTGCCCTTAAAAAGAACTGAAGTCCGCTTGGTGAAGGGGATGGTTTATGGGGCCATTTTCTTCAGTATTTTAGCCCTTAGCTTTCTCTATCTGAGGAGACTCGATCAAAAACATTTGCAGGAAGTCTAAACCAAAGCTTCCATGTTTGAAAAAATCAATCTGTTGATCCCGTTTGGGAATTTTATCCGGAATAAGTCACTCCAGAACTTCCTTTTTCTGGCGCTGATCCAGTCCTCAACGGTCTTGATTTCGATCATTTCCATGCCCCTGCTGATTCAAAGTATCGGGGCAGAACAATTTGGATGGGTCAACCTATCCCTTTCTGTAATTATTGTCTTCAACATTTTAGTGGGCTTTGGATTCAACCTGAGCGCCCCTAGAGAAGTTGCCCTCAATCAATCCAATAAGGCAGAACTATCGCAGTTGGTCTCCAATGTATTCTCCGCCAAGCTCCTTCTTGCCCTCATTTCCACGGCCCTTATTTTGGTGGGAGCCTACGGCCTTAACCTTTTTCAAGAATACCAGACAATTTTAGTGCTCTCGGTATTTATGCTCTTTTCGGAAGCTACTTTTCCGCTTTGGTTTTTTCAAGGCCTGGAAAAAATGAAGCTTGTCTCTGTGGCGACAATTTTCTCCAAACTTCTTTTTTTGATGGGCTTGGTGCTCTTTGTACAACAGCCCTCGCAAAGTATCTGGGTCAATTTTCTACTTGGTATTTCTGGCCTGGGCGTCAACCTCAGCCTCTTGCTTTACATCCATGTCGTACTGGATATCCGTTTTTTTAGTCCACAATTTTCTTCCATTTGGAAAAGCCTTAAGGACAATGTGCTCCTATTTTTTAGCAACCTTGCTAGCCATATTTCCATCAATGGAGGGCTTATTATTTTGAGTTTTTTTGCGAGTGGAGCTACACTTGGAATGTACAGTTTGGCAGAACGCGTAGTCATGATCCTGCGGCTATTCCCTGCCTTGATCATTCAAGCCATTTTCCCCAACTCCTCCAAACTTTACCAAGCGGACCAACCTGCATTTTTCTCCTTCCTCAAAAAAGTGTACCTCGGCACCCTGGCAATAGGTGCATTGATCAGCATCGGAACTTATCTGGCTGCACCTTGGATCATTGCCGTACTTTCTCGTGGGGAGCTTAACGGTGCAGTCGGCTACCTCCAACTGCTTGCCGCAATTCCATTTTTGGCTTGTCTCAATGTGGGAAATGTGATGATCCTCCTAGTCACCAACCTCAGAGATCTGCTCTTTCGTGCCAGCTGGATGTTTTGTGCCTACATGATCTGCGTCTCAACCGCACTTACCCACTTTTATGGGGGAGCCGGTCTCTGCATTGCTATCTTGAGCACTGAGCTCATGGTCTTCTTTATTTGCTTGTATCTCCTGTATCGCCACAAAAAAGAACTGTTGTATGGCTTCTACTCCTGAGATTCCTGTAGCAATCATCTTGGTCAATTGGAACGGCTATGCCTATACCAATGCATGCTTAGCCTCTCTTGAAAAGGTAACGGAGCCTGCCTTTCAAGTAATTTTGGTGGACAATGGCTCCCAAAATTCAGAAGGAGAGCAACTCAAAGCACAATTCCCACAAGTACACCTAATCGCCAACCAAGAGAACTTGGGCTTTGCTGGGGGAAATAATGTAGGAATCCACTATGCCTTGGAACAAGGGTTTGAACAGGTCTTACTTCTCAACAACGATACGACAGTTACCCATTCCTTTTTGAAAGAACTCCAAACTTGTCTAGATCAACCCGGGCAGGGTGTGGCCCAGCCCCTCATCCTGTTTGCCCATGATCCACAAACGCTTTGGAGTGCTGGGGGGAAATGGAATTCCCTTTTTGGAAGGGCAATCACCTTAGGGGACCGGGTCCCTTTTGAGAAGTATCGAGTAGGCGCCAAAACTCTCGATTGGGCCACCGGTTGCTGCATGCTGGTTTCTAGAGAGGCCTTACTAAAAGCGGGGCTCCTCCACGAGCCCTATTTTGCCTATTTTGAAGATGTGGAATGGAGTTTACGAATACGCAAAGCTGGATTTACGATTGGCTTGGCTGAAAATGCGATCATCTACCACGAGGCTGGCGCTGCCTCCAAAAAACAACATGCCGAAGGCATCCTCAGCCCTCGTGTATTTTATTTTCTTGTGAGAAACCAGCTTTTTCTGCTACGGCAGCATTCCATACTACTTGGATATCCGTATCACCTGCTCCAGTTTTTGAGTTGGGCCGCCTATTTTTTGATTCGGGGTCGATTCCAAAAACTATCGGCAGTTTTCCAAGGAATACGAGAAGGCCTTTTTACTCCACTTAACCCAGAAAAGAAATGGCTTCAATAGTATTTTTTATTCTGACTATAGGGCTGATATTGGGCTTTCTTTGGACTTTACAGGAGATGATTGTAAAGGGAAAATGGACTTATTTCATCTTTTTCTTAGCCGGTTTTTTACCGATCTACATTACATTCTTGAATTTGACTTACCTCAACACCCGATCTGAGGTGTTGGTTACGGTCTTTCAAGCACTGAAAGAAGGAGTGGTAGGCGTCGCCTTGGTGGTAGCTATTCTCTTTCAAAAAAAACCAGCTGACTATCTATTTCGCCCACAAAGCACAGATTGGTGGATGGGTGGATTTTTAATTATTGGGTTAAGCTACCTTATTTTTCCTATTGGCGAAGTTCCATTTCTTACCAAAGCAACCTACTTCAAAGGAATTTTGCTTCCCGGTCTAGCCTACTTTTTGGGGAGAAATACGGTGTTTGAAGAGCGGGAGATCTCTCGGTTTTTTTCTATGATTTTCATCGTAGCCATCCTTGCTTTCGCCGTCAATCTAATGGAGCAGTTTGTCTTGCAGGCCCACATCCAACAGCACACTGGCTACGCGCTTTACAATCAAGTAATCAATGATACTTACCCGAGCGGCAATTTTGGTCTATCCTGGACATTCGAAACCCAAGCCATGACCAAGCGACTGGCCTCGTTTTTTTCTGATCCCTTGGAGTTGGCAAGTTCTGTGCTGTTGGGTTTTGCGGCTGGGCTAATCTGGTTTTTGACTTCCAAAAAAGAAGAAGGGTTTCCCTATATAGTAGTCATGCTATGCTCCATGGGCAGTCTGTTTTTCTCAAGTTCAAGGGCCGCATTTGGAGCTTTTTTTATCATGTTATTTTTTATTGCAGTTATTTTTAAGCTCTATCGGGTGATCTTATTTGGGTTCAGCCTAGTGACTGCATTTGTAATCTTCGTTGTTTTCTTTGCCTCTGAAGACTTCTATTACTTCGTGATCGATACCCTGACATTCCAAAATGCCTCAAGCGTGGGCCACGTGCTGGAATGGTTAGTAGCCATTGAATCCATGATCGAAAATCCCTTAGGGGTTGGTTTGGCCATGAGTGGCAACTCCGGTACTGTCACCGATGAAGCACGGATCGGAGGGGAAAACCAATTCCTAATCTATGGGGTGCAGCTGGGATTTCTAGGGATGTTTTTATACATCCTTCTTTTGGGATTTTCAATTAGCCGCTCTATTCGAGTTTTCAGGCTTACTGAAAACGTCATGACGGCACGAATTGCATTTACTGCTGCTGCTGTCAAAACAGGCCTCTTATTGCCCCTTTTCACTGCCAATGCAGAGTTATATGCCTATGTAAATTGGATCACCTGGTGGATGGTAGGATATGCCATGAACGAATACTCCAAAATCAAATATGGAAAAGCATAAGCCAAAAGTATTGGTGGATGTATTTTACCTGTATGTGGCACAAACAGGGATCAGGACCTATATGGTTACGCTTTGCGATGAGATTCTCAAAAAAAATAACCTCGAATTTGAGTATATTATCAGCCCCAATTATCAGAAAGTAAAGCAAAATCAGTTCTTTCGGGGAAAAACAGCCAAGTGGAAAAACATCCTTTTTCAGCTGCTCTATTTCTTCAGAAAACAGGTGATCGTACCCATACTCTCTTATTTCCACCAAGCAGCTATCGTCTTCAGTCCTGACATTTTAAGTCCGGTTTTCACCAAAGGAAAAAAAGTTTCCGTCGTCCATGACACATTTTTTTGGGATAATCCTGAACATTACCAAAGCCTTTGGCTGAGGTATTACCTCTATTTTTTAGAAAAAGGATTGCAAAAAAATGGGGAGATCATCACGATAACCCATTTTTCCAAAATGCGACTCCAAGAATTGTCTCCTTTTAAATCTATTCCAATAAAGGTGGTTTACCAGGCTTCTGGGCTTTCGGAGAGCTCGGCCCCATCGGTTTTGAAATCGAATACACAAACAAGCTATTTTCTTCATGTCGGGGTTTTGGAAAAAAGAAAAAACCTAGGTTTGCTAATCGCCGCGTTTGATAAACTTACAAGAATGGCGGGGTATGAAAACCTCCGTTTGGTGTTGGTAGGACAACGAGGCCCCAGAGAAACTTTAGATGATTATGATCATTTGGTAGAATTGGTCACCACCTTGGGATTGACTGATAAAGTCGATTTCACGGGATATGTAAGCCAAGATCAATTAGCTTCTTATTTCCACCATGCATTGGGATATGTTTTCCCTTCGGCAAATGAAGGGTTTGGATTGCCGGTATTGGAAGCCTTTTCTTTTGGGTTACCCGTCATCATTTCACGACAGGGGGCTTTGATGGAAGTGGCGGGTGATGCCGCTTTGATTTTGGAAAAAAATGATGCTGAGTCACTTCTTCAATCCATGAAGCTTTTGGTAGATGATCCTGATCTAAGAAAGGAATTGGGTGAAAAAGGGAGAATCAGGTTGCATAAATTTTCTGCGGAGAAGTTTTCCCTATCTTTGGAACAGGCCTTTAAAGAAATTTTGAATGGGTAATTTTCTCGGCAAAACCATCTCCAAGCTTACCGGAATTGACCTCAGCGACCGCTTTGGGAAAGAATGGGATTCACTTTCGACCGTGGGCGTGATCGTCAGGATGGGAATTTGGATGGTGAGGGGTACATGGGTAAGGTGGAGGTTTGGAACCGCCAAGGGCCTGTTTTTAATAGGAAAAGATGTGACCATCCGGCAGGCTTCCTATATCCATGTTGGCCGTAATTTTATTGCGCAAGACCATTGCGAGATCAATGGGCTTTCACAAAAAGGATTGATTTTTGGAGATAAGGTGACTATAGGGAGCTATGCCATCATCCGACCTACCAACCTCTATGGAGGCGAAGCAGGGGTAGGATTGAAGGTTGGGAACAACAGTAGCATTGGCCCTTATGGGTATATCGGCTGCTCGGGCTATATTGAGATCGGAGACAATGTCATGATTTCTCCGAGGGTGAGCATTTACTCAGAAAACCATAATTTTTCTGAAACAGCTATCCCCATGATCGAACAGGGAGTGACGCGCTCTTTTGTCAAAATAGAGGATGATTGTTGGATTGCCGCCAACTCCGTAATCCTTGCAGGAGTGACGGTAGGAAAGGGTTCGGTAGTGGCTGCCGGGAGCATCGTCACCAAAGATGTGCCCCCATACAGCATTGTGGCAGGAAATCCTGCACAAGTTATCAGAAGCAGAACCCCATAAATTGGCACGTTCAGGGTCTGAATTAGGCGAGAGCAAAACGCATTAAATTAGAATGAAACTCCCTTCATTTTGTAATTCCCCGAATAGTAAACCAGTGATTTTTTCAACTAGATTTGCTGTTGGTCGGGAGGTCAAGGCAACTAATTACCAATTTACTTCATGAAAGAACGGAAGGTTTTAGTCATTTACGGTTCCTCGGATTTATATGGAGCAAGTAAAAACCTGATCCGTTCCTTGGAGGGATTTAAGCGAATGGGCTGGAAATCCATTTCTATTTTGCCTCATGATGGCCCTTTAGTGGAGATCATAAAAAAATCAGGTTTTGAAGTAATCTTAATGGAACATGGGGTTCTCAGACGACAAAACCTTACCCCAATAGGCCTTTTGACCTTGTTTGGTCAGATTTTTTCCTCTTTCTTCAAATTGTCTGCCTTAATCAAAAAGGAAAAAATCAGCCTTATCTATACCAATTCCAATGCAAATAGTATCGGCGGTTTGCTGAAACTAAGGACTGGAATTCCGCATATCTGGCACATCCATGAAATCATCGAACGTCCCAAATGGTTTAAACTACTATTGGAAACGTATATCAAACTCACAGAAGACAGAGTCATTTGTGTTTCGAAAGCTGTGATCAACAACTTCTCAGGAATCAACCCTGCAAAGCTAAAGCTACTGTATAATGGAATCGATACCCATCCTTATGCTAAAGCTAATTACAACCTGAAATCGGAAATCGGAATTCCAGAAAATAAGCTTTTGATCGGAATGGTGGCCAGAGTCAACCTTTGGAAAGGGCAGTTTTACTTTCTAGAAATTGCCGCCCAGTTAAAAAAGAAATACCCTAAACTACACTTTGTAATGGCGGGGGATGCATTTCCAGGATATGAATACCTTTATGATGCCATTCATTCCCTTACCCAAAAACTAGGATTGGAGGACTCCGTTACCAATCTGGGATTCAGACTTGACATTCCTGAAATCCTGAGCGGATTGGATATTTTTGTTTTACCAAGCATTTTTCCCGACCCTTTACCGACCACCGTATTGGAGGGAATGGCTGCTGGCAAATCTGTCGTAGCTACCCGTCAGGGGGGGGCTACTGAAATGGTTATTGAAGGAGAAACAGGATTTCTGATTCCTTGGGACAATCCTCAAGAAGCTGTTTTGGTTTTTGAAAAACTAATTGAATCCGCTGAATTGAGAGAAAAACTGGGAAAAGCCGGTCAGCAAAGAGTTAATGACTATTTTAATGAGGAAAAATACCTGGAAAATTTCGGAATACTAATTTCGGAAGTAAGTGAGGAGCAAACTAATTCTCAAAAGGCTTAGCGAAATGTCAAAACCCCCAAAGACACTGAAAATAGCCATAATGGGCGCCAAAGGCTACCCCTATGTCTATGGGGGCTACGATACCCTGGTAAAAGAATTAGGTGAACGTCTGGTGGAGAAGGGAGTTTCTGTGCGGGTCTACAACCACCGATCCTTGTTCTCCACACGCCCCCGATTTGTC
>CAMDEU010000094.1 GCA_945897085.1 Spirosoma fluviale | reverse complement strand
CTGTCTGGATAGCGTGTTGTAGAGCTTGAGTTGATGTGCTTTCATAAAAGTACAATGTACAAAGTACCAAGTACGATGTACAACATTTTTCTGAGTTTGAATTCGAACTTGACCTTTGAGGTTTTCAAAACCTCGAAGGTCTTGGTTTTCATTAAAACCTCAAAGGTTAGAAAAAAACCTTCGAGGTTAGAAAAAAACCTTTGAGGTTTTCAAAACCTCGAAGGTCTTGGTTTTTAATGTTTAAAGTGGCGAACACCCGTCAGTACCATGCTCATGCCCTGGGCATTGCAGTAATCAATGCTGTCCTGGTCCTTGATCGAGCCGCCCGGTTGCACGACTGCGCTGATGCCTGCTTCGTGCGCGATGGCGACACAGTCAGGAAATGGGAAGAAGGCGTCGGAAGCCATGACAGCACCTTTCAAGTTGAAGCCAAACTCATTTGCTTTGGCAATGGCCTGTCTTAGGGCATCTACTCGGGAGGTCTGGCCTACTCCAGAGGCGAATAGTTGCGAATCATTACTTAGAATGATGGTATTGGATTTGGTGTGCTTACACACTTTCGCTGCAAATACCAAGGCATCTAGTTCCTTTTCGCTAGGGACCAGGGTGGTGGCTACGGTGAAATCTCCCTTGCCTTCAGTAGCGAGATCCTTGTCTTGTTCGATGACCCCATTCAAGAGGGTTTTGATCATTTTCGTTCCTGGAACGGCCATTTTCTGGAGCAACAGGATTCGGTTCTTTTTGGTCGTCAGTACTGCCAAGGCCTCAGGGCTGAATGCAGGAGCAATCAACACTTCAAAAAAGAGGGAATGCATCTCCTCAGCTGCGGCTAGGTCTACCGGTTTATTGGTTACGAGCACGCCTCCAAAGGCGGAGGTAGTATCTGCCGCGAAAGCCTTTTGGTAGGCTTCCTTTACGGTAGTGGCAGTGGCGCAACCGCAGGCATTCGTATGCTTGAGGATGGCAAAAGCCGTTTGATCTGGAAACTCAGCAATCAGGTTTACTGCTGCGTCCACATCGACTAGGTTGTTGTAGGAAAGTTCCTTCCCGTAAAGTTGCTCAAACAGCTCTTCCAAATTTCCATAGAAATGAGCTGCTTGGTGTGGGTTTTCTCCGTAACGAAGCGCCTTGGCGGTAGTTTCGGAAACTTTTAGTGCAGGGATTCCTTCTTGCTGATTGAAGTAATTGAAGATATGCGTGTCGTAGTTGGAGGACACCTGGAAGGCCTGGGCCGCAAAGTAGCGTCTGTCTTCTAGGGTAGTGGCTCCGTCTTGAGCTGAAAGTCTGGCTTCCAATTCCGCATACTGGTTTTTGGAAGTAATGATGGTTACGTCCTTGAAGTTTTTGGCTGCAGCACGAATGAGCGAGATGCCGCCGATATCAATTTTTTCGATGCTATCTGCTTCAGAAGCTCCAGAGGCCACTGTTTCTTCGAAGGGATACAAATCCACAATCACCAAGTCAATGGCCGGAATGTCGTAGGTAGCCGCTTGCGCCACATCGCCTTCGTGGTCTCTGCGCTGAAGGATACCTCCAAAAACCTTGGGATGTAGGGTTTTCACTCTTCCTCCAAAGATGGAAGGATAGCTGGTGAGTTCTTCTACGGGAATTACGGTAGCTCCTTGTTCTTCGATAAATTGCTGGGTGCCGCCTGTGGAGTAGATGGTGACGTCATGCTGTTTCAACAAAGCGATGATGGGTTCAAGTTTGTCCTTGTAATAGACTGAAATAAGGGCAGATTGTATTTTTTTGAGAGCCATTGTGATTGAAAAATCAGATAAAATCGAAGAAGGAACAAAGGTAGAAAAAATGCCGGGAAGGGCTTGGGCCAAAGGATAAGAATTTTAAAACTGTTATTTAATCATTGCACAGACCTACTGTTGGTAATATATCATATGGAGCTCTCATTGATATTATCATTTGATATTATTAAATATAGTCTTCTTGGTGGGATCGCCAAAAAATTAGACGGGTGCAATCGGTTTGCCGCTAGGGTTGGATTACTTTGGGTCAGCAAAGTTTAAAAAAAGTAAAAACTGTCTTCGGTGTGCCAAACCAAGACAAACTATGCCGTAGTAAAACAAGGTTTCGTTAATTGCTTTGAGTTCTGAGATAAAGGGTAACAAAGGGGTAATGCGATTTTTATTGAGGTAACTACATTTTCAATTACTCCTCTCTATTTTTTTGATTGGCTTGCGCTAGTTGGTATCCATTTATCGCGATGGCTTGTTATTCCACATAGTCTAGATTCTTGTTGAAGGTTTACCCAAGATTCAAACTGTTTGACTCTAATCTTATACCGGCCATTTTGGACCCAAATGATAAGAATACGAAGAATACAAATCTTTACAGTTGTCCTCTCTCCAAGATTTTTTGTTTTTCATACAGTGCATTTATCAGGTTTCCTGATCGCTAGGAACTGATTTTTTTAGGCATAAGTTCTACAGTAAACTCTTAATTAGCGCCTTAAGCATATTGGCTTCTTTTTCCTTTACGGTAAGTAAGTAAATGTTTAAAAAGTTTAACTTCGTTAGAAAGCAATGGAATTATCCGCCATTATCCAACTTCATTGATGACCAACTGGCAAAATCGAGGTTAATCCTGTAGCTTCAAACTGATTTATCAAATCAAACCTATGCCATAGGATCGTTTCTTTATCTGAAAATTATAGAATACAGACAAATTAGTTTAGGCAGTTTTTGATTTGGAACAAGGCTCATTTACACTAGATAATCTACTGAAAATCTAAATTCCACTATGCAAAGAAGAATTCTTCTTCCTTCCAAAACTAAAAAACTTCTTTTAGTTGTATCAGTAGCGGTCTTTACCTTTATGGTATTTATTTCCGTTGCTACTGCACAAGAAACGATCTCCCCGGACGGGGAAGCTACTTTTTGGCTTTGGCATTTTCTAGGAAGACTTCACCCGATGGTTGTACATTTTCCTATTGCCTTTTTGATTTTTGCAGCGATTTTAGAAATTTTCACTTTCAAGAAATTTGATTCCAAATTCCGTCCCGCCATACAACTGCTTGTTTGGATTGGAGCGGTCAGCGCTGTCATGGCAGCGGGTTTTGGCTGGCTGCTGGCAGATTCAGATGGCATCGAGGGAGAACTTTTAGACTTGCATAAGCAGGTAGGAATCGCGACTGCAATTCTGAGTTTATTGGTTCTGTTCTTCCTGCAGAAAATCTCAAAAGAGCAGAAATCAAAACAGATTTTAGTTTACAGGTCTTTCCTTTTCATCACTTCTTTTGGGGTTTCGGTTACTGGACATTTCGGAGCCTCGCTAACCCATGGAGAAGATTTTCTTACAGAAATACTCCCTTTCAATGGTAGCTCTGAACAGCCTGAAGAATCGATTTCCTCTCAAATAAACCTGACTGCTTATCAAGCTGAACTCAATCCCGAGACGGAAATGAAACTTATCGGAGAGGTGAGGATGGTTCTAGCGCACAACTGTTACAAGTGCCATAGCGGAGCCAAAATTGAAGGAGAATTGAGACTCGATGAGAAAGAGTTTGTCTTTGCAGGCGGAGAATCAGGGATGATTTTGGTCCCAGGCGACCCTTCAAATAGTGAAATGATCAGACGCATCAATCTACGAAAAGGGCATAAAGATGTGATGCCTTCCAAAGGCAAATTGCTAACTGATTCAGAAAAACAATTACTGGAACTTTGGATCTCTAAGGGTGCTCCCTGGCCAGATGGAGCAGCCCAGCAATCCATCTATCGAGTTGCGGAATTAGCACCTAGAAAACCAGTACTTCCTCGAGCTACGGCAGGAATGAGCAATCCGATTGATCTATGGGTCAATGAATATTTCAAGGAAAACAACCTTGACTGGCAAGCCAAGATAGATGACCGTACCTACCTAAGAAGAATCTACCTCGATGTAATTGGGTTGGTTCCTACGACGGAAGAATTTTTAGCCTTTTCGCAGGATACCCGACCGGAAAAGCGAACTATTTGGCTTCAAAACCTTCTCAATCGAAACGATGATTATGCCGTGCATTGGATGACTTTCTGGAACGATGCCCTACGAAATGACTACACTGGAACAGGTTACATCACCAACGGCCGCTTCAATATTACCGACTGGTTGTACACTTCCATCCGCGATAATAAGCCCTACGATCAGTTTGTCAAGCAGCTTTTGAGCCCTAATGAAAAGTCGAAAGGTTTTATAGAGGGGATTCGTTGGAGAGGAACCGTAAATGCAAGTCAACGTACTGAAGTGCAAGCAGCTCAAAATGTGGCACAAGTCATTCTTGGCCTCAATCTGAAGTGTGCTTCCTGCCACGACAGTTTTATCAGTGACTGGAAACTCGAGGAAGCGTATGCATTTGCCAATATTTTTGCGGACTCTACACTGGAAGTCAGCCGATGTGAGCAGCCAACCGGCACCCTAGCCAAAACCAAAATTCTCTGGGAAGAACTCGGGGACATCGACAGCGCTGCAAACCGTGCTGAGAAACTTCGTCAGCTTGCGGATCGCCTTGTGCAACCTGCAAACGGAAGAATGTACCGAACCATCGTAAATCGAATATGGAAGCAAATGATGGGTAGAGGAATCGTTGAACCTGTGGATGAAATGGATAACCTCCCCTGGAGCCAGGATTTACTGGATTGGCTGGCAGTGGATTTTGCTGAAAATGGCTACGATATCAAGCGTTTGATATTTCAGATTGCCTCTTCCAATAGCTATCAGTCGCAATCGGTAAGTATTGAATCGGCGGACAAACTGATTGCGGATGATTTTCAGTTCAAAGGTTTAATCAGAAGAAGAATGACTGCCGAACAGTTTTCTGATGCGGTGAGTCAGATGATCTATCCGCTTTTTGATTCTAAGGAGATGAAGTACAAGCCTTACGAACTCCTGGCTGAAGGAATTAATAAGCCTTCATTTCCTCGAGCATCTTTGGTTGCAAATAATTCATTTCTAACTGCTTTGGGTCGCCCAAATAGGGAGATTGTCTCCACCAGCAGGGATTCACAGGCAAGTTTATTACAGGCCTTGGAACTTACCAATGGAGAAAGGCTGAATACTGCTTTGAAAAATGGTGCAGAAAAATGGAAAGCAATTTACCCGAATCCAGATCAGCTGACTCAGCAATTGTATCAAAAAGCACTTCACCGAAAGCCAAGTTTGAAAGAGCTTGAAATCGCAAAAGTGGCTTTGGGTAAGAATCCAAGTTCCGCCCAAATTCAAGATTTCTTTTGGGCGGTTTTGTTATTACCAGAGTTTCAGATGGTTTACTAACCCATATTTGAAAGACCATAGTTTGTACCCGATGGTTAGTAGGCCCTAGTTGATAGTCTACAGATTTGGACCAGGGTAAATTTTAATTGTTATAAATTGAAGAGTTAAATTAAGTACTGAAGACCATGAAACATCAGCTGAATCGAAGAGATTTTTTAAAGAAAACAAGTGCTGCGGCGATTGCAAGTATGGCAATGGGGGCGCCTATGTCGGGCTTGCTATCTTCCTGCGGAACACCCCAAATGCGTTCTACTGCGGATTCAGTGATTTTACTTTTCATGGCTGGAGGAATGGCACATACCGAGACTTTTGATCCCAAAAAGTTTACTCCTTTCAGAAAGGGAATGGAAGCTAAAGAAGTGCTTAGTACCTTCCCTTCAGTGCCTACAATATTGGATGGAGTCCATTTTTCGGAAGGACTGGAATCAATAGGCAAGATTATGGACAAAGGAACGCTGATCCGATCCTATGTTGCCGCTGATCTAGGTTTTATTCTACATACAAGACATCAGTATCATTTTCATACCTGCTACGAACCACCACAATCCGTAGTTGTTCCACATTTGGGGGCTTGGATTGCCAAGGAAAAAGGCCCTTTAAATCCCGTGATTCCACCATTTATTAATATCGGTCAGCGATTTACGGTTGGTGAAGGTGAAGAACTGAAAGCTTTCCATAGTGCTGGATTTCTTGGCAGTGAAAACGGCCCATTCTTAATCCCTGACCCTACTGCAGGTTTAGACAGCGTACGGCCACCCATCGGAATGGAGACCAAGCGATTTGAGTCTAGAAATAAACTGTACCAGGACTTGGTTTCAGCTAGCCCAATGGGAGAATTTGGGTCTGATTATCAAAAGGAATCCCTAAAGCAATCCATGGAACAGGCCTACATCCTGCTTAATTCGCCTGAGGCAAAAGCATTTGACCTAAGTCAGGAACCCAAAGAAAGCTACGATAAGTACAACACGGGCAAGTTTGGACTGGGCTGTCTACTCGCCAAAAGGCTTGTTGATCAAGGTGCTCGATACATTACCGTGACTACTGAATATGAGCCTTTTTTCGGTTGGGATACCCATGACAATGGAAATACTCGATTGAAGGATATGAAGAAAATGATCGATTCTCCAATTGCTCAGCTGATCTCAGATCTTGACGCTAGCGGAAAACTTGAGCGGACCATGGTAATCGTCGCTAGTGAATTCAGCCGGGATATGCTTACCGAGGGGAGACCAGATCTGAAAGTGCAGGATCAGGTTCAAGTTCCTGATATCATCGAAGAGATGAAAAATTACGGGATGCATCGGCATTTTACGAATGGTTGCTCCATGTTGATGTTTGGAGGAGGAATTAAACGAGGGCATGTTTTTGGTAAAACAGCTGATGAGCGACCATGCGTTACTATTGAAAATCCTATCAAGATCGCTAGCATTCATCAGACGGTTTATCATGCCTTGGGAATTGCACCGGATAAGAATTATAAAATTGAAAAACGTCCTTTCTACACTACTCCGGATGGGCATGGAAAAGCGGAGATCGGCTTATTGGGTTGATTAATTTACTTCGACCCTGCTTCCCTAACACTTTTCATAAGTCAGTCGTGCGGTGCCCTCATTTTACAGTTTTAAGCCACTGAATTTTACCATTTAAGCGTTTCGATCTTACTTCTAACGACATCGAATTTTGCCTACCATTGTTGAAATCGTATGCCCACCTGTTTGTCTGCTAGGGCAAATTCCTTGGCTCCCCAAGGTCGGCGGGTTACTTGATTGAGGTTGGGATGCAGCAATTCCGGATGTGTAGCAGATACCTTCGCATAGACTGCATCGATGTCTTCCGTTTCGATTCGCAGTTCTGGATAGTGTTCCTGGGCTAATTGTGCATCTTGAAACAGCATGATTCGTATTCCGTCTTTTCCCAAGACACAATAGGGATTGGCAGTTCTTAAATCCTGGTGCTCAATCGAAAATTGGAGACAATCCACAAAAAATTTTAGACCGTCTTTGATATCGATGTAGAATACGCTGGGAACCAATTTTGAAAATTTCATAGTTGGAATTATTTCAGAAATTTGGTGGATTAATTTTTGTGGTAATTTGGTAAAGGCTCAATTTAGTTTCTTTAAATCACTTTTTTAACGCCGAATCTCGAATACCCAACGCCGAATGAAGAAGAAAAAGTAGCAAATCAAAGCAACCCCTCAATCACCCCTGC
>CAMDEU010000093.1 GCA_945897085.1 Spirosoma fluviale | reverse complement strand
GCTGGTAGCGTCTGGCATTATTGAGATGCTCGTTGTAGCTTACTGCAAAGGAGTGGTAGCCTGAAAAGTCCGCTTTCGCACAAAAATAAAGATAGTCATGCTTTTCAGCATTCAACACCGCATCCAGCGAATTAAGATCGGGAAGATTGATCGGCCCAGGGGGAAGCCCTGTGTATTTGTAGGTATTGTAGGGGCTGTCAATCGCCATCTGTTTGGCAGTGACGCGCTTAATGGTAAAGTCACCCGCCGCAAAAACCAAGGTTGGATCTGCCTGCAAGGGCATTCCCATTCGTAGTCGGTTAAGGTAGACTCCTGCAATTCTTGGGCGCTCATCTGATTTTTGACTTTCTGCCTGCACGATGGAAGCCAAGGTGCTGACTTCCTTTTGGCTTAGACCCAAGGCGGCTGCTTTTTGTTTCCGCTCCTCGGTCCAAAATTTTTGGTACTCTTCATGCATGCGATCAAAGAGACCTGTTGCCGAGGTGTTCCACCAAAATTCATAGGTGTTTGGAATAAACAAACTTAGGATTGTCTCCTCCTCAAATTCGAAGTTTCGGATGTACACTGAATCCTGCAGTAAGGCCAGAAACTGTTCTTCGCTAACCTCCAAGTTGGCGGTGATTTTTTTTGCAAGCTCCTCCTTAGTTCGAATGGTATTGAAGGTAACCTGTACGGGGACTTGTCTCCCAGCTCGAAGCATTCGCACCAAATCTAGATTATTCATATTTGGCTCTATCCGATACAAACCTGACTTAACTCCCTCTTGGTACCCTAAAATTTTGGCCACAAAACTGAAGCTCAAGGCTTCATTGATTACCTTTTTATCATAAAGCTGATTTGCTACCTGTGCATACACTGCTCCGGTAGGAATTTCTAACAGGTAGGCTTCCTTACTTTCCCATAAAGTATTGGGGCTAAAAAATACCTGGTAGAAATAAAAAGTTAAGGAGATGGTCAGTACCGATCCTGCTATCAGGAAGACCAGCATGAATTTTTTGCGTTTTTCGAGTTGCATGGAAGCAAAAATAGAAAATTAAATTCATGCAAGTACTCCCTTTGTTTTGGACTGAGCTCCCTTTGCTTACTTAATTTTAGGTAATTTAATTCCCGTATCTTCCCGAACTCCTTTTTTGAAGTGAAAACCATCCAAGTTACCTGCCTTGTCCTTTTGCATCAGGGGAAAGTCCTCGCGACCCAGCGCTCTGCAACGATGGATTTGCCAGGATACTGGGAATTTCCTGGCGGAAAAATGGAGACTGAAGAAAGCCCGACCACCTGCTTGATTCGGGAAATTTGGGAAGAGCTATCGATTGAAATTCGAATTTTAAGGCCTTTGACGCCAGTGCTGCATACCTACCCCAACAAGGCTATCCAGTTAATTCCTTTTCTAGCTACTTGGGAATCTGGGACTTTGCAGCTCACCGAACATGCACAGAGTCAGTGGTTGGCGCAAAAAGACCTCCTATCTTTGGATTGGGCACCTGCGGACATTCCCATCGTGCATGAGTTAAATGAGCACTGGGATTATTTCTTGGGATTAACCTAAAAATCATGGCGGAATTTATCCGATTGTACGAAGAAAACCCAGATCCAAGGCGGATCAAACAGGTGGTAGACCTTCTCCAAAGTGGGGGCGTCCTCATATATCCTACAGATACGGTCTACGCCTTGGGCTGCGACATCACCCAAGCACGCGCCATCGAAAAAATCTGTAGAATCAAAGGAATCAATCCCAAAAAACATAATTTTTCCATCGTCTGCGCTGACCTTAGTCACCTCGCCCAATACAGCCGTGTGATCTCCAAGTCCGTTTTCAAAATGATGAAAAAAGGGCTACCAGGACCCTTTACCTTTATTTTAGAAGCCAATACTCAGGTGCCTAAACTGCTCCATAGTCAGAAAAAAACGGTAGGAATCCGTGTGCCCAATCACGGGATTCCCCGCGCGATTGTGGAGGCCTTAGAGCATCCAATTTTATCCTCTTCCTTGCCCCATGGAGACGAAGACCCTTTGGAGTACAGCACTGATCCTGAGCTGATTTTTGAAAAATACCAACACGAGGTGGACTTGGTGATCGATGGAGGCTATGGGGGACTGATCCCTTCCACGGTATTGGATTGCACAGGGGAAGAGGTGGTCTGTCTGCGTGAAGGGCTGGGAGATTTTCAAGGCTTGCTCTAGGAGCGAGTTCCTCGCAGTTCCAATCAACTGGTCCAGCGACTCACAAATTCTGTAAACTGCTCCTTGTACAAGTCACCCACAGCAATTTGTTGTGTTCCAATGTGGATTACATTTTTGGAAATGGATTCAATATGATCCAGCGAAACGATAAAGGAGCGGTGGACGCGCATGAAGCGATCCTTTGGGAGCAGCTCTTCCATATTCTTCATGGAAGTAAGCGAGAGCAAGGGATGATTTTTGGATTTCAAATGCACTTTCACATAGTCCTTATACGCTTCAATATGGGTGACATCTTTGAGAACCACCTTGACCAGCTGGTACTCTACCTTCAAAAAAATATAGTCCGATGGAGTCGATGAGGAGGTCGCTGAAGATGACTGAACAAGAGTACCCATCCTTCCAAAATACTGATAAGCTTTGGTGGCGGCGGTCAAAAAATCCTCGTAACTGTAGGGTTTAAGTAAGTAATCTAAGGCCTCTACTTTGTAGCCTTCCAAGGCAAATTGATGGTAGGCAGTACAAAAAATCACACGCGTAGTTCCTGAATTTTTATTACCATCCAATATTCTTGCGAGCTCCATACCGGAAAGATCAGGCATCTGAATGTCCATGAAAATCAAATTGACCTCATGTTGATTGATGTAGCTTAGGGCTTCGATGGCATTGGAAAACCTTCCTTCAAGCTTCAAAAAAGGAGTTTGCTTGATAAACTTGCTTAGTAACTCAAGCGCCAAAGGCTCGTCATCGATGGCTATGCAGGAGATCTTCATGAAAGATTTATCGTCAGTTGCACCCCATAATTTCCAGTAGTTTCATCTACCCCCAATTTAAGTCGATATTTATCGGGATAGAGCAAGGCAAGGCGCCTTTGGGTATTTACTAGACCTATGCCATTCTCAAGGGCTTCAGGGCTTTCAGGATGGAGGGGAAAAATAGCATTCGTCGTCTCAAAAAACACAGTTTCTCCCATCACCTCTAAACTGATGCTAATTTCACTTTCTTGCTGGGAGCTTATCCCATGCTTAAAACAGTTTTCTAGAAAGGGGAGAAAAAGCATGGGGGCGATTACCAAATCATCCTTGGGTTCTTCCAATTTTAACTGAAGCTTTACCTTTTGGGGGAGTCTCATTTTCATTAATTCAAGGTAATCCTCAATAAATTTCACCTCTTTGCTCAGCAAGGTTTCATCTTTCTGATTCTCATACAGCACATAGCGCATCATTCGCGAAAGCTTTAATAACGCCTCCTGAGCCTTACTAACATCCAAATTGGTTAAGGAATAAATGTTGTTTAAGGTGTTGAAAAAAAAGTGAGGGTTGATCTGAGCCTTCAAGTAAGAAAGTTCGGTATCGATCCGCTGTCGCTCCAGCTCTCCTCGGAAGGCCTCGTCATTTTGCCATTTTTGAACTAGGGCTACCGAGGTGCTTAGTCCAATGGAAATCACGTAAAGCAGTAACTGGAAGACGTCGCCAGGAATCCAACGATTTTTGGCGATAAAGGGCTTCCCTGGGTTGAAGAGTGCATGCATTTTTTCAGCATACAACGAAAACTGGTCGAAATAAAAGATCAAGCCATAAAAAAGGACTGCTCCGAGAAGGATGACCAACAGGTAGAGGTAATTCTTTCCGTTGAGCAGAAACTTGGGCACAAGACCCCAGGCGTTTGCGTAGAATACAAAGATCAATAAAGAGACCAAGTAGACTTGCTTCCACCAAAACTGGACGGGAAGCTCAATTTCTCCCATCCTCCAGGATAAGGGTGAAAGGATAAGCAATACTACGCAAAGCATGATCCATCCCAGTAGATGGACCAGAATAGAAAGCTTTCTTTTTCGTGTATTAAGCAGCATAGTCTTGATTTACAGAGGTGAAGCTAAGGCATTTTCTTTTTTCTTCTGAATCAAATCTACCAAAAGCTCATTCTTACCCATCAATAGGCTGAATTGCCATATCAAAGCCGTCTTGCAAGAGCATTAAATTTTAGTCTTCCGTTTTGGGTCATTGGTCGACATAGGGTTGATGCTGGTCTATCGGATTTGAGTACGCCAAACAATAAGCCCACCTTTGGGGTATAGAGGGAGACTAAATCGTCTCTTTGAAAACTAAACCATGAAAAAAGTACACCTTTTATTTACCTTATTTCTCTTCCTGTCTGTTCAGATGGCTTTTGGCCAGCAGACAGGGGAGAAAAAAGAGCCCATCCGCATTTTGGGTGTGGCCAAAGATCTTAAAACGGGGAGCTCAGTAGGCTATGCCACTGCCGCCTTATTTCAAGCAGGAAATCCAACCTCTATCGCAGGGGCCGTCGCTGATGGCAATGGCGTTTTTTACATCACTGGATTTGCAGTAGGTACCTACGAATTGCAGGTTTCCTTCCTTGGGTATGAAACAGTCAAGCGTACAGTCAATGTAAATTCGCTTGACTCAGACCTCAATCTAGGCGAAATCGCCATGACCGATGAAGGGGTAGCCCTGGAAGAGATTACGGTACAAGGCCAGCGTGAACTGATTGAGGAGCGAGTAGACCGAACCATCTACAAAGCTGAGAACGACAAAACCACTGCAGGTGGAGATGCCACCGATGTACTTCGCCGAGTGCCCATGCTATCCGTAGACTTGAATGGTAATGTATCAATGAGAGGCAGCTCCAATATCCTGGTCTTGATTGACAACAGGCCTTCCGCTATTGCTGCTTCCTCCATTGCTGATGCCTTGCGTCAAATACCTGCCGATGAAATCAAAGCTGTAGAAGTGATCACCTCCCCCTCAGCAAGATTCGATGCGGAAGGCACTTCAGGTGTGATAAACATCGTCACCAAGAAAAACAACCTGCAAGGAATGACGCTTAATATCAATTCTGCGGCAGGATGGAGAGGATCCAATTTGGGTCTTCAAGGATCTGCCAGAAAAGGGAAGCTGGGCTTTTCTTTGGGTGGATTTGGCCGCTCAGGATACAATATCTTGGGAAGCTTCGAGAATAAGCAGGTGACCAACCTTGCCAACGGAAGTGTTTCCACTTCCCAGCAGTCGGCAGACACCGAACGAAGCGAGATTTTTGGGCGCTACAATTTTGGGGTTGATTACGAAATTGATTCCAAAAACTTCATTACAGGAGCAGTCAATTTCGGCATTCGAAACTCTGAAAACTGGCAGTACAATTTTCTTACGCAAAATTCGCTGAATGATGTGCTGCGTGCCCAACAAAATCGGGAAAGCAATACGCTGGATAACTCCAATTCGGTGGATGTGAGTTTGAATTACACCAAGACCTTTGAGAAGAAAGGGAAGGAATTGAGTTTCCTTACCTTGTACTCCAATAACCTTCGAGACAATTCGTTTACCAACACGCTTTTTAAAGAAAATGACCTGGAAACGATCTTTTCAAGATTGAAAAACGTGAACCCAAGCAAAAATGAAGAGTTTACGTTTCAAATAGATTATGTAAATCCCCTCAACGAACAGGGCTCTCAGATCATTGAATACGGCGCTAAAAACATTTTGAGAAAGGCGTCTTCAGATTTCTCTTATTTCTTAGCCGAGGGCCCTACTGGTCCATTTGTAGCACTACCCGATCCTACCTTAAATAACGAGTTTAGCTACGATCAAAATGTAACAGCAGCCTACTTTTCATATACCGTTCAATTGCTGAAAAACTATACCTTGAAGCCGGGGCTAAGATACGAGTACACCACGATCAACGCGGACTTTAAAACGGACTTCAAAGCAGAGATACCTTCGTATGGAACTCTGGTTCCCAGCATCAATGCAAGCAGAAAATTAAAAAATGGCAACCTAATTAAGTTGGCCTACAACCGCAGGATTCAGCGCCCTTCCCTTCGTTTTCTCAATCCGAATATTGAAGCGTCCAATCCGCAGCAGCAGTCTCAAGGCAACCCTGAGCTAGATCCGGAATTGACGGATAACTATGAAATCGGGTACAGTACCTTTATTAAGGGGACCACCTTGAATTTTACAGGATTCTATAGAAATACAACTGGGTCTATCCAATCCATTCGCAATGTGCGAGAGAACGGCATCATATTTACCTCCTTCGAAAATATCGGTCGTGAGCAAGCTGTTGGAACCAACCTCTTTTTCAACGTCAACCTCAACAACAAATTTTCTTTGAATGGTGGGATGGATCTTTACTATTCCATGCTAGACAACGGCTTGACAGATCCAAAGTTTGCCGCCCAAAATGAAGGGTTTGTGGTGAGTGGCCGAATGTTTGGCAACTACACTCTTCCCAAAGATTGGCAAATTCAGCTCTTCACCTTTGCACGTGGCAATCAGGTCCAGCTGCAAGGTTCCTCGGGAGGCTTCGCTGCCTATGGATTGAACTTCAACAAGCAATTCAAAGAGAAGAGAGGCTCCTTTGGATTCGGTGCTGAAAATTTCTTAATGAAGGAAATGGTCATCCGAAACGAAATCGTGACGCCAAGCATTGTACAGAACAGTACTTCTCGGCTTCAAAATTTGAATTTTAAGATCAACTTCAATTACCGAATAGGCAAGATGAGTTTGAATCAGGCCCCTAAAAAGAGAAAATCCATCACCAATGACGACTTGAAAGATGGTGGTGAGGGACAAGGCGAACAAGGAGGAGCTCCAACGGTTCGAAACCGTTAAAAAATTCTCAAAGACAAAATAAGTTTATTACTAGATAGGTTGAACAATAATCCTGGGTTTGATGAACCCGGGATTTTTTATTTAGCCGAAAAAAAAGGCGCAAAAAAAACCAGACCGTAGCGTCTGGTTTTTTACTGTTCTAAAAATAAAGACCCTTAGGCCTTATAGAGTACTTTTTGGATCGCTTCCACGGTTCGCTTCACATTAGGGAGGGTCACATCAATGTAGGCTGGCGAATAGCTCAAAGGGATGTCCATGGAGTTGACACGAATAACAGGAGCATCTAGGTAGTCAAAAGCATGGCGCTGGAAGTGGTAGGTAAGTTCAGACGAAATACCAGCCAATGGATTCGCTTCTTCAACAATCACTACTCGGTTGGTCTTTTTCAAAGATTCCACGCAAGTAGCATAGTCGATTGGACGAACAGTTCGCAGGTCGATCACCTCACAGGAAACCCCTGATTTCTCCATTTCTTCAGCGGCTTCAAGGGCTACTTTCATCATTTTACCAAAGGAAATTACAGTTACATCCGTGCCTTTTCGCTTGATGTCAGCCACACCAATAGGAAGTAAATATTCTCCATCGGGCACCATACCCTTGTCGGAATACATCACCTCAGATTCCATAAATATCACAGGATCTGGATCACGGATAGCAGACTTGAGCAAGCCCTTTGCATCGGCAGGATTGGAGGGTACAATTACTTTAAGGCCAGGGGTGTTGGCAAACCAATTTTCAAAGTTGGAGGAGTGGGTAGCTCCCAGCTGCCCTGCATTTCCAGTAGG
>CAMDEU010000092.1 GCA_945897085.1 Spirosoma fluviale | reverse complement strand
TTCTTTGCCTGCTGCTCCAAATCGGATTAATTTCATGGATAGGGTAGGTTTAATGGGTTTTTGTCTGTAATTGAAATTGGTGGAGTAGATTACATTTTGATTCCTGTAAACCCGCCATCTATGGTAAAATTAGATCCGGTAATAAACTTACCGGCATCGGAAGAAATAAAATAGGCCAATTCTGCAATCTCGGCCGGAGTCCCCATTCTCCCAATGGGTTGGGTGGCAGCAAGTTGCTCAAACATTTCTAGCTCTCTCCCTGGGTAATTTTTAGCCAAAAAACCATCTACAAATGGGGTATGAACCCTTCCTGGAGAAATGCAATTGCAACGAATCCCCTGCTTTACGTAATCTCTAGCGATGCTTAAGGTCATGGAAAGTGTGGCTCCCTTAGTCATGCTGTAGGCAAATCGATCCGGAATTCCCATCGTCGCGGCTACGGAACAAAGATTGAGGATGGATCCACCGCCTTCTTCGATCAATTTGGGGAGGGCCGCTTGGCTGCAGAGAAACATTCCCGTGACATTTACTGCGAATAGTCGCTCGAAATCAGCTAGGGAAGTGGATGCTAAGTTTCCGATATGCGAGATGCCAGCATTGTTGATCAGCACATCCAATTTGCCAGAAATGGATTGAATTGCGCTCAGAACTTGACTTTCTTCCCGAATATCGACTTCCAAAAAAAATACAGGCTTTCCTATTTCTTGAAATTCTTTTTCAACTTGTTTTCCGAGGAGGGCATTGGAGTCAATAAAGAAGACTTTACTCCCTTGGCTTGCGAATTTTCCGACAAGAGCAAGCCCAATTCCACTTGCTCCACCGGTGATAAGAATGGTTTTATTTTCCATTTACTTGAGGTTTTGGGTTTAGCCTTACTTTTCTAGGCCGATATTTTTAAAGGGAAATTCCTTTTCCAGTTTTTACAGATTCATCGCAAGCAAAGGCAATTTTAAGGCTATTCAGCGCATCGTCCAAATGCTCTTCTAGGTCTAAATTAGTACGAATAGCCTGTAGAAAATAGGCTTGCTCTCGGTTGCACAATTCCTGATGGCTAGGTTCATCTTTCAAATCTATCCATTCATCTTGTTTGGCAAATAGTTGCTTTTCGTTCAAGTCAGCATGGTGAACCAATAACGATTCGGTTTTGGTATGCGAATCGATTTGGTCGGACTGTCCTGCGGATGCAGCTTTTTTGGCTATAATGGAAACCGCCCCTTTTGGCCCCATGACATCCTTGATGAAAAAGGCTGTTTCACTAATCATAGGGCCCCATCCTGCTTCGTACCAACCCACGGATCCATCTTCAAAGCGAATTTGAAGTTGCCCATAGTTGTAATTGTCGGTGGAGACCTCCTCGCTGAGACGGGCGCCGATGGCAGAAACCCATACTGGTTTGGAACGGGTCATTTGGCACATCACATCAATGTAATGGACCCCACAGTCCACAATTGGGCTCAAGGTCTTCATCAGATTTCGGTGCACCTCCCACATGTAGCCTTGGCTTTGTTGATTTAGGTTCATCCGCATCACCAAAGGCTTGCCTAGCTTTTGCGCTTCTTCAATAAATCTGATCCAGGAGGGATGGTGCCGAAGGATGTAGCCGACCACCACTTTTTTATTGGTTTCCTGAGCCACTGCAAGGATTCGTTCCGCTCCAGAAATGCTGTAGGCCAAGGGTTTTTCTAAAAACACATGGCAACCCGCTTTCATGGACTTGCAGGCAAAGTCCTCATGAGTGTCGGGATAGGTAGAAATGCAAACGGCATCGGATTGACTCTCTGCTAGTGCGGTATCGAAATCCTCAAAAAGGGGATAGTCGCTCCCTAATTTTTCTTGGAGACGCAACTTTGAATCACCTCTGGAGACGAGACCAGAGATCTCAAATTCGGGCATGTGGTGGTAGGCGTTAGCATGGGAGGCTCCCATGTTTCCGCAACCTACCACAAGGATTCGGATGGGTTTAATCATGGGTAGCAGGAGCTAAAAGTGCTGCAACTTCTTTTTTGCTAAGGGATTTTATTTCTACCCGTAGGTGAATTGGGGTTAGGGGTTGGTCTTGCTTATCTCGCGGAACATTTACAATACGGTCAATGATGTCCATCCCTTTGATGATTCTTCCAAAGACCGTGTAATCTCCATCTAGTCGAGGTATTCCTGCAGGATTTTGAACGATGTAAAACTGACATCTAGCGGATAGTTTGCCTGGATTGTCGTCTCTGCCTGCCCCAAATGCCCCATAGACATGCTTCAGTTCTGGGTGAAATTCAGGTTCCAACAGGTATTCGGGATCAGTGAATCCAGCTGGAGTATCTGGACATCCCCCTTGCGCTACAAAGTTTGGAATCACTCGGTTGAAAGTGAGTGAATCCCAATAGCCAGCTTTAGCGAGTTCAATAAAGCTTTTTTTGTGATTGGGGGTGCGCTCATCCAACTCAATCCAGAGTTCACCTAAGGGGGTGTGGATGTATCCAAACGATTGTTTATTGGTTTGGGAGATGCAGACATTCCAGGCAACCAGGAATAGGCAAAAGAGCAGAATTAGTTTTCTCATCGTAGAAAAGTTTACTTCCTAAACTACGGATTTCTGTGCGACAATTTATTTCCTTTTTGAGGAAAGCATCGTTTTTAATTCTCAAGTATTGTTTGGCAGCTTTAGTTGATAGCAAACGATTCAATTGATGGGGAGCGAATTAGGTACTTGAAAGGCAAAAAAATGGGGAGAATTCAAAAATCAGAGGCCCAACTGATTGACTACCGGATGGGCATACATTTGTAAAAAATTCCTCACCTCTAGAAGATTTGTTTGATTTACTTTTTGGGAAATACGTTTTTCAAAACTCGCTTTTTCTGCTGGAGTGTACTGAGATGTAAATTGACTTTTCTGGTGTAAAAGATCGTAGGCAATGTAATTGCTGGGCCAGAGTTTGTAACCTTTCCAAATTTGCTGATCGATCAGCTCCCCAAGTTTGCTTAGCTTTTCGTTTTGGGTAAGATCTTCTTTTTTGAGTTGACGGACCTCCTCGGTCAAAATTTTATTGACTTGGATATGAATTCGCTTTTTGGATCCCAAGATGCCTCTCAGCAGTGTGATGAAGTCCTCATTTTCTCCTTTCACATATATTTCTTCCTTTGATTTTGCAATCAATTCAGGAATTTTCAGGGAGTCGGTTGGGTCATATTCGTAGGAGATCGAAACTGGAACCAGCTGTATTTTTTCAAAAAAACCAAAAGCATAGCTACCTCTTTCAGCAAGGGTTAGCATTTTTAGTACTCCTTTCTGGGTAAGGTCATTTCCATCCTTGGTTCTCCCTTCTCGCTGTGCAGTCCACACGGATCGGTTTTCTCGTAGGAGGGATTTATGAATAAATTGGGATGCCAGTAATGAACTCTCCAGTAAAGCTCTGCCACTGAGCCCCCTACGAATGGCAAAATTCCGATTTAGCCTAGAGAGGATGTGGATGAAAGGCTTTTTAATCAAATTATCTCCTACGGCAGAAGTAGTCATGACTAGCCCATTTTCAAATAGGCAGGAATTCATTAAAGAGGTATCGAGAATGATATCCCGGTGATTAGAGATAAATAAGTAGGCCGTATTGGGTTCCAATTGTTCGAATCCACCGAGTGTAAGACCTTCCGAACTCATTTCCAAAACCTTCTTTACGGCAGGATAAATAAAGTTGATTTGAAAATCCCGTAAGGAATGCGTGTGCTTCATGCGATCCTTCCAAGAGCGGCCAAGGTCCTCTGGAAAGGTAAACTGCATCATGGCATCCAGCATGGGGTCGTCCACAATCTCTCGGATGGCAGCATTTACCTCTGCGTCATAAAAGGGGCGGATTGAATCGAACTGGGACATGATTGAACAAGCTTAAACTTAGCGCGTAAAGGTAGATTAAATTTTGAAGGGGATTAAAATTTGGGAATCGAGCTCATGGAGAGGTTTACCGCTTCAGGGATTTGGATAAAAAGAAAAATTGCACCGGCAATGCATCGGTCCAATAGTTCCAAGTATGTGCGCCGGGTCTTTCAATGTATTCGTGAGCAACTTTCTTTTCCATCAAAAGCGAATGCATCTGCCGGTTGGTCTCTATCAAAAAGTCATCCACCCCACAATCAATAAGCAACGAAATTTTTTGATTTTTGAGTTGATCTATCAGACCTACAGCGGTGTAGGGATTGAAAAGCGGTCCTTGGTAATTAATTGTGCCGAGCATTTCCTGCTGTCCTTGTCTCCGCAATTTTCTAAAGTCTTCGCCAACTTTCCAAAGGTCGGTATCAATATTCATCACTCCACTCATGCTTCCTGCAGCAATAAATAGGGTAGGGTGCTTGGCAGCTAGGGTAATAGCGCCGTGTCCGCCCATAGACAAGCCAGTTATGGCTCGAGATTCTTTTTGTGCTAGTGTTCGGTAATTCTTGTCGATGAATGGGATCAGCTCTTGGATCATGTAGGTTTCGTAGCGAACCGAATCTAGCAATGGGCTATCGTAATAATAGCTTGCAGGACCTACTCCAGGGGTGATAATCAACACCTTATGCTCCTCTGCTAGTTGATTTACAATCCCTTTTTCGGTGACTTTTTGATGCCAATCTGAAAAGGCGCCAGAACCACCATGCAAAAGGTAGATTACAGGGTAGCTACTTTTCCCATTTTCATAGCTAGAAGGAAAAGTTATAGCAGCCTTCAGCGTTTTTTTCATGGATGGACTGTAGACGGCTATGGTGTCAACTCTTCCTTGAGCAACTAGTAAGGAAGGGAAAAGAAGAAGTAAAAGGAAGAGGTTTTTCATAGGTTTGGACTGCTTGTAAGTTTGACATTTCATTTCAATCTCCAAAACTAATTCAATCTTGGTGTTTATTGAATTATTTGGTGCCGTTCTAATTCAAAAATAAACAGGAATTCGGCTTTTTATTGAGTGGCGAAGTGCAAGTCAATGAAGATTCAGAAAACTTTTGGAAAACCTGGAGGAAGAAATTTAGTAAGACAAAAAAGTAAATCAAAAAATAAGTCGGGGTGGCAGGATTCGAACCTACGGACTTCCCGCAATGCTGCGGGACGAGATACCGAGCTACGCTACACCCTAGAAACAAAAAAGCCAACAAGTATTTGCTGGCTTTAGTTAATTTTAAATAAGTCGGGGTGGCAGGATTCGAACCTACGACCTCCACATCCCAAATGTGGCGCGATACCGGGCTACGCTACACCCCGAACTTTTTTTTATTGTTTCAGCTAGCCGTTGCTAGTTGAGTGTTTTTATTTTCTTTCATTAAGGGATTCTAACCGGACCTTCCCGCACTGCTGCGGGACGCGATACCGGGCTACGCTACACCCCGAACTTTAATTATAGATTCAACTAGCCGTTGCTAATTGAGTGTTTTTTGTTTTCTTTCATTAAGGGATTCGAACCTGGGACCTTCCCGCACTGCTGCGGGACGCGATACCGGGCTACGCTACACCCCGAACTTGAGCTAAAGGACATTTTCATTAGCGAGGTGCAAACATAGCCAAAAATACTTTCCAAACTACCATCTTTACCTATGATTTCTTTCCAAGTTGAATCAGCCTTAAGATTAAACGAATTTCAATTCATCCTTGAAGATTCTGGTTTATCCGTTCGAAGACCGATGGAAGACCCTCAACTTCTAGAACGAATGCTTTTAGGATCAAACCTGCTCATTACAGCAAGATCGGAGGGGCAATTGGTGGGCTTTCTTCGTGGATTATCTGATTTCTGTTACCGCAGCTTTATTGCTGACTTGGCGGTGGCGCATTCCTATCAACGCAAAGGAATTGGCCGGCAGTTGATCCAAGTGGCCCGGAACCAAGCTCCTGATGCACGTCTTATCCTCTTTTCAGCCGAAGATGCACTCCCTTTTTATGAAAAAGTAGGTTTTCATTTACACGAACGATGCTATCAGTTGAAGGCCGGAGAAGAACTTCTCTAGTAATTCCCTTAACTTGCTTAAGAGCAACCCAGACCAATACATCAATGCGATGAAGGAAGGTAAAAATTTGAAACAATAAATTTCGCTCTAACCAATTGGGATGGTTTACTTCTCCTTAAAGGTTTTTAGATTATAGACATCAAGGCAAAACCCAATAGATTTCACCAAATACTAGTTAAAAACACATGAAAAAACACATTTTCCTGCTATTCCTATTCCTTTCAGGAATAAGTGTGGCTCAAACTACCAAAGAGGCTTCTACAAGTGTCTTACCCAAGGGCGAAGTAGCGAAGTCCAAGCAATCCGTCACCTTGGATGGAAAGGTAATTCCACTTTCAGCTGAGGCAGGCGCACTCCAACTGAAAGACGAGAACAACAAGCCTATGGCCCTCTATGGCTATACCGCCTATTTTAAGGATAATCCAGAGAAAAATCGTCCGATTGTATTTGCTTACAATGGAGGTCCTGGATCTTCTTCCTATTGGTTGCACATGGGTGTGATGGGTCCGAAGCGTATTGTAATAGATGATCCAAATTACAATGCTGCAGCCCCTTACCAATTGACCAACAACGAGTTTTCTATCTTAGATGTGGCCGATGTGGTCATGATGGATCCGGTAGGAACAGGTTTGAGTGTACCGATAGGCGATTCCAAAGGCGCTGATTTCTGGGGTGTAGATCAGGATATTCGCAGTACCAGCTTGTTTATCATGCAGTTTTTGAAGGAGCATGGCCGACTCAATTCTCCCAAATACATTTTGGGTGAGAGCTATGGTACCTTTCGAAACGCTGGGGTGATGAATTACCTATTGGACAAGGGCTATGCCTTGAATGGGGTGATTATGGTCTCTGCTGTTTTTGACTTGCGTACTTTGTTTTTTGCTCCAAATGAAGACTTGCCTTACATCGTGTATTTGCCTACGGTAGCGGCGACGAGCTGGTACCATAAAAAGGTGGCCAACCCAGGGAGCAATCTTCCTGCCTTCGTACAGCAGGTACGTGAATTTGTGGAAAAGGAATACGCTCCAGCCTTGTTTAAGGGGAACCGGATAACCGCTGCAGAGAAGTCTTCCATTGCCAAGAAATTGGAAGGATTTACCGGAATTACTTCAGCCGTATGGGAGCGAGCAGATCTCCGAATCACTCCAGGAGAATACTATCAAGAACTTCTCCGAGGTGAAGGTATGACAGTGGGTCGATTGGATTCACGTTACAAAGGCATCAACTTGGACCCGATGGCCATGTCGGCTTTTACCGATCCGCAGAGTGATGCGATTTCTCCTGCCTACACCATGGGCTTCTTGGATTACTACCATGGAAGCTTGGGCGTAAGCAAAGACTTGAGCTATGCGACTTCTGCGTATGCTAAAGAAGGATTTAAGTGGGATTGGAAGCACCAAGGAAATAATTTTTGGGGTGCAGATGCCGCGGTGACCACCGTGCCTGACATGGCAGAAGCCTTGAGCAAGGATCCACATGTGGAGGTTTTGATCATGAATGGCTACTACGACTTGGCGACTGTTTTCCATGGTGTGGAGCATTCCATCACTCACATGGGATTGCCAAGTTCAGCTACTGATCGAATCAAAATGACCTATTACGAAGCCGGTCACATGATGTACACGCACTTGCCTTCTGCAGCGCAATTCCGTCAGGATTTGAAGTCCTTTATCCAGAGTAC
>CAMDEU010000091.1 GCA_945897085.1 Spirosoma fluviale | reverse complement strand
TCAGGTGCCAACGCGGATTAGAGAGTTGGGTGAGTGGCTGAAACCAACAGTTTGCTAAACTGTCGTACGGGTTATACTGTACCGGGGGTTCGAATCCCCCACTCTCTGCATAAGCAAAAGCCCCTAATTTTTGAATTAGGGGCTTTTTTGTGATTATCTTTCCTGTTCAAACTAATACTATAAGAGAACAAATTTAAATGAAAACGATAAGAAAATTTAACTTAAGCCTTAGTTACCAGCTAAGTTACCAACTAAAAATTTTCTAGCCTTTACCAGGTCCTCCAACGTATCGATCGCAATGGATTGATGGCTGGTCTCCACCATCTGTATGGACACTCCTCGCTCTAGAAGTCGGAGTTGCTCCAGCATTTCTATTTGCTCTAGATTTCCTTTTGACCAAGAAGTAAATTGAAGCAAGAGTTCCCTTCGATAGGAATACACGCCTATATGTTTCCAATAGGTAAGCTGCACACCTTCTCGATTGTAGGGGATGGGAGATCTGGAAAAATACATGGCTCGTTGGTGCTCATCCACTACCACCTTTACGAAATTTGGGTTTTCTACCTGGTCGGCAGCTAGCTTACACATCAAGCTGGCCACTTTAACCTCTGGATTACTGAATACGGATACTAAATCTCTGAGGGTCTTGGCATCTTGAAAGGGCTCGTCCCCTTGAACATTGACTATAAGATCAGCATCAACTTGTCCTAGGGCCTCTGCAATCCGATCTGAACCGCTTTCATGTTCTTTTAGACTCCTCACTACCTTTCCTCCTATCGCATGAATTTGTGCTTCAATTTGAGCATGGTCCGTAACTACCCAAACGGCATCAAATACACCTGTTGCTAACGTACTCTGATATGTCCGCTGGACCACAGAAAGCCCACCCAAGTCTTGTACTAATTTGGCAGGCAACCGAGTGGATGCATAGCGGGCAGGAATAAGTGCGGCTATTTTCACGAGTTTAACAAATAGTGAATTGAAATTGAGAGAATAAAATTAATCAGATCATCCCCCTATCCTACTTGGTGAATAAAAAAAATGAGCTTAATAAAAGCGCACCTCACATTTTGGAAAGGACTCTTTAAATGAATCAACAATACGAGGGGTCAATCGAGTATTGAAACAGGTCAGTTTTTTAAGCCCCATTATATCTTCCAAGGCCTTCAAAGATCTTAAATTCGTACTAGCAATATCCAACTCCTCTAGTTTCCTTAAAGTCTCTATCCCTTTCAAAGATTTGATATTCGTTCCAGACAGATTTAACTTTTTAAGGTTAGTCAGCTTAATTAATGCGGCCACCCCTTCGATACCCGTGTTGGACAAGTCTAGTTCTTCCAATTCAATCAACCCAGCAATAGGCAGGTAATCAATGGCCGGCATTTGAGAAAGGGTTAAGGAAGTCAGTTTGGTCAATTGACGCAATGGACTCAAAACCAGAGTAGGCGAGTCAAAAACAGTCAACTTCCTCAAATTGTTAAAGATGGTCAGTGGCTCTAAACTTGTAAATGGAACCCTTTCCAAGCTAAGAGAAGACACAGCGGTAAGTTGATGAAGTTCATCTGTCGTTGGAGAAGAAGTAAGCTTGAATTTTTCGCTTAATACCTGTTTCCAATCTTCATTGAGACCTTCCCACCAACTAGTTAGGCTGTCTGATCGATAAATAATCGAAACATCTGGCCTTCTTTGAAGAAAATCAGGGAATTCGACTTCCTTCACTTGAGAACCATTGACATTCAGATAGTTGAGCTCCGTTAGACCTGAAAGTGCTGCTATAGATACAATAGGGCTAGCCTCTAGATCTATTCGCTTTAAAAGAACATTCTCCTTTAAGGGAGATGCGTCTTGAATACTTGTATTTTTTGCTGTCACTAGCTGTAGCGTCTTTACCTCCTGCAAAGGGAGTAAATTATCTATAAGCACATTGTTGGAGAGGCTTAATGAAGTTAGCGCAACAAAACGAACCACGGGCATTAACGATTCAATTTCTGAATCATCCAAATTAAGTGAAGGTAAGTTTAGCGTTTGCGTTAAAACTTCAATTCCAGGCTTATCCAATTCCAAGGAAGGATTTATTTTGATAAGCGCTTGTTTCCAGGCCATAGACAAACTCTCCCACCAAGATTGTAAATCTTTCACATGGTGAATCAAGAGGATATTTGGATTGTTTTGAACAAATAGCGTAGCATCCTCAGTACTCAGTTTGGTTTCATCTGCAGCTATTTTTTTTAAGCTTGCCAATGAATTCAAAGGAGATAAGTCAGACAACTCTTTACAGGCGGTAATATCCAGCTGCACCAACTTGGTTAAACTTGATAGAGGTGCAAGGTCTTCAAAATTAGTATCAGAGAGGTCCAACATTGTCAATGCGGTGAGCTGAGACAGTAGTGAGAAATTTAAAATAGTATTTTTACTCAAAAACAAACTTTCTAAGCTGCTCAACTCTTTGAGGTTCTCCATGTTGTTAAACCCACTTTCATTTAAATTGAGCTCCTGCAAACTCTTGAATTGATTCAAGACAGCGAAACTTTGAATGGGCGTTTTTTCTACTTTTAGAGCTTGGAGATTCGTTAGATTAACCAACTCGCTAATGTCTTCTATTTTTGTATTGGAAATATCTAAATATCGAAGTCGGTCTGAATACTTAATAAACTTAATGGCAGATGTCGGAGTATTTGAAAGATTCAGACTTTCTAAAAAAGTAACATTAGAAATTGGGGCAAGATCTTCAATAGCTGTCTGGCTGATATCTAAAAACTTAAGATCCCTTAGTTCTGAAAGGGGACGAAGATGCTTTATCTGAGATTTTCCTGATAGATTCAGGGAGTCTACAGCAACAAATTGGTAGAGCTTGGCAAGTTCTACGGTATCCGTTTTTGAAAGCAGAAAACGAGATTTAAAATAGGATTTCCAATCCGCGTCAAGGGACGTCCACCAAGCTTTTAGCTCGTCATCACGACTGATTTTCGTGGTATAAATACTTGCTATCTTCAGCTCTTCAGATTTTTCATCCAGATTCACCTCAATAAATCTGGGTTTTGTATTTGAGATTTTTTCTCCCTTCAGTCCTACAGCAGTAAGTGTGCGGTCTAAGGAGGCTAGAAAAAAAATCTGCCCATTTTCCTTCTGTCCTGGCTTGATTTCACGAATTTTTAATTTGAACTCAACATTTTTATAAAAAAATTCAATGTCTTTAAAATAAGCCGACACATCCTTGTTTGTGACTACTTTTCGATCCAAAACTAAATCATCTTCTATTTGAACCTTTCCATCGAGGAAAATTTTCAGATAGCTTTCACGAATGATCACATCCTTATCACGAGCTGAAGTTTGAGAATTGCCAACCGTATTGAGCAAAAATTCTAAAAAACGAACCTGATCCTCTACTTTAATGGATAGTTCAGCTAATTGATCCGCAGAATACCCTTTTATTGTCTGACCTTGAGCAACAATTGACAGCCAAAAAAATAATATCAGAAGAGCATATCGATTAATCCTGATCATAAATGTACTTGAGTAAAGTCTCTTTATCTCCTGGACCTAATCGCATCAAATTGGAAACTAGCCATCCCGTGTTGAATCCAGGTCTATTGAATTGATTCACCTCAAAATACCAACCCCCTATTTGAAAAAAATGAAACTTTAAACCATTGACAGTTTCAAATCGCAAATTATCCTGCTTCATCTCAAAAAGAAAAATTGCCAAATAATCCGGTTCATAGGACGTAGGGGTAAACGATTCCGGATTTTCAGAATCTTGAAAGGCTCTCCTCATATTCATAAAGCCCAGTTCATGGCTCAGAGGATGGAGGAAATCTTTAGCTGAGCCAACTGGCTTATTAAATAAATTTTTAAAGGGCTCGAAAATCACCTGATCAATCACCCATTCATAGCCTAAACCCTCCGGCTGAATCTTCATGATAAAGGTCAAATTCTCTTTTTTGCCCTTGTACCAAAACACAGCTTCTACTTCAGCAATCCAACCTGGCTTGTGAAAAACTAAATATTGTGGATAGTTAGGAGAAAGAAGTGTGGAAATAAACTCGGATTTCAACTCAGGGCTGATCCCAGAAGATTCATTATCAAAAAGTATAGATGCAAAACCCTTTCTTAACTTCTCATTTTGATAGAGCGTGTCACCTGGATAAAAACGCTTAGTTCCATCGATGGATTCCTCCCCATTGAATCGTTTAAAAAATTGATTCATTTGTTTGGTAGAGGCGGCGAATCTACCATCATCTTTTATTGTCCCGGGGCTGCCTAAGCCTTGCCCCGAGACAATAGAGATGTAGGAAATTAAAAAAGCAAAAATCAATATGCTTTTTCTCATGCGGAAGTTTCAGTCACTCTTACATCACCAAGCATTACGTCCCAAAATTCAATGGTACGGCCAGCAATTTGAGTTTGCTTCTTCTCTACATAAATAGTGATGTCCTTTTTGGTGGTATCCTTGTAATTCATACCAGTTTCAATAGAAGTACCCTCAAAACGCTGGTAAACTGTGATCACACCTACATACCTTCCATCAGGTTGTCTCTCCAAATCAGAAACATACTGGATATCATACCAAGTAATGTTTACCTTATCGTAATTCAAGGCCATCAATCGCTCAAAGTACCTTCTCACTTTGTAGTAGGCAACCTCTTTGGTATTGATGGAAGAAACTCCCATTTCTGCACCTGCTGCGAAAAGCTCTTCCGCTCTATCCATTACGCGATTTGCTTCAGAAAACTGTGTTTCCTTGTTACCAATGATCGCGATATACTTAGAAAGGTCTTTCACCTTCTCTAATGCAAGTGAGTCGATCGCTTGCTTTCTTCTTGGGCTAATGTTATCCTGAGCAAATGCTACCGTCATAGTAGCAAGAAATAGGCCTAGGAAAAGAATACCTGTATTTTTCATATGAAATTTAGTTTCGGGGATGGATTATTTTCTTTTCAGTTCCAATTCAGTCACTTTACCACCTGCTAATCGAATATCAGATATGTAATTCAAGTTCTTCTTGGTGTCCTTCAAGTATTCTAAATACTTCTTGATGGTCGTTGGCTCATCGTAATCTTTTACACCACCTTCTTCATGAATGACAATCAATAGTGGAGTTTCCTGATTTGAAAACATTGCCAAAACGTCCTGAATGGACTGATTAGCGGCAGTCACATTGCTAGCAGAGGCAATAGACGTGAATTGATTTTCAAGCTTTTCTACTGCGATTTCTTCTGCAGAACGAACAACTGGTGCAGGCGCTGGAGTTGGCTTTACCACTTCTTCCATTACAACAGGCGCTGGAGCTGGCTCAACAGCCTTCTTTTTACTTTTGCAGGCACCCATAGCCATCAAGGCTATTACGGCCATCAACATCGTTTTCCTTAAGGAAAGGGAAAATAAGGATTGCTTCATTTTGGATTAATTAGGTTATAGTTTCGTTTTACAAGGTTGCCCTACTAGTTATTAGAAGCTGCAAAATAAAAAAAATAGGATAGAATAATCCATAATTTACATCAAGTCACCTATTTTTTTTTACCCTCCCTATGTTGAGGATTCAGTACTAAGCATCCACTAGTTCAGCTTTCAGCAGTGGCTTACACTATTTTCAAACAAAACTCATGCCGTTAAGAGTTTGATTTGTAGGCATTTTGAAAATCTACCTTCGGGCTTAGAGCCTCGCATCTACTAGGGAGCGATCAAGAAACCCTTTGACATCGTAAATGACCTGATTTCGATTTTTTTTCAGGGGCAAGGAGGCAAATTGACTATGAGAAACTGCTAAGACTACCGCCGAATACGATTCAATGGCCGGAATTTCCTTGCCAGTAGCAATTTTAATCCCATACTCTTCCTGAACTTCTTCTGCATTTGCCCATGGATCATACACATCTACCTCCATATCAAAGGTCTTTAACTCATGGTAAATATCTATTACACGGGTATTTCTGACATCTGGACAATTTTCCTTAAAGGTAAATCCCAAAATCAACACCTTAGCATCTAGCACCTTGATGTCTTTGCGCATCATCAACTTGATGATTTCGGTGGCAACAAACTTCCCCATACTGTCATTAACCCTCCGACCGGCAAGAATTATTTCAGGATGGTATCCCACTTCCTGCGCTTTTTGCGCTAAATAAAAAGGATCAACCCCGATGCAATGTCCACCGACCAAACCGGGTTTGAATTTTAGAAAATTCCACTTCGTGCCAGCAGCCTCCAAAACTTCCTGGGTATCAATACCCAACAGATTGAAAATCTTGGCCAGCTCATTTACAAAGGCAATATTGATGTCACGCTGTGAGTTTTCAATTACCTTCGAGGCTTCCGCAACCTTGATGGAAGAGGCCTTATAGGTTCCTGCAGTAATGATGCTTCGGTAAAGTTCGTCCACGAAATCAGCCACCTCTGAAGTGCTTCCAGAGGTTACTTTCACGATTTGGGCCACAGTATGTACTTTGTCTCCAGGATTAATTCGCTCCGGAGAATATCCCGCAAAAAAATCTGTATTAAACTTCAACCCAGAAACCTTCTCCAATACAGGTACACAATCCTCTTCAGTTACTCCCGGATATACGGTGGATTCATAAATCACTACATCCCCCATCTTCAAGTAATGCCCTATGTTTTCGGAAGCCTTCAACATCGGAATCAAAATAGGTCGGTTGTGCTTATCTGTTGGTGTAGGAACTGTCACAATAAAGACAGTGCAATCCCCCAAATCCTTGGAATCAAAACTAGGAAATAAGCCTTTTTCGCCCACCTGAGGACTGGAAGACCGCAATATCAATGCAAGCGAGTCGTCTGCTACCTCTAGGGTCGCGTCATGACCTGAAACCAACTCTCCTACCCGCTTTTGATTGATATCATATCCAACGACCGGGAACTTCTTTGAAAATTCTACTGCCAAGGGAAGGCCAACATAGCCTAAGCCTATTACAGCAATTTTTACTTCATTTATTGGCTTCACAGGCTATTTAAATTAGTCAATTAAGGTATTTGTAAATCCTTGTTTTTTGATTTCAAAGAAGAATTCCTTTTTCCAAAGGGTAAGCTCTCCTTAGCTTTCATGGTACTACAAACTATGCAGTAGGTTTTCCTATACCCTGAAATCTAAAGCCTATCTTTTCCATGAGAGCAGCATCCAAGATGTTTCTACCATCAAATACAGCAGCAGGCTGCTTCATGTTTGTATAGATTTGTTCCCAGTCTAGCACTACAAACTCATCCCACTCGGTTAAAATGGCGACAGCTGCGGCATCTTTACAGGCTTCATAAGCAGTGTCAACGACCTGCACGAGGGCTCTATTTTCTTCACTTGAACGGGTCTCTAGGAAGTCCAAGTCCCCATATATTTTTTCTTTGGAGACCTTAGGATCGTAAATCACTACAGAAGCACACTCATCCAAGAGGTAATCCGCCACATAGATCGCTGCGGACTCTCGCGTATCGTTCGTATCTTTTTTAAAGGCCCATCCTAGAAAAGCAATTTTCTTTCCATTGACCGTATTGTACAGGGTTTTGATGATTTGCTTCGCAAATCTTGACTTTTGATGGTCGTTAATATTTATTACTTGTTCCCAATAATCCGCGACCTCATGCAACTGATAGCTTCGACAGATGTAGACTAAATTGAGGATGTCTTTCTTGAAACAAGATCCACCAAAACCAACAGAGGCTTTTAGAAACTT
>CAMDEU010000090.1 GCA_945897085.1 Spirosoma fluviale | reverse complement strand
ATGCTTCTTGCTTTTATTGCAGTGATCGCTGCAATCAATTATGGTCTAACTGGCATTCTTGGAGAATATACAGGATTGAATGCTTGGGTGGAAAGTAGTACTGGAGGACAATTCAAAGGTTTCTCTTTGGAATATATTTTTGGGCAGGTGTTCCGGGTTTTTGCTTGGGTGATTGGAGTAGAATGGGTGGATACCCTTCAAGTAGGTAGTCTCTTGGGTCAAAAGACAGTGATCAATGAATTTGTGGCCTACTTGAGCCTTGCCGAAATGAAGGAAGCTGCTTCCATAAGCACCAAGTCGATCATCATTTCTACCTATGCGCTCTGTGGATTCTCTAACTTTAGTTCCATTGCCATTCAGCTAGGAGGAATTTCAATTATTGCTCCAAATCAGCAGGGCAACTTGAGTCGATTGGGCTTTCGGGCTTTGTTTGCGGCTTCTCTAGCCGGTTTGATGACGGCTACGGTAGCTGGGATGCTGGTTTAAAGTACCAAGTACCAAGTACAATGTACCAGGTACGAAGTACTTAGTGAAATACGAGTGACGAATTACGGGATGAATACCAAGTACCAAGATCCTTTAGGACCAGAATTCAATGCCCGAATAATTTTGAATTCTTATTTCAAGCTATTTCACGGAGCGAAGCGTAGTCTATTTCTACTCTATTTCCATCGTCTTTCTTACTTCGTACATGGTACTTGGTACCTTGTACTTAATTCCCATACAATTTCTTACCCACCTCTTCGTACTTGTCTCCGGCAGTCCATTGTGGTTTTTGTGACCAGTTCGCAATTTTTTGAGCGGATAGGATATAGGATTTCCAATACAGTTGCGCATAGTTCAAGTCAAAGCTCTCCACCTCATCGGCTGCTTTGTGGTAGTACTTGTTGATCTCGTCGTCAAAAGCGGTGAAACCAAGTGTAAAGCTAGGAGCAGGGATGCCCTTTCTCGCAAAATTCACATTATCGGAACGGTCGTATAGCCCCTGCTCGGGCGATGGATCTGCCTTTGCAGTCAATCCAAACTCAGCCACCGCTTCATTGATTAAGAAATCTGCAGTAGTCCTGCCCAAGCCAATCACCGTGATGATGGAGGTATCGTTGTAACCCGCATTGTCAATGTTGAGGTTGTAGACTACTTGATTCAAAGGCAGCAAGGGGTTGTTTGCAAAATAGGCGCTACCAAGCAAGCCTTTTTCCTCGGCTGTCCATAGCGCAAGGAGAATAGACCGTTTGGGAGGGTTTTTGGCAAAATACTTAGCGGCATTCAGTACCGCTACAGTGCCCACAGCATTGTCTCGGGCTCCGTTGTAGATGGAATCTCCCGTTTCATCTGGAGTGCCTACACCTACGTGGTCGTAATGGGCGGAAAGGAGGATGTATTCGTTTTTCAATTGAGGATCTGTTCCTTCAATCATTGCCAACACATTTTTGCCATCGATTTTTCGATTTACTTTTCCTTCGATTGCTAGGGTTGCATTGCCTAAGTTGGTACCAGTCAACTGGTTTTTTAAATCTTCTACCCAGAGGTAGGGAAGGTTACTCGCTTCCCCTTGGTCAAGGCCCATTTGTGGTCGATTTAGGAAGCCAGACACAAGCTGCCAGGGCACGGAAGGCACATTGAATCGCTCAATCAAAGCTACCGCTCCAGCTTCTTTGGCACGTTTTGCCTTTGCTCTTCCTTCGGAAAAAAGCTGGTTGGGGCTAAATTTATTGGGTGCTCCTACGTTGCTAATCGCAATCTTTCCTTTAAGGTCTTTTCCTGTAAATTCTTCCGCCGAACCAAAGCCTACTTCCACCACTTCATAGTTGCCGGAGAAGGAGCTACCCTCCAATACCAATAGGTTTTGCCCTTGGGAAAAGGAAAAGTTTCCCAATTGAACAGATCCTTTGGTAGGAGGAGAAGATAAATTGAAGGGAATATCTTGGTAGTATCCATTTCCTCCAGGAAGGGGTTTTGCTCCCGCTTTTTCAAGTTCCTGTGCGATAAAAGTGTAGGCCATTTTCATTTCTGGCCGAATGGGATCTCTACCCATCAGGGCATCGGAAGCGAGGTAGGTAAACTGTGAGATGGCATCTTTGGAACCGAAGCGCTTTTCGATGTCCTGCTTTTGAGCAAAAAGAGCTGGGCTGCAAACGAGGCCAGCAAAAAGAAGTAGTGCAATTTTTTTCATAAGTAGAAGAAATGGAAAATACTAAAGTAATCTAAAATCGGGATTAGTAGTGGGTGCTAAATGAAGGTGAGAACCAGCCCAACCTAACTTTTCAACAATATGCTGAAAATGTGGGGGTAGTGCACATCCAACAGAAAGGATTTTTCCGCTTGTGGGATGCCTGAATTGCAACTGCCAGGCATGAAGGAGTAGCTGTTCCAAGCTAAAGTGCGTTTCAAAATAGTGGTTTTGCTTGTTGTCTCCGTGCTTTTTATCTCCCAAAATGTAATGACGAATATGTGCCAAATGCCTACGTATCTGATGAGTTCGCCCGGTGAGCAACTCGATTTCAAGAAGGCTATATCGGCTTGTTGGATACCTTCCTGTACTGTTGAAGGGCTGTTCGGTCTCTGCCAAGACTTTGTATTTGCTTTGTGCCTCCTGAAGTTTGCCCGAGCGCTCGCTTGTAAGTGGGTGATCGATCAGTCCTTCTTTTTCCATCGGAATGCCTCGAACGATGCAGCAATAGGTTTTTTGAATTTTCCGTTCCATAAACAGGCTCTGCAGCTTGGGAAGTATTTGTTCGTTTTTGGCAAACAGCAAGCAGCCGCTAGTGGCACGATCCAGGCGATGTACCGGAGCTACCCAGCTTCCGATTTGATCCCGAAGTTGAATGAGGGCATTTTCTTCTTCTCCAAAGGCCAATGTCGTCTTGTGTACCAACAAGCCCGCTGGCTTATTGACTACTACAAGCTCTTGGTCCTCAAAGATAATTTCAAGCATGGGTGGGGTAGGAAAGAAGTGAATTCATGAACGGCTTAATCAATGGTTCCCGAACCTATGCATTCTTCGCCTTGGTACCAGGCTACAAATTGTCCTGCCGCAATTCCTTTTTGAGCTTTTTCAAAGACTACATAGAGCCCATTTTCCCGCTGGATCAGGGTAGCTTTGGAAAGTGCCTGTCGGTAACGGATTCGGGCAGCGTAGACGGCATGCATACCTACTTGAAGTGCTAGATCCTTTCTGATCCAATGGATCTGATCGGTTTTTACAAAAAGTCCATGTCGGTTTAGGCCAGGATGCTCCTCGCCCAAACCGGTATAAATCACGTTTTGCATGGTATCGGTCGCAATCACAAAAAGAGGTTTGCCTGTGCCACCCACCTGTAAACCCTTGCGCTGTCCAACTGTGAAGTAATGTGCCCCTCGATGCTCTCCGATGACCTTACCTTGATTTGGTGAATAGGCTAGGGGGATACAAATGGAGTCCAGTTCGGTCTGATTCCAGTCTTGAGGAGCTTTCGAAGCAGGCAGTTTGTGGCTTTGGTAGTCTGGAAGATCTTCCGCAATTTGGATGATATTTCCTTGTTTGGGTTTGAGTTGCAGCTGCAAGAAGTCAGGCAGACGCACCTTACCGATAAAGCAGAGCCCTTGGGAATCTTTCTTTTCAGCCGTCACTAGGCCAGCTTGCTTGGCGATCTCGCGTACTTCTGATTTTTGGAGATGTCCGATGGGAAATAGGGCCTTCGCCAATTGCTCTTGGGACAGTTGGCAGAGAAAGTAGCTTTGATCTTTGTTGGCATCGGCTCCCGCGAGGATTTGGTGCACTGAATTACCATCCACTTCAATCGTTCCTTTTTGGCAGTAGTGGCCAGTGGCAACAAAGTCCGCTTTTAGTTGGATAGCTGCTTTGAGGAAGATGTCAAACTTGATTTCGCGGTTGCAAAGAATATCCGGGTTGGGGGTCCTGCCTATGCTGTATTCTGCAAACATGTAGTTTACAATACGTTTTTGGTATTCAGCACTCAGATCTATGGCTTGAAAAGGGATGTTGAGGGTTTCGGCCACCAACATGGCATCGGTGGAGTCTTCTAGCCAAGGGCACTCGTTAGAGATCGTGACGGATTCATCGTGCCAGTTTTTCATAAACATGCCGATGACCTCGTAACCTTGGTCGATTAAAAGTTTAGCAGCAACGCTGCTGTCTACGCCGCCTGATAGGCCGACGACAACTCTTGGTTTTGTTTTCATTGGTCGATAGTAATGGAGTAAAGGTCCATTAGGTAACACCCAAGTTAACCGCTAAGTGAGGCTAACTAGTTCCTAAAGGTAGGAAATGCTACTATTATTTCGAACATTTACCTTTATTGGGTAGTTTTTTACCTGTTTTTAAGGACTTTTTTAGGCATTCAATACCATCAGATGACTTTACAAAACCGTATCAAAGCAGGGGTTTTCCTTGTGGAACTGGAATTCCAAACTGCCCGTAGTGGGGGAGCTGGAGGACAGCATGTAAATAAGGTTGAAACAAAGGTGCTCCTTAAGTTTGATGTGATGTCTTCACAGGCACTTACCGAAGAGGAAAAATTGACTCTAATTCAAAAAAATAAGAATAAGGTAGATTCATCCGGAATACTGCAGTTGTATGCGCAGGAAACCCGTTCCCAGCTAAAGAATAAAGAGGCCGTGATCGCCAAATTCTACGACTTGCTTCACAGCTCTTTTCTGAAAAAGAAGATTCGGAAAGTGTCCCGCCCGAAAAAGGGTGCTATAGAGGATCGCTTGAAGTCCAAGAAAGCCCATGCAGAGAAGAAGGCGAATCGAAAGCGGCCTGAGTAATCAATCGGTTTTATATTCCTTCCAGCTGGGAAGAGATATAAAACCGTCTTGTGGTAAATTGTTCTTTTTTGAAGAGAAAAAATTGCTCGATTAGCTATTTTTTACGTCAAATTTGATCTTCGTTTTATCCCAAGAGATAGAGATTTGGGTAGTTTGACTAGCAATTTTTTCTACCTGGTAAGTAAGTGATTCCACGGTGGTTTCGAGCGTTTCTGGCGTACAGGTAAATCGAAGAACATCTTTGCTTGCATCGTAGTCATCTGCTAAGTGCATGTCCCAAACCTGATTGATGATGACGGTCCATTCCTTTTCTCCAGGTATGGTGAACAAACCGTATTTTCCTGCAGGGATAGTTTGATCACCAATAGTTACCGGTTTATCGAATTGGATCCAAGTGGCTTTATGCGCACCCGTCGCCCAAACTTCTCCATAGGCTACCAATCCTCCAAAAATTTGTCTACCTCTTACGCTCGGAGAAGAATAATCAATGTGAATATGATTTCCATCAACGATTTCCATCGCCATTTTTTTAGGACTTTTTGAAGGTTTAGGACTTTCTTCTGAGGGTTGATGCAAGCTATGATCTTCATTGGTTAGGGATTGATTAGCTGTTTTCCCATTGCAACTTCCAATCAATACGAGTAACCCAATCAAATAAATTAATTTTCCAAATTTCATCGGAACTCTACTTTTTAAGCTATTCAGCGTTTTCATATAGGTTAATTTTTCAGTTATTTTTTTCTCGATTCTTATTTTTTGGAATACGTCTGTTTCACCTCTCCACAGGCAAGCATGGAAGCTCCAAAGTAGGGATTTGTAATTTCCTTCGTTTCGCTCAGCCAATAAGCTCCTTTGTTGTTAAAGGCCATGGGACAATAATCCTTATAGACCAAATCCTGGTTAACGCCATAATTCTCAGTAAGAAAGATCACTTCGGTAGATACTTGCTCGAAGTGTTTCCGGAGTTCGGCAATGTCCTTAGCGCCTTTTACTTTGGCCAAGGCATCCTTAAGTTTGTTGTTAAGGGTTGCCCATGCCGTTTTTTCGGATCCTTTAAATTTGCTTGCGTCGACTTTAGCAAGTACTAGGTTCATCTCATTACCCGCAGATTTTGCCGGTGCAACTTGGTCTTTTACTAGGGCGTTTTTCAGTTTGAAATACTGTGCAACCACTTCGCTTAGATTCCCGCTAAATTCTGTTGAGATTTCTGTGTAGGAGCCTACAGGTCGGCTCATCATGCTTTGCTTGCCTGACAGCTGCGCCGAGGCATCGATTGCAAATACTCCTTGAGTAGCAATTTCTTCCCCAGACCTTAGACCCGACTCGATGCGGTACTCCTCTCCCTGACGGCTTACTTGCACTTCGCGCATTTCAAATGCTGCCACTGAAGAATTGGGAACCTTAACATACACTACCGAGCGCTTTCCAGACCAAAGCACAGCAGTTCGAGGTACTAGTAGGTTGGCGGTGGATTGTGATTTTTTGTTGCTCAATCGAGCAGTAACAAACATTTCGGGCTTCAGTGAATTCCCTACATTGGGGATTTCGGCACGGATGGAGGCCGCACGGGTTTGCGCATTGAGGAGTGGGTCAATAAAACTGACCTTGGCGGTTAAGGGTTCTCCAGCTCTCCCAGCAACAGTATACTCGATTTCATCTCCCAAGGAGACGGAGGGAAGATCGGTTTCGTAGACATCAAGCAGCAACCAAAGTTTGTTCAAATTTGTCACCGTAAAGAGTACGGATCCTGTAGCTACATAATCCCCAACAGCCACATTCTTTTGAATGACTACCCCGGATTGATCAGCCAGAATATCCCATTTTTCCTTAACGACGCCTGCTCGCTCAATTTCTGCGATTTGTGCTGCACTCAATTTCCAGAGTGATAGTTTTTCCTTGCTTGCCTGATAGAGCTGTGGAAATGTCGCTTTTGTTCTCGCGGCCTCTAGGAGTTCTTTCTGCGCATTCATCAGCTCAGGAGAATAGAGGGTCGCTAGCTTTTGTCCTGCTTTGACTTGCTCCCCAGTGAAAGTCACATACAGTTTCTCGATTCTTCCTGGAAACTTGACTGTGAGTGAAGCGTTTTCACGCTCATCGGCTTGGATTTTTCCTGAGAGCGTCACCTCCTTCTTCGCACTTCCTTCCCCGACCACAAGGGTCTGTACTTGTGCTATAGCCATGGCTTCTTCCGTCATTTGGAGGGCTTGTGGATTGCTGCTGCTGCTTGCTGATTCCTGGCTAGCAGGGATTAAATCCATCCCACAGATCGGGCAATCCCCCGCCTCAGGCAACTTGATGTTTGGGTGCATGGAGCAGGTCCAAATCGAAGGTAGGCCTTCCCCCGTCTCATGCGCATGCGGAGCCGTATTATCGGAGGTCATCGCGCGAAACACCCATCCTAGGACCAGGCCAACGATCAAGATGAGTGCTAGTTGGGGTAGTCTATTCTTAAGTATATTTTTCATGGCTTATTCGGATTAGAAAGTGAAGGGTTTGGCGAAAGCAAGGCATCTAGTTGTGCCAAACTTTGGTGCTGCTGGTAAAGGGCATTGAGTTTTTTTCTGCGGTAGTCTAGCAGGAGTTGTTGGGTTTGAATCACCTCCGAAAGCGAAAGGGTGCCGCCCGAATAGGTGGTTTCCATCACGGAAAGCTGCTGCTCCACCAAGGCTATTTGAGCCTCATAAAGGCTGAGTAGGCGTTCGCTTTCTTCCCAATCGCGAAAGGCGCTCGCCCATTGCAAGGTGAGCTGGTTGGTTGTTTCCTCTTGCTGCATCATAGCGCCATTTTTCAGGTAGTCGGCCTGCTTTATTTTGGATGCTATTTTTTTGCGGTAGATGGGTAAACTCAAGGTTACCATGGGCATGACCATGTCTTGGCCTCCCATAGGCATGCCGCTTTCTAGTCTTGAGGTGAAGGTCATGTAGTTGACTCCCGCACCGA
>CAMDEU010000089.1 GCA_945897085.1 Spirosoma fluviale | reverse complement strand
AGACCTCAAAGGTTAGACATTAATCAATGATTCTCTTCTACGCATTTTGCCTGCAGGCACCCCATACATCATTTTGAAACGGCGGCAGAAATAGGCCGTGTCCTTGTAGCCCACTTCCTTTCCGATGGTACGTATCGATTTTTTGGTGGTGCGAAGTAAATCTACCGCTGCTTCCAATCGCTGGTATTCGATGTAGTCCTGGGGATTGATGCCGGTGAGCATTTTGAAATACTGTCCTACATAATCCTCGGAAACATTGGCGATTTTAGCAAGCACCTTATTGGAGAGGTCCCCGCTGATGTTGCTTTTAACGTAGTTAAACAAGTCGATCAAGCGAGGATCTTTGAAATAAGTTGCATTGGTGGAGAGCTCCTCTGTAAACAGTCGATTTTTGAGAATGTGCCGCAATAGCTCAATGACCAACACTTCAGTTAGGGACTTTAAACTACGCTCCTTGCCGACTCCAGTGTTTTCAATTTCTTTCATCAAGTCCTCCACCAAGGTGGTGATCCGATCATTGAATCGGATGATAAAGGGAGGGATATCTAAAGAGTTGAAAAAGTTGACTACATCAAAAACCTTGGATTCAAACTGGAAAACTGAAATGCAGTCTTCTTCAGCCGTTTTGATGTCTTTGTAGCTGATACTCTGCAAGTGCTTTCTCCGGGTCTCTGCAAATTGCTCCCCGGTAACTTCTTGCTTGGAGGTTTTTGTTCCGAAAGTGAGGGTTGTCTTTCGGTCTTTGGGTAGGAAAATTACCTCGCCCTCGTTGACTAGCTCCTGGCCATCGCCAAATTTTATGGCTCCATGGTGGAGTAATACCAGCGTATTCTCGTTTTCCTGGTAATTTAAAACGGTAATTGGCTTTTCAATTTTGTAGTTGCTGCCTTTCAAAAAGCGCACTTGCACCGACTCGATGACTTTATTGTAATACTCCATAGCCGAATAAAAATTTATTTCTAAAAATATGATTTTTCCAATTACAAAACTGCATTTTAGAATTAAAAAATTAGAAACTCTAAAAATAAAGGAGTAATTTTTGTTTTTTACTCCCTTGATAAAGATTTGTTGTGGACTATTTCAAGACCCCTCTAGATATTACGATGCGTTGTATTTCCGAGGTGCCTTCGTAGATCTGAGTGATTTTGGCATCCCGCATGAGGCGCTCCACATGGTATTCCTTGACATAGCCATAGCCGCCATGTACCTGAACCGCCTCAATGGTTACGCTCATGGCAACTTCAGAGGCATACAATTTGGCCATCGCCGAAGCCTGGGCGTAGTCTTTACCTTCGTCCTTGAGCCAGGCAGCTTTGTATACCAGAAGCCGAGCAGCTTCAATTTGAGTAGCCATATCGGCCAACTTGAATTGAATGGCTTGGTGCTGGCTGATGGGCTTGCCAAAGGTTTTCCGTTCCTTGGAGTATGCCAATGCCAGTTCGTAAGCCCCAGAGGCGATACCCAGCGCCTGGGCGGCGATTCCTATTCGGCCTCCATTGAGGGTTTCCATAGCGAAGGTGAACCCAAATCCTTCTGCGCCAATGCGGTTTTGGATTGGAACCTTGACATCTGTGAACATCAGCGAGTGGGTATCCGAACCACGGATCCCTAGTTTATCTTCTTTCTTGCCTACCACAAAACCTTCCCAGCCTTTTTCTACAATAAATGCGGAGATGCCCTTGTGCCCTTTGCTGGCATCCGTTTGGGCGATGACCAGGTAGATGGAGGCGGAGGAACCGTTGGTGATCCAGTTTTTGGTCCCATTCAAGAGGTAGTGGTCGCCATCGAGGGTAGCGGTAGTTTGCTGGGAGGTGGCATCCGAACCTGCTTCCGGTTCGGAAAGGCAGAAGGCGCCAAGATGCGCTCCTGTAGCCAGCTTATTTAGGTAGGTTTGTTTTTGTTCTTCAGTTCCATATTTCTCTATCCCCCAGCAGACCAAGGAGTTGTTGACAGACATGGATACGGATGCGGAGGCATCAATTTTGGAGAGCTCTTCCATGGCGATGACATAGGAAATGGTATCCATTCCTCCACCCCCGTAGGCGGGATCAACCATCATGCCCATAAAACCAAGGGCTCCCATCTTTTGGATTTGTTCGGTGGGGAATCGGGCTTCTGTGTCTCGTTCGATTACTTCCGGAAGCAATTCACTTTGGGCAAAATCTCGAGCCGCTTCTTGTACGGCGAGCTGCTCTTCGGTCAATTGAAAATTCATCATTGCAAATGGGTTTATAGCTGTTCAAACGTAGAGAAAAAAGAAAAGGGACGTCAGTCCCTTTTCGAAGTAGTGCGTGGTCTAATTAATCTTTGTTTCCAAAGAAAACAAAGATGTAATAGGCAAGCGTTACCAAAGATGCCATTGCGGCTACCAGGTAGGTTCTTGCTGCCCAGTTGAGCGCATCCTTGGACATGGCATACTCAGAAGAAGTCACCACATTGCGGTTTTGTACCCATGCCAAGGCACGGTTGGAGGCATCAAATTCTACCGGTAGTGTCACTAAAGTAAAGAGCGTCATGATGGAGTAGGAGCCTACTACCAAATATCCAATGAATTCGTAAGGTAGTCCCAATGCAAATCCACCAAACAAGGAGGCAATCAATATGAAATTCAAGACTTTGCTCGAAATATTTTGGATGGGCACCATGGCAGAGCGCATGGTCAACCAGGAATAGGCAGTGGCATGCTGTACTGCGTGACCGCATTCGTGAGCAGATACAGCAGTTGCCGCGGCATTTCTTCCATAAAATACATCTGGAGAAAGGTTGACGGTCTTGTCTGCTGGATTATAGTGGTCCGTGAGCTGTCCTTCTACACAAGTAACGCGCACATCATGAATGTTGTGGTCGGCAAGCATGAGCTTGGCGATTTCCTCCCCGGAAAGGTTGGCCTGAAGCGGCGTTTGGGAGTACAACTTAAATTTACTTTTCAATTTGCTGCTTACCACAAAGCCGAGGATAGCAAATACAATGACGATAAGGATAATCATGTCTATTTTATTTTAACTGTGTGTAACTACGAATTTAAGAAAGGAAAGGTTTTTTCCAAGCGGGAATTTTTAGCATAATGATCCAGCTGACTAGCCCAACGCCTAGTATCAAGAGCATTTGGGTGCCGTGAATGATTGCAGCAAATATTTTGCCATCGGCTTCAGGAACCCCAAAAACAACTAAAATGTAGGCGACCAAGGCGTGGAAAGTGCCAATTCCTCCTTGAACAGGGGCAATCATGCCAATAGTTCCCATGACCATCACTAAAAGCACTTGGCTCCCCGACAAATTGGCAGCTGATTCGATACCTTGAGAAACGGTATACATGGTCAAAAAGTAAATTACCCAGATGATTACAGAACTTATCCAAAAACCCATGGGATTTTTTAGGTTGCCAATGGCGCGAACGCCAGAAAGGAGCTGCCTGAAGAATAGCTGAAATTTATTCACTAGGCCGTGGTTGCGGTATTTTCTGCCCAACAGGTACAGAAAAAGGAGGAAAATAGCTCCCCCACCTAAAAGCAATGGAAGTTTACTCATCAGGGCGGAGGTGAGTGCCGAAAGATCGACCAGCTGCCCCACTAGGGAAATAAATAGTTGGCTTTCGAGCAGGAAGGCGATAAAGATCGTTCCCGACATAAACAGGAGGTCGACACTCCGTTCGACGAGCACCGTGCCAATTGCCTGTCCGAGAGGGATGCCATTGTTGCGTGTCAAAACAGTACATCGAGCCACCTCGCCAGCTCTTGGGATGAGTAGATTGACTAGGTACCCTACCATTACCGCATGGTAGGCTCGGTTCGAGCTGACAGGTACTTGATCTGCCTCATTACGAATCAGTAGTGCCCAGCGCCAACCCCGGATCCAGTATCCTGCCCAGGCGAGCACCAGGGAGAGTAGGATCCAAAACCAGTTGCTCGAAGCGAGCTGTGATTGCAGCTGATCAAACTCAATATCTCGGTACAAAAACCAAAAAATCCACAGGGCAACACCCAGCGAGAGTGCCACTTGAAGGAGTTGTTTGATTTTTGGATGCATGATCAAATGAGTTGGTTTTTGTCGTCTGGAAATACCAGGATCGGCTGGTGAATTTTCGCTTCTTCAGGGCTCATGCCTGCGTAGGCGATGATGATTACTACATCGCCTACTGCGGCTTTTCTGGCGGCAGGACCATTTAGGCATACCGTCCCAGATCCTCGTTCACCTTTGATGACATAGGTTTCGAGGCGCTCCCCATTATTAACATTGACCACCTGTACTTTTTCATTCTCAAACAGCTGGGCCGCATCCATCAGATTCTCATCTAGGGTGATGGAACCTACATAATGCAATTCAGCCTGGGTGATTTTTACGCGGTGAATTTTTGATTTTAAGAGTTGGAGTTGCATGTGGTTTAGTTTCGCTTGCCAAATTAGGCAATAATGGGCAAGTTATCGATCAGTCTCACTTGGCCGACAAAGGCAGCGATGCAGATAGACTGAGGTCTGTCCGTTCTAAACGTGTCAAAAATTTTAAATGTTTCGGGATGCAGCAGGGCGAAGTATTCCAATTGACAGTTTGCAGCAGTTGAAAAGGCCAATTTGGTATCGGCTAGAACCATGCTCCATGGTTCTCCAGCCAGCAGTCGTTCCTTGGCAAGTAGCAGCTGGGAATACAGGAGAACGGCCTGCTGACGCTCTGCTGGACTTAAGCGCTGGTTTCTAGAGGACATGGCTAGGCCATCTTTTTCTCGTCGGGTAGGTACCACTTCAATGCTGAGCCCAAAGGAAAGGTCCTGGACTAGGCGCTTGATGACGGCGACTTGCTGCAGGTCTTTTTGTCCAAAGAATGCGCAGGTAGGTTGGATGATGTGAAATAGTTTGGCCACCACAAGGCCTACCCCATTGAAATGGCCTGGGCGAAACTCCCCTTCGAGTACCTGCTCTAGGTTTCCAAAATCGAAGCGCAAGTAAGTTGGCTGCGGGTAGAGGGTAGCTACTGAAGGAACAAAAACAAAATCTGCTCCAGCGGATTCCAATAGCGCTAGGTCTGCTTCAAGAGTTTGGGGGTACTTTTGAAAATCCTCACTGGAGTTGAACTGAGTGGGATTTACAAATATGGAAACCACCGTAAAGTCCATGGCGGCGGTACTTTTGGCCACCAGATCTAGGTGCCCTTGGTGCAGTGCTCCCATGGTAGGAACAAAGCCTAGGCTTTTATCTTCCTTAAAAATCGCAGTCCAAATGGGCTTCCATTCGGCTTCGGTACGGATTACCTTCATGGCAAGGGAATTTTCGGCTAAATAGGGGCAAAACTAGATTAATATCCACAAATCCAATGCTTTTAGGCTTTTTTTATTTACCTTTGTGCCCGTTGTTTATCACGATACTAAAATCCCCATAGCATGTCCAAACTGCGTATTCTCTACGTTGCTAGTGAAATCAACCCCTTCTTAGAAACTTCCAAAGTAGCTAGCTTTTTACGAGCACTTCCGCAAGCCATGCAGGAGCGAGGCATGGAAATCCGTATTTTGGTACCCCGGTTTGGTTTGATCAACGAACGAAAGAACAGGCTTCATGAGGTAGTTCGCCTATCTGGGATCAACATTGCGGTAGGTGAAGAAGAAAAGCCCTTGATCATCAAGGTAGCTTCGATTCCCAATGCCAAACTGCAGGTGTACTTCATTGACAACGAGGATTATTTTCAGCGCAAGTACGTGTTTCACGACAAGCAGCAGCGTTTTTACGACGACAACGACGAGCGTGCCATCTTCTTTTGCAAGGGCGTGATTGAAACCGTAAAAAAATTGGGCTGGGCGCCAGACATTGTGCATTGCAACGATTGGATGACCTCGCTCATCCCGATGTACTTAAAAACCACCTACAAAAACGAGCCCTTATTTAAGGATACGAAGTCGGTATTTGGCATCTATACAGAAGGGTTTACGCACACTTTTGGAGACGATTTGTTAAACAAGGTTAAGATGGTAGATATCGATGATACTATTTTAGCACCTTTGAGGAGCAAAGATTTTTCAGGCTTCATCAAAATGGGCATGGAATATGCCGATCAAGTGGTGCAAGAATCTGAAATTTCTGCTGAGTTGAACCAACTTATCCAGGATTTCTCAAAAAATAAGAAATTTGAAATCAGTTTTGAAGAAGAGCAGCAAGCTCATGAAGAGTTGTATGGAATGTACACCAGCCTTGCGGGCTAAATTTTCCGTTTTCGCGTTTTTTTTGATTTTGGTCTTGGGAGGATGTAGTGATCCTGCCACGCTAGGCCTTGAACTTGCTCCTGAAAATAATCAGATTGGAGTTTTCTACAAAGAAATTCCTCTGGGTGCTCAGGTAGTCCTCCTCGATTCGTTCAATACGACCAACGCAGGTGTTCTAATTGTCGGAGATGAAGAGGATCCTTATTTTGGTAAAACAAGAAGTACTGCCTACACGCGTTTGCATATTGAGCAGGGAACGACAAGACCTACTGCAGTAGCTGTATTGGACTCTGTTTTTTTTAACTTTTCTACGGTAAGCGTCAATGGAACTAACCTAGACAAGAACAAGAAATATGCGGTTCACCTGCTAGCAAAGCCCTTGGAAGACACCTTGTATTACAATTTCAGTAAGCTGCCTTATCAGGCTAATGCCATTGCAGAGGTGGAAGTAGTGTTTAAGGATACCAAAGACACGCTTCTCAAAGCTCGTCTGAATCCGGTGTTGGCATCGGAAATTTTTACCAAACTCAAAAAAGGAAACGAGTTTGATAACTTATTTAACTTTAGAAAATACCTACCAGGGGTGGCGATTGTACCTCGAGCAGGAGACAATACCACGGTGGGATTCTCCCTTGGAGGCAATACTGGAATAACCTTTCATTACCACAACACAGGGGATACGACAAAATTAACCTACAAAATCACCACCTTTTCTTCGCGTAGCTTCAATGGCGTCGAGTCAGATCGCAGCGGCACGCCTACAGCCGTGGTGCGAGACTATCAGAAGTCCTACTCCACTGGAGCCTTGGTTGGTATGAAATCAGGTCTTGGCCTTGCGATCCGTTTGGATACGAGTCCATTAGACGCCTTCCTGGACACGATCAAAGGGGTGGTTTTTAATCAGGTTACCCTTCAAATGGGCCCAATTGAAGACCAGAATGAGGGCCAAAAACCAATCTCTGGAATGGTTATGAAGTTTATCGATTCCAAAAACCAAGTGCTCTTGAGTTCCATCAACAAAGCAGAGCTACACGTACAGGGAGATGGACAAGTTCAGGTCATTGAAGATGAAAAGGGCAATAAAGTGCCCAACAATTTCTTTCCTTCTTCTGCCATAATTGGCTATGAGACTACGTCAAAATTGCAGCGAGCAGGGATCAGCTCCTACATGAATGCCTTGTACAAAAAGGAATTGCAGCGCAAAGACTGGTTGCTTTATGCCATTACGCCCAACACAGGGGATGATTTGAAGCGTTCCTTGCGGCAATTTAAAGTCAATAAAGACAAGGTTGTGGTCACTGTGATCTATTCCAAAACCAAATAGGACAAATTTTAAGGAAGTGTCCCGAAATCACCTTTTGAATTTTTAAAAGGGGATTGTTTTTTTTGGCACAATTCCTGTTTCTTTGTCATACTAATCCCAACTTTTATAAATTTTTAGTTATGTGCGGAATTGTCGCTTACGTGGGGCAGCAGGATGCCCTTCCCATTATCATCAAGGGTCTTAAAAGATTAGAATACAGAGGATATGATTCGGCAGGCGTAGCCTTACTCGATCAGCGAGGACTAAGTAT
>CAMDEU010000088.1 GCA_945897085.1 Spirosoma fluviale | reverse complement strand
CAATGTAGAAATGCAAACAAGGAACCTCTCGAAATTTCCATTCAAACACTAAATTGGGGTACTCAACCTTTAATTGATAAAGGAAGAAAAGAACTACTTTTTGAGCACATGTATACTGGAACCATGTTTCGTGATGATATTAAAAAATTGCATGAGAGTGAGATTTTGACTATTCAGGAAATAAAAAAATTAGCCACCTCCAAATACAAAGTTTGTCTGATTACAAAATCAGAAAACCAAAAACTACACAAGACACAGAGAGGATCATACCCTTTAGACTATTGCGCAGAGCAAGGGATTAAAATACAGCATAAATGAGCCTTAAACTATCTGTTATAGGCTCAAGAAGTTTTCATAATGAAGACCTTCTTTACAATACTATTGAGAATATCAATGATTCGATAACCCTGATAATTAGTGGAGGTGCTAAAGGGGCAGATGAACTTGCAAAAAAATGGGCAAAAAGAAACAATATCCCATTTAAGCCAATATTACCTGAATGGGAAAAATTTGGTAAGGCTGCAGGAATCAAAAGGAACCGATTGATAGTTGAAGAATCAGATTTCTGTTTGATTTTTTGGGATGGTAAATCTGCAGGAACTAAGAGTTCAATAGAGTTTTGTAAAAAATTAAAAAGACCTTTTCAGGTCATAAATTTTTAGAGGTTGAATTGGAAAAAAATTCAAACTTTCTCTACTCTCAAGATTTGTTCTCAAAGACAACCATTTAGCAAATCTCTTCCCTTTTATTCCAGATTTTTTTTCAAATTTTTTGCAAGTGGATTTGACGAACGAAAAAAGGTCTAAAAATTTCAAGAGTTTGTAGGGATTTTAACTCAAAAAAATACCCCTTTAGAACCCGAATTTTTTGAATTGAAAAAATCTAAAAATATCTAAATTTGAGTTTTTGAGAGGTTTTTTGATTGATTTTTGGAGCAGGGTACTTAAATTTTTTGACATAAAAAAAATCCCGAAATAATCGGGATTTGATGTGGGAGTTGAGGGATTCGAACCCCCGACCCTCTGCTTGTAAGGCAGATGCTCTGAACCAGCTGAGCTAAACTCCCAAAATTTTAATAAAGTAAGGGAAAATCCCTAACTAACCCTTTTCGTATCAGATGCTTCCCGAAATTCTTCGGGATAAACCGAACCAGCTGAGCTAAACTCCCATTAACGTTCTTTTCAGAATGGATTGCAAAGGTAACCTGAATCGGATTTTTTACAACACCTCATCTTGTTTTTTTTCTACTCTTTGCATTAAATAGTTGAAAATGAGCGAAAAAAAAGATACCCCTACTCCAAATTCCCTATAAGTCCTGCCTGATCTCACTTTAGGTAACGACAGCGGGTCTGCCTATCAACATCTACTAAATTAAAAAGGCCCCATACTTACGGGACCTTTCTTTGTTTAAGGTATTTTTTAGCTCTGTTGAAGTTCAATTAAATGGGCTGTGGACCGTGGACCGCCTGTGGACCATCAACAGTTCCTCATTTCTTCAACCAAGCGCCTGATTCATATCTTCGATCAAGTCGTCGATATGCTCTAGCCCTACAGATACACGTAGAAGATTTTCTGGAGTAGTTGTATTTGGTCCCTCGACAGCAGCCCTGCGCTCGATCAAACTCTCCACCCCTCCCAAACTCGTGGCATTGGCAAAAAAACGAAGTTTGGACACCAATCGGTCCGCTGCTGCCGCTCCTCCTTTTACCGTGAAGGAGATCATCCCTCCAAATCCATGCATCTGCTTGGCTGCCACCGCATGATTGGCATGAGTAGCCAATCCTGGATAGAACACTTTTTCTACTTGAGGATGATTTACTAGAAATTCTGCCAATGCCTTGGCATTACTCGCATGTCCTTTCATGCGGTAAGCTAGCGTGCGGATGCTGCGGGTCAAATAATAGCAATCTGTTGGCGAAGGGACTGCGCCTCCTATGCGCTGCACCACCCTTATTTTTTCCCAGAAGGCATCTTTTTTCTTGGTAATCAAGGCTCCTCCGAGGATGTCGGAATGCCCTCCAAAATATTTGGTGCTGCTATGCATGACCAAGTCTGCACCCAGGTCGATGGGGTTTTGAAATACAGGCGTAGCGAAGGTACTATCACAGGCCAAAATGGCTCCCTGTGCTTTAGCTAAAGCAGAAATTTGACGAACATCCGTGATCTTCAAGAGCGGGTTGGAGGGGGATTCTACCCAAAAAAGAGCCGTATTGGGACGGATAGCATTTTTGACAGCATCGAGATTGCTCATGTCCACAAAGGTCACCTCATGGATGCCTGCAAAGAGCTGCACCATGGAATTATGTAGCCCGTGGTACATGTCGTCAGGAGCGACAATATGGGATCCTGGAGCTAGAGCTTGGTAGACCGCTGTACCGGCAGCATTGCCAGAGGAAAAGGCTGCAGCATCCTCCCCTTTTTCCATGGCCGCCAAAACCTGTTCCAAGGAATGTCGGTTGGGATTGTTGGCGCGAGTATAAATCATGCCCCCTTCGTTACCATGTTCAAACGTGGTACTCAAGGTGATGGGCTGCACCACGGCGCCGTGACTCTCATGAGTCCCATTGCTTAGGTGAATGGTCATGGTTTCAAATTTCATAGCGATTGTTCTATAACCACAAGTTAGAAAAGTCTTGGTAAGGAGGAAACCTAACCAAAAAAAACCTGCGCATCACAGGGCTTTTTTCTTATCGAATACGATCCACTGACCTTACTAGCGCTTCGTCCCTTTTGATAAAGCGATTGGCGAGCATATTCATGACCATGGAAACCAAAATCGACCAAAATCCTATGCCGTACTCACCCCCATCTTCGCCTTGAATGGCTTCGTTTATTCCATTGGTGGTCAAGAAAGTTGCTGCAACGAGGGATACCATCACCAAGGAGTTGATCATGTTGAGCAGGAGCTGACGGGAACGGAGGCGGTATTGGAAGATGGAAACTAAAGCCAAAATCGCAGCAAGTGCCGCTAGCGTAGCAAGATACCATTTGGAAGACGATTGGATCACCTGACCGCCCTCGTCCAAATTTGTCATCATAAAGGCTGACAGGGTCCAATAATCCCCATCTACATCACCTTGCATCCAAAGTTGCGTACTTAAGGCCACTCCCATGCCAACCGCGATAAGAAAAAGAAAAATAGTTTGTACGCGTTGAATCATAGCAATCTTTTTTTTGACAAAGAAAACCCGTTCAGATGGGATTATCAAGAAAACAATTCTTGTCCATGGATTTCATAGGGAATAGTATCTTTGCGCTGCAATGAACGACAAGACCCAACGGTATTTTCTAGAGCTGAGCTACAAAGGCAGTTCATTTCATGGTTGGCAGGTGCAGCAAAATGCATTTACTGTTCAAGAATGCCTTGAAAAAGCGCTAAGCACCTACTTTAGGACACCCATTACGGTCCTGGGGAGCGGACGCACCGATACGGGCGTTCATGCGCAACTGCAGGTTTGCCACTTTGACTTAAAGGACATGGAGCTTGGAGAAAATTTTATCAAAGCCCTCAATGCCATTCTACCCAAGGAAATTGGCATTCATGCTGTCCGAAAAGTGAAAGCGGAGGCGCATGCCCGCTTTAATGCACTCAAGCGCTCTTATTTTTACCGCATCAACTTTTCAAAAAATCCCTTTTTGAAGGACCTTTCTTGGCAACTATTTCAGCAGCCAGATGTTAATGCAATGAATGAAGCGGCTAAAATCTTGCTTGAATACGAAGATTTTGAATGCTTTAGCAAGATAAATACCGAGGTAAAGCACTTTCGCTGCACTATTTATGCGGCCTATTGGGAACCAAAAGGGGAGGAATTGCTTTTTCACATTACGGCCAACCGATTTCTACGGGGCATGGTGCGCTCCATTGTAGGTACTTTGCTGGACGTTGGCTTTGGCCATAGACCGGTGGAAGACCTCCACCACATCATTGCCTCTAGAGACAGGAATCAAGCTGGAAAAGCAGCCCCTGCCAAAGGATTATTCCTAAGCAATATCGAGTACCCAACACACATTTACCTAGACTAACCCCGCATTGAGCTTAGAAAAAGAGAAAGAGTCGGCTGGAGAAATCCTAGACATGAAGGTCTTGCGGCAGCTATACACCTTTGTAAAGCCCTACCAAAAGCAATTTTATTTTCTGGTGTTTCTCACAATTGCCCTGGCAATATTGGCTCCTACCCGCCCCTACCTGATTCAAATTGCAATCGACGAGCACGTTGCGCTTGGCGATGCTGCAGGGTTACTCCAGATCATTTATGTGCTAGTGGCCCTGATGGTCATCCAGGCATTCGCCCAATGGGCGCACACCTATTATTCGGGATGGTTGGGCCAGGTAATCATTAAAGATATACGGGTACGGCTTTTTAAGCACCTGCTTCGCCTGCGCTTGAAATTTTTTGATAACACACCGATCGGAAGGCTGGTCACCCGAAATGTCTCCGATATCGAAACACTTGCTGACGTATTTAGTGAAGGACTAGCCGCCATCATTGGGGACCTACTTCAGATCGTCACCATCCTAGGTGTCATGTTTTACATTGACTGGAAATTGACCTTGGTCAGCCTTTGTACCCTCCCCTTGCTGGTGATTTCTACCTACGTGTTTAAGGAAAAAATCAAAGTAACCTTTAACGATGTTCGCAACGCCGTAGCCAACCTGAATTCTTTCCTCCAGGAACACATCACGGGCATGACCGTCGTCCAGCTCTTCAACCGCGAGCAACGGGAGTTTGAAAAATTTAAAGAAATCAACCGAGAACACAGCGCAGCACACATCCGCTCAGTCCTGTATTATTCGGTCTATTTCCCTGTTGCCGAGATCATACAGGCCATCGGAATCGGCCTGGTGGTGTGGTACGGCGCTGTAGGTGTGCTTGGAATGGACTTGCAAATCGGTATTTTAATTTCCTTTATCATGTACCTGCAATTATTTTTTCGCCCCATCCGAATGATTGCAGACCGGTTCAACACCCTACAAATGGGCGTAGTAAGCTCCTCCAGGATCTTTAAGCTCCTAGCTGCATCCGAGCATATCGCGAATGAAGGCAGCTTCAATCCTGATAAAATTCAGGGCAATGTCCGTTTGGATAAGGTATGGTTTGCCTACAACGAGGAGGATTATGTCTTAAAAAATATCTCCTTTGAAGCAAAAAAAGGACAAACCATTGCCCTAGTGGGGGCTACGGGAGCTGGTAAATCATCGATCATCAACTTGATTTCCCGGTTTTACGAGATCAATAAAGGATCCATAACCATCGATGGAACCAACATTCAAGACTATGAGTTGAGTGCGCTCAGAAAGCATATCGGAGTAGTGCTCCAAGATGTATTTCTTTTCTCGAGCAGCATCCACCAAAATATCACCCTTGGCAATCCTAATATTACCAAAGAGCAGGTGTTGGCAGCTGCCGAACTAGTAGGGGCTTCCAAATTTATCGAAAAACTACCGGGTGGACTGGATTACAATGTCATGGAACGTGGTGCCACCCTTTCTGTGGGGCAGCGTCAACTGATTTCATTTGTGCGGGCCATGGTATACAACCCAGAAATTCTCATTCTAGATGAAGCTACCTCTTCGGTGGACAGCGAAACCGAGCAGCTCATTCAAGAATCCATTGAAAAAATGATGCAAGGACGTACCTCCATTGTCATCGCCCACCGCCTCTCTACGATTCAGAAGGCTGACCAAATCTTAGTGCTCAACAAAGGCGAAATTGTGGAAACAGGCACCCACCAATCTCTCTTAGAAAAGGGAGGCTACTACACCCAGTTACACCAAATGCAGTTAAAAATGACTGCTCTTTAAGCCTCCATTCGGTAATGAAGAAACTACTCATCACTGCTTTCGTACTTCTAATTCTTGGGCTTGGAGGCTATTTTGCCTACGATCAATTAGGAGGTAATCGCCCCGTAGAACTTAGCCTCGAAGCCAAATCTCCAGATACGCTTTCCGGAAAAACCTTCCGCGGCACCCCCGTAGACAAGGGATTGGAACAACTATTTCAAAAGATTCAAAGAACCCAAAAACTGTATCCCGGCGCCAAATTGCATACCATTTATTACACGGAGCCCGCAGGGAAGCAGGATACCTTGGAGGTGTTTGCAGGAATCAATCTCCCCTTTGGAGCACCAGATTTGGAGCTGAAAGAATTCTCCGAGACCCGATACATTTTAGCGAAAGTAACTGGCAGCAAATGGGTAATGGCCAGTCCAGAAACCATCAAGGAAAAGATTCAAGACTACGCCAAAGCCAATAAGCTGATCCTGAGCGGCTATTTTATCGATAAGATCGTCAGCAAAACAGAAGTTCATGTAATCGCCCCTCTTCAGTAAAGGCCCCAGCCAGCAGTCACCCTGTAATTTTAGAAGAAGTCAAATTTAAGGCTCAACCTTCCTCCTGGTTCTATTTTTAGAATTGGGAGTTTTTGATTCCCCTTCCACTCGTATCTTTGCGCCATGCAACTCCAAAACGATCTGCTGCTCCGCGCAGCAAGAGGTGAAAAAACCGAACGTACGCCCGTATGGCTGATGCGGCAGGCTGGAAGAATTCTTCCGGAATACCGAGCCGTGCGCGAGTCGGTATCTGGCTTTATCGAATTAGCCCAAACTCCCGAGCTTGCTGCTGAGGTTACGATTCAACCCGTGGACTTGCTAGGTGTAGATGCAGCCATCATTTTTTCAGATATTTTGGTGATTCCAGAGGCGATGGGCTTGCCCTATGAGATGGTAGAGAAGCGAGGACCTTGGTTTCCAAATACGGTACGCTCAGAATCAGACCTTAACAAATTACGTGTAGCCGAAGGAGACAACGACTTGCAATACGTGATGGATGCCATTCAGATCACCAAGAAAAACCTAAATGGGCGAGTTCCCTTGATCGGATTTGCCGGTGCTCCCTGGACGATTTTTTCCTACATGGTCGAAGGAAGTGGCAGCAAAACCTTCTCCCTTTCCCGAGAAAAATTGTACCGTGACCCGGTATTTTCTCACCAACTGTTGCAGCTAATCACCGATTCCACGATCAACTACCTCAAGGCACAGATTCGTGCGGGAGCTGATTTGGTGCAGATTTTTGACAGTTGGGCGGGGATTTTAGGTCCAAAGCAATACGAAGAATTTTCGCTGAAGTACATCTCCCAAATTTGCGATGCCATCACGGAAGTACCGGTTACGGTATTTGCCAAAGGAGCCTTTTTTGCGAGAGAAGCATTGGGCAAACTCTCCTGTGAGACGATTGGCTTGGACTGGAACATGGGCATTGAAGAATCTAGTGGGCTGATTGGCCCCCACAAGACGCTGCAAGGCAACTTAGATCCAGCGGCATTGTATGGCAATCCAGATCAGGTGCGTCAGGCGACACGAGACATGATGGAGCAGTTCCGCGGGAAGCGCCACATTGCCAATTTAGGACACGGAGTCTACCCTGACATCGACCCGGAGATGGTCAAGGTATTTATTCAAACCGTAAAGGAGTTTTAAGAATACAGCTACTGGGCTACAGCTGCTGAATGGGGTCGCCTACTCGGACGATACCCTGAGTTAAGGCGACGGCATTTTGTCCAAAGTAGACCTTATTGTTCACCGTACGGTAGGTAGCCAAGGTAGCGAGCGGCTCTTTTCCCTTCTCTGCCGTCTGCTGATTGACGGTGATCAGTACACAACGCCCACAGGGCTTAACCACCTGGAATCCCACCTCGCCAATTTGGAGTTGCTTAAACTGATCCTCTGCATAGGCCTCTCCTCCTGAAAATACCATGTTGGGCCGAAACCGATCCATCCGTACAGGTTCATTCAATCTTTGATTCAAGTCATCAAGAGAAGATTGTCCAATTAGGACATAGGGCATCCCATCTGCAAAGCT
>CAMDEU010000087.1 GCA_945897085.1 Spirosoma fluviale | reverse complement strand
AGGCAGGTTACGATGAAGGAAATCGCCAAGAAGCTAGGCGTGTCCGTCTCTACTGTTTCCAGAGCCCTTCAGGACTCGCCCGAGTTGCATATCGAAACCAAGCGAAAAATCGTAGAGGCCGCCAAGGAAATGAACTACAGGCCCAACTTACTTGCGCAAAGCCTTCGTAGCAGCAGATCCAAGACGCTGGGTGTCATTGTACCCGAAATCACCTCTCACTTTTTTGCTTCCTGCATCAGCGGAATACAAGACATTGCCACCACTCGGGGCTACAATGTGATGATTTGCCAAAGCAACGAGTCAATTTCTCAAGAAAAGGCCAATATTCAAACCTTAGTTTCAAGCCAAGTGGATGGCCTCTTGATTTCCTTAAGTCGCCAAACCAATACCTACGAGCACCTGTACGAACTCTACGACCGAGAAATCAACTTCGTCTTGTTTGACCGCGTACAGGAAGATATTCCCGTTTCGAAGGTCACCTTCAATGATGTAAGTGGCGCCTATCAGGTCGTCAAACACTTGTTGGAAAACGGTTCCCGCAGGATCGTCTACGTTTCTGGACCTGAAGACCTTTACATTTCCAAAAAAAGAAAGGAAGGCTACCTTCTCTCCCTTGGAGAATTTGGTGTTTCCGAGGATCCCTCCCTCGTTCTTATAACCGACCTCACCCTAGAAGGCAACCTTCAGGTAGCCAAACATATTCTAACCATGGACCCTAGACCAGAGGCCGTGTTTTGCATGATCGATCCTGTTGCCGTGGATGTACTGACCGAGTGGAAAAAGTTAGGCATTCGAATCCCAGAGGATATTGCACTGGCTGGATTCACGAACAACCCTTCTTCCGCTGTGGTCGAACCGCCCTTGACCACCGTCGCCCAGCCAGGCTATGAAATGGGCAAGCTGGCCGTGAGCCATTTGCTCGATCAATTGGATGGAATGGCATCGGAAGACCCCATCTCCATCGTATTGGATACAACCTTGGTGGTTCGTAAATCTTCCCAGCATTTTCCTGTCAAAAATTAGGCGAGCAATTTTTGGTGCATAGCATTCTTCTTCCCAAGCCCTCCTCTTCCAAATGAAATCACAGATTACCCAAACCTTCCAACGCCATTTTGAAGCAGAGCCCCTTGTGGTCTTTGCTCCAGGAAGGATCAACTTGATTGGAGAGCATACGGACTACCAGGAAGGATTTGTTTTCCCTGCAGCGATTGCACAAGGGATTTGGGTGGGAATCGCAAAAAATAATTTAGCGGTTTGCAGAGCCTACTCCCTAGATTTTGAGCAGGAGTTTTGTTTTGAGCTGAATAGCATGTCTCCCAAAAAAGGGCACTGGGCAACCTACATCATGGGCATGTGCACCCTATTGCAACAGGCAGGCTATCCTTTGGTAAACTTTGATCTAGTAATCGGAGGGGACATACCCGTAGGGGCTGGTTTATCTTCCTCTGCTGCACTCTCCGTATCCCTTGGCCTTGCCCTCTCCGAATTATTCTCCTTTCCCATCCAAAAGAAAAACCTAGCCTTATATGCTCAAAAATCAGAGCAGCTCTTTGCCGGGGTGAATTGTGGCATCATGGATCCCTATGCATCATCCTTTGGAAAGCAAGGAAAAGCCATGCTACTAGATTGCAGAAGTTTGGATCATCAAGACGTACCCGTAAACATCGAGGACTATGGACTACTTTTAATCCACTCCAAAGTTTCTCATTCCTTGGCCTCTTCTGCATACAACCAACGGCGCGCAGCCTGTGAAGAGAGCGTAGTTATCTTACAGCAGTCCTATCCAGAGATTCGTACGCTTCGAGACTTGGCAGTGAGCGATTTACCCACCATCAAACGTCTTTTACCTGAAGCCCTTTTTCCCAAGGCAAAGCATGTGATTACGGAATGTGATCGCGTACACCAAACAGCTGCAGCGCTTAGCTCGGAAAATCTTGCCCTTGTAGGTTCACTACTCCATGCTTCCCATCAAAGTTTACGTGATGATTTTGAGGTAAGCTGTGCAGAACTTGATTTTCTTGCAAAGCAAACCGAAAAAGCCAAAGCAGTATTGGGTGCGCGAATGATGGGCGGAGGCTTTGGTGGTTGCCTACTTAGCATTGTGAAGCAGCAAGAAAGCCAGGTTTTTAAGGATCAAATTCAAGCCGCCTATGAAAAAACATTTCAACTTACGCCAGAGTTTATAGAAGTAGCACTCGGTGATGGCGCACGAAAAATATGAAATCCCTGCGTTCATCGACAAAATCTACCGCTTGATCTATTATGTCTCGCAAAATGAGTCCTTCACCTTAATTAACTTATTCTTTTTTGTTATTTTCGACAAATTAATTCACCCTCGATGAAGTTCCCAAAAAACCTACGAAGCCTACTGCTACTGCTCGTTCTAGTTGGAGCAGTATTTTCCTCCTGCTCCAAAAAGCGTGAGGGCAAACCTAAAGTGCTTGTTTTTAGCAAGACAGCCGGTTATTACCACGAATCTATCCCTCAGGGTATTGCCGCCATCCAAAAATTAGGCGTTGAAAATGGATTTGACGTGGACACCACCAAAAATGCAGAACTCATCAATGAGGAAAACCTCGCACAATACGCGACGGTTATCTTTTTGAGTACCACGGGCGATGTACTTAATAACTACCAAGAGGCAGATTTTGAACGATACGTTCAGTCTGGCGGAGGATTTTTAGGAATCCACGCCGCAGCAGATACAGAATACGACTGGGGCTGGTACGGCCGCTTAGTAGGAGGATATTTTTCAGACCATCCAGGAATCCTCGATCCTCACCCCAATGTGCAACCGGGAAAAGTGACCAAAACAGGGGAGAAACACCCTTCCACAGAAACACTTCCAGATAGCTGGGCTCGTACAGACGAGTGGTACAGCTACAAAAAAGTAAACCCGAACACCAAAAAGCTACTTCTTTTAGATGAAGCTTCCTACCAAGGAGGATTGGACATGGGCGAGCACCCGATCGCTTGGTACCATGATTTTGATGGAGGAAGAGCATTCTATACTGGAGGTGGACATACCAACGAATCCTACGAAGAGGCCGATTTTTTAAAGCACCTTTTAGCGGGTATTCAGTACACGATTGGAGAAAACATGGAGTTGGACTACGACAAAGCAACATCCAAACGTACTCCAGAAGAAAACCGATTCACCAAGACAGTACTTTCCATGGGCCAGTTTACCGAGCCTACGGAGATGACCATCCTGCCTAACTTAGATATTCTAGTAGCACAACGTAGAGGAGAGATTCTACAATACAACCAAGCTACTGGTGAACTTAAAGAAATTGTAAAGCTTGACGTCTACTGGAAAACAGAGGTAAAAGGCGTCAATGCAGAAGAAGGATTGATGGGAATTCAAAAAGATCCGGACTACGCCACCAACAACTGGGTGTATGCCTTTTATGCACCTACAGGTGACAAGGAAGTCAACCGACTTTCTCGATTCAAGTACAAAGACGGCAAGTGGGACATGGGTTCCGAGCAAATTATTTTGGATGTCTATTCTCAGCGCAATATCTGCTGCCATACCGGTGGATCCATTGCATTTGATAAGGATGGAAACCTATTCCTCTCTACAGGAGACAACTCCACTCCGTTCAATCAGCCAGAGTCCAAATACACCCTCAATGGCTATGCACCAGTGGATGGCCGTGAAGGCAATAAGCAATGGGATGCACGCAGAAGTTCGGGCAACGCAAACGACCTAAGAGGAAAAATCCTCAGAATCAAAGTGGCCGAGGATGGTACTTATACCATTCCAGAAGGCAACTTGTATCCAAAAGGCACCGAAGGCACTCGTCCTGAGATCTACGCTCAAGGACTTCGAAACCCGTATCGAATCTCTGTGGATCAGAAAAATGGCTTCCTCTACTGGGGTGAAGTAGGTCCTGATGCCAACAACGATTCCTTAGCCATCAAGGGCCCTAGAGGTTATGATGAAGTCAACCAAGCAAGAAAAGCGGGCAACTTCGGATGGCCTTATACCATTGGAAATAATTTTTCCTACACCGAATTCAATTACGAAACAGGTCAACCTGGCCCTTTGTTTGATCCGGCTGGCCCTGCCAACAATTCACCGAACAACACCGGATTGAAGAAACTTCCTGCTGTGGAGCCTGCCTTTATTTGGTATCCTTATGCTGCTTCTCCAGACTTCCCACAAATGGGAACAGGAGGCAGAAATGCCATGGCTGGACCGGTTTACTATGCGGATCAATATCCCGCAGATTCACGTATGCCAGATTACTACAATGGCAAGCTCTTCATCTACGATTGGATAAGAGGCTGGATCAAAGTGGTGACGATGCAAGAGAATGGGGATTACGATAAAATGGAACCCTTCATGGGAGGAACCAAATTCAACGCCTTGATGGACATGGAAATGGGCCCAGACGGAAAGATTTACATTCTTGAATATGGCAACGGTTGGTTTGCCAAAAATCCAGATGCAGGACTCTTCCGAATAGATTTCAATGGCGGCAACCGCCCTCCAGTGGTAACTGAGGTCAAGGTGGACAAACCCTCTGGCAAAAGCCCACTTCAGGTAACCCTTACTGCTACTGCTTCAGATCCTGAAAACGACGCAATTACGTATACCTGGGATCTAGGAGCTGGAGTCACTAAGACGACTACAGAACCGACACTCACGCATTCATTCACTGCCACAGGGGAATTTGAAATTCAGGTAACTGCTGCAGACCCTGCTGGGTTGACAGGCAAAGGGCCATTGGTAGCCGTTTATTCAGGTAATGTCACACCGCAGGTAAGTATCTCAGTAGTGGGCAACCAATCCTTCTACTTCCCTGGTAAAAAAGTGAACTATACCGTAGCAGTGAGCGACGAAGATCACCCAGAAGCGTCTTCGGATATGAGTAGCTTGTATGTAGCAGCAGATTACTTACAGGGTATTGACCAGGCAGAAGCCGACATGGGACATAAAATCATGAGTGAAGCCATGACAGGCAAAGCCTTGGTTCAGTCACTTACCTGCAAGACCTGTCACAATGAAACAGAAAAATCCATTGGCCCTGCTTATACAGATGTAGCTAAAAAATACCGCGAGCGCAACCGAGACTACCTTGTCAATAAAATCAAAAATGGTGGTGGAGGCGTATGGGGAGAAGTGGCCATGCCGGCATTCCCTGATTTGAAGAATTCTGAGTTAAATGCCTTGGTGACTTATATTCTCTCCTTGAGACAAGAAAGCAAGCCTAGCCTTGGAGCTAAAGGAAGCCTAGACCCTACCCTTGGCAATCCTGCTTCTCCAACTGGTTCTTTGGTGATTTCGGCTTCCTACACAGACAAAGGAGGAACAAATATCAAGCCGCTCACAGGTTCAAGCTCTTTAGTACTAAGTCCAAATTCTGTGGATTTGGCTCAGGCTGGAACTTTCACCGGCTACGCCAAGATGGTATTTGATGGAAAGACCTTGTTGACTATTCCAAATACCACGGGATCCTTTGCCTTGCAAGGAATTGATATCACCGGCATCGGGTCGATTACCTTGATGACCGCTTCACAGGAACCTATTAAATCCCCGATTGACTTTGAGATCCGTTTGGATAGCCCAACAGGTGAAGTGGTAGGTCGTGGCACACATGCTCCTAGTGCAGGAATGAAGTTGCCAAACATGCCAATCCTCATGCACCAAGGGAATGTAGCGCTTTCAGCTGCTGGTGATGGCAAAAAACATACCCTCTACATTGTCAGCGATGCGAAGGGAGCAGATTTAGGCACCTTTATCTTGATGGGCGTCACCTTCAATGCAAAGTAAGCAATAGACTAACCTTGATTCACAAAAAAACCACTCCGGAATATCCGGAGTGGTTTTTTGCTTTTTTGACTAAAATGAACTTTAGGTACAAACAGATTCTGCCGGACGCCAGATTACTTTTTGATTCGTCACATCCGTGATCGATGCGTTCATGATCACATTTCCCTCGCAATCCAGGATTTGAGGTACAAATCTGCAAAAAGGGCAACAGTTTAGAAAAGTAAAGACAGTTGCTCCTTTGTATGTTCCTTGAACGAGGTAAAAATATTCAGCCAAATTCGTGGCGGCGGATGTTTTGATTGATTCCTTAAGCCAAGGCAGATCTTCCACTGGATTGGCAACAGCACAGCCAGCAGGGCTCTCCGGATCTTGACAAGAGAAGAGGAAGGCTAGTATTAAAATGGGTAAAATCCGAGACATGGTTTTGAATGAGTTACTAGTATCAACGGATAGTGAATTCGAATCGCTACACCTCCTCCATAAAAATTTGGTTTGGAGTAGCTAAGACCATTTTGGAAGGCAGGAATTACTCAAGTAGCTGTTGACTGTGCGCGGTCAGCTGTCGACGATTATCCGCCACTACCCACCTTTCTCGGTAATCAATTGGCCAAATTGCGGATCATCAGTTTACCCTTTACTTCATTGGTGAAAAAGGCAGCGGGATATAAAAAACCGTATCGACCTTCTCTACAATCTTACCTGGAACCTCGGAAGCATCGCGCACTTTAATCCACTCAGGATCGGCTACGAATCCAGCAAATGCTGTCTTAAATTCGTCCTTGGATTGATGCCCAATAAAGTAAACCAATTTGGATTGCACCCCATCTTTTTCTACTGTAATCCAATAGGGATAGTTGGAGAGGCCTTGCTTTTCAAATAAGGCCTGCGTATGATCTCGGAATCGAGTTTGGATAGCATCCAACTTTCCTGGTAATAAGTGGTAGGTTCGTAATTGAAAAATGCCACTTGGTTTAGGAGTTTTAGCAGAATTGAGGTCCTTTGCCCATACCATAAATACTTGATCTACTTTTTGGACTATCTTCCCATTCGCTTCAGAGGCAGCGGCTACCGCCTTCCATTCGGGATCATTGGCAAAATTGTTCCATCGAATATCCCGTTCAGATGCGGATGGATAGCCAATAATAAAGGTGAGCTGCTTGTCAGGTTGCTCCTCTGATAGGAAGTAGGCCACATTTTCAATTCCATGTTTGTTGAAGAGGGTCCGGGTATGGTTTTGAAAACGTTGAATAAGATCCGGCATCTTGCCATCATTCACCGTGTAGGTGCGCATTTCAAAATAGGAGCTCGTGATTGTTTGCTGTGCTTTTACAAAAATAGTACTGGAAATAAAGAGCAGGAGAAGGAAGAGAATACGCATGGATTTTAGAGTTAAGTGTGGAAATCTTGAAGGGTTTGTATCAGTTTTTTTTCCAGGCTCGGTAAAGTGCTGGACTCAAGACAAGGGCAATGGTGAGCAAGCCGAAGGTTTCCCGGTTTTCTTCCATCTGAGGTGTTTTCATAGTGAGGTCTTTTTGTGCCCATTCTGCAGCAATCCAATCGCTTACGCCGCCTGGGAAGAAATATAGGGCTCCAAGTAGGCAAAAGACAACGACTAGTGTGAGGGGCAATTTGGGAAAAATTCCACGTACGGCAAATAGTGAGAAAATCACCGCGACCCCATAGATGCTCATCCAAACTTCTGGGTCGGGATCATTGATTTGCCAATAAGCAAAAAGTGCAAAGAGAAACACCCAAAGCCCGTAGAAATAAGAAATAGGTTTCATAGGAAGCGCAATTCAAGTAGACTGAAATTTAAAGAAAATCTAAGACTATTCCATCTTTACTTGGTTGAGAGATGTCTTGCCTATTTTTTCACAAAGATTAAATGCACTTATTTGGAAAATTTTTTCTAAAAACTCATGGTTCACCTTGGTCTATCCCAATCCGCCGCTGATCTCGAGGGGATTTTATCCCTCCAACGCGAAAATCTATCGACCCTACTTTCGCAGGAAGAGAAAGACGAACAAGGATTTGTGACTGTTCCACATACCTTGAGTCAATTGGAGACCATGCATTCTATAGCCCCACATGTACTTGCCAAGGAAAACGGACAAGTCGTTGCCTATGT
>CAMDEU010000086.1 GCA_945897085.1 Spirosoma fluviale | reverse complement strand
ATTTGCTGCTGCTTGGAAAAAGTATCAGGAAGTTTTAAAGGCTGAAAATGTTGTAACAACGTTAGGAGAATTTAAAAATGGAAGGAGTCCATTAGGAGAAACACACTATATAGTACGATCTTATCCTGATTTTAAAGCGGCACTTAAGGGGGTTGAATTGCCAACTGACAAAACAAAATTAGATGCTTATCATGCAATGTATAGTGAGAATCAAGGCAATGTCGAAAATGTGAGAACTACGACTCGTTTGCTATTAGGTGAATGGTAAGTTTAGCTTACAGTAATAGAAGTGGAGACCAAAACCCACTTAAATCCTTTGGGACCACCAGAATCCACCTCAAAAGGGTGGATTCTTTTATTTTATGGGAGCGGTAGCAAAACAGGTAGCACGAGAGGGGTTTTCGGGTGAAATGTTAGTTTGTTTAAATTTAAAGGAAGTCAATCATTAGAATTGATTACACTTAATTTCATTGCTTTCTAACGAATTTACCTCCTTGATTCTCCCAGAATAAATTTGTGGATAATGCAGGAGTGTACGTCGTCAAACTAAAGTGGACTTTTCCTTAATGAGTGTTTGATCTTGATTTAAATTTTAATGTTTTATTTTAAATAAAATTATTTATTAAAAAATAGAGCAGCAAATAAGCGAGCAAGACCACTCTATTTCATCCGATTTTAATGTGTTTCAATAATCAAAAAATACAAATAGATTAATCTGGTTTGGTTTTGATCCGTTTAAGGTTGGATAGGGTAGGGTTTCCTTAAACCGTACGGACTACATCCTGATTGGACGGAAATTTTATTTTAACCCAATTTGAAAGTAACGAACAAAAAATCCCTGCCAGGTGGTTGGGATTTTTTGTTTTAACTTCTTTTGAAACCTGATGCAATCTTCGTTTAATTTATCCCAAGCACTCGTTTAGGAACTATATTTTTTATATTTTCCGGCAGTTAATTCACATGAACACATGCCCAAAATAAATCCTGTACTCCAATTTTTAGGGACCCTTTCGATCCTCTTATTCACGGTTTTCTCAGCTTGCAAAGAGAAAGAACCTGTTGACCTACGAATTATCACCCTCACCAAAGAAGAAATAGCAATTCAAGCCGAGGCGGCAAGAAATTCCGTCGCCCCAATTCTCGCTGAGGGATTGAAAATGGAGGTTTGGGGAGTTGACTCCTTGGTTAAGGACCCTATTGCCATCCACGTGGCAGACGATGGATCCATCTACTATTCGCGTTCACCAAGACGAAATAATGCTGAGTTTGATATTCGAGGCCATCAGGATTGGGAAATCCGATCCATTGCTTTGCAAACTATTGAGGACAAGCGCAACTTTCTTCGCACGGAGCTTTCACCGGAGCGTTCTGCTCAAAACGAATGGCTAGCCGACTTGAATGGAGATGGTTCCCACGATTGGAAAGACATGTTGGAAGAACGAAATGAAGTGTTCCAACTCAAGGATACAGATGGGGACGGGATGGCCGATTGGGGTCAGAAGCAGGTGTATGATTTTCATGAGGAGGTGACCGACGTGGCTGGCGGAGTAATGAAAACAGAAGATGCCCTTTATGTGGCTGCAGGACCAGACATGTGGCGCCTCATGGACACCAATGGAGATGGCCTTATGGATAAGAAAAAGTCACTCTCTCATGGCTATGGAATTCACATTGGTTTTGGTGCGCATGGAATGTCTGGGGTAGAAATGGGACCTGATGGCCGAATTTATTGGGGCATTGGAGATATTGGTTTTAATGGAAAAGGGGACGATGGGACTGAATACAACCACTCCAATAATGGGGTCATTGCTCGATCCAACCCAGATGGATCTGATTTCGAAATTTTTGCAGGGGGACTACGGAATACCCACGAGTTTGTCTTTGATCAGCATACCAACTTGATCTCTGTAGACAATGACGGGGACCATGCAGGCGAAAAAGAACGCTTGGTTTACATTACCCGTGGTTCGGATTCAGGTTGGCGGATCAACTGGCAGTTTGGTAAATACCGAGACCCCAACAACAATACCTACAAGGTATGGATGGACGAAAAGATGTTTCTTCCTCGATGGGAGGGACAGGCTACCTTCATTACTCCTCCCTTGCTCAACTACGTGAGTGGACCTACAGGGATGGCCTTTAACCCGGGTGCGGGTTTAGGTGAGCGTTGGAAAGATCACTTCTTTGTGGTGGAATTTGTAGGTAGCCAATCAAGTTCTGGCTTACACGCTTTCCAATTGCAAGCCAAAGGAGCTTCTTTTGAATTGACGAAAACGGAAAAGATCATCGGTAACTTTTTACCTACCGGAATTGACTTTGCCCCTGATGGCTCCTTATTTATGGCGGATTGGGTCACTGGATGGAGCGATAAAGGGTATGGGCGCATCTGGAAATTGACAGATGAAACGGCTAAAGGCTGGGCACTTCAAAAACAAACTGAAGCTGAAATTAAGGCAGATTACAAGAAATTATCCGAAGCTGACTTGAAGTCAAAATTATACTTCGAAGACCTTCGTATCCGAAGAAAGGCTCAATTTGAGTTGGTCAAGCGAGGTAAAAAAGGAGCAGACCAGTTTAATCTAGTGATTCAAGACAAGAGCAATCAACTGGCCCGTATCCATGGAATCTTAGGTTTGAGCCAATTGGCGAGGTTAAACGATAAAAACTATGCCAAGCCACTTGTCGCGTTATTGAAAGACGCTGATCCTGAGATCCGCGCTCAAGCTGCCAAATGGCTGGGAGATATTCGTTACAAAGAGGCAAGCAAGGAATTGATTGCGAATCTGACCCATGAAAATGCTCGCGTTCGATTTTTCAGTGCAGAAGCTTTGGGCAGAGCGAAGGATGCAACTGCAATCCAGCCCTTGATTCAATTGTTGGCTTCGAATAATGACGAAGATGCGTTTTTACGTCATGGGGCATCCTATGCCTTATCTCAAATTGGGCAAGCAGCCCCATTGGCAGCGCTATCCACTCATCCTTCCAAGGCAGTTAGAATGGGAGCAGTCATCGCCTTGAGACGCTTGGCATCACCTGAGCTAGCGAAGTTCCTGAGTGATGCAGAAGAAGCTATCGTCACGGAAGTTGCTCGTGCCATTCATGATGATTTGTCTGTTCCTGCTGCCATGCCAAAATTGGCTGCACTATTGGTAACCACTCCTTTCACCAACGAACCGTTGATTCGGCGCGTGATTAGCGCGAATCAACGTCTTGGCAAAGAGGAAAATCTAAACTATGTGCTTGGCTTCTTGGCCAAGCCAGGGATTTCAGAAGCATTGAAAAAGGAATCCTTAGCCACGCTTGGCACTTGGGCCAGTCCTTCGGTTTTGGATCGTGTGGATGGAAGGTACCGAGGAGAAGTGACGCGTGATCCTGCCCTTGTTAAACAAAAAGTGTCTGCTACACTAGAGATGCAGGCAAAGAGTTCAGTGGTTGAACTGAGACGTGAATCCATCAAGGCCATGGGCAAATTGGGGATGGTAGAGATGGCAGAATTCTTGTTTGGCAAATTGAAAACCGATCCTTCTCAGGAGGTAAAAGTAGAAGCATTGAATTCCTTGGTGGTGATGAATGCATCCAACCTAAGTGATGCCATCTCCTATGCGATGCGCGATGTGTCCGAAGCCGTGCGTGTTGCGGGCTTAGGCTTGATTGCGCAAACTTCCCTTCCAAATAACCAAAAGGTGCCTTTGCTACTGGAAATTTTAAAGAAAAGAACCTTGGCAGAGCAGCAAACTGCCTTACTTACTCTGGGAAGCTTAGAAGGAAGCAAGGATTTTCCGGAGTGGACCACTATTTTGAATGATTTTAAAGCAGGTAAACTTCCAGATGGCACTTGGATAGAACTTGAAGAAGCAGTGCTGGCAACTGGATCGGCTCCTTTGAAAGCGAGTTACGAAACCCTTTTGGAGGAAAAGGCAGGAGGGGAACCCTGGAAGAAATATGTGGGGGCACTTGCACCTGGAAATGTTGAAAAAGGGAGAAATATCTTCTATCAAAATCAAACGGCTCAGTGTATTCGATGCCATGCCTACGGCGATATGGGTGGCAATGCAGGTCCTGCTTTGGATAATATAGGCAAGATTCTATCCAAAGAGGAGCTGTTGGTAGCACTCGTGGACCCAAGTAAGAGGCTTTCTCCAGGTTACGGTAGCATTACAGTCAATTTGGTAGGCGGAAGTAAAATCACAGGGATTCTATTGGAGGAAAAGAAAGATAGCTATTGGGTACAAGTAGGAACTGAGAAGAAGGAAATATCCAAAAAAGAGGTGGCCTCTTCAAGCATGGCTGCTTCAAGCATGCCTCCGATGGGTGGACTTTTGAGTAAGCGTGAGATTAGGGATTTGGTTTCCTACCTCAGCACCATGAATCGTACTGAATGAAAAAAATAGGGATTTATCTCGCTCTTTTTTTAGGGCTTTTGATCGTCTCTTCCCCTTTCCTGTTGATTTATTGGGGTAGGGGAATGTTGCACGATGCGGATGTTCATCAACGGGAGGAATTAATCCCTTCGGCAGCTAAGCAAAAGGTATTGGCCATTTTCCCTCATCCTGATGATGAGGTCACGGTGGCGGGTACGGTGATGGGGCTCAAGGCTGCTGGACATGAGGTAATTTTGGTCTGCTTGACACGAGGGGAGAAGGGCAATGCCGCTCAAATTCCGTCCGAGGAGGAGCTGGCACACCTGCGTACTGCAGAGATGCAGCGAAGTGCAGAAATATTGGGTGTAGATCAATTGATCCAGCTAGATTATGCCGATGGGGGTATCGATGCCCTAGGAATGGATAGTTTGAAGTCGGTGGTACATGCCTTAATTCAGGCCCAGAAGCCCGATGTCCTACTTTCCTACGATTCCAAGGTGGGTCTTTATGGGCATTCTGATCACATGCTAACAGGTAAAGCAGTGGAGGAGGTATTTCTTGGGTTCCGCGGTACAACTGATTTTGCACCCAAGCAGTTGTTTCAGGTCACCTTAAGTAAAAAACAGATTGAGGCAGCGCTAAAGTTATCCGCAGGATTTCAGAAAAATTACCCAAAGGAACCTGGAAAAGGTCTTCCTGCACCTGATTTTTCAATTGGGACGCAAGCTTATTTCTCCCGAACCTTACAAGTGATGCAGGCACATCAAACGCAGAAAAAAGTGCTCCAGGATCTGATGCCGTATCACGATCAGGTTCCTGAATGGATCTATTCTAGGATATTTGATCGGGAATATTTCAGAGAAGTGCGGTAAAAAAATCTTACAAGAACCCTAATTTTTCTCGGACACGATTCAGAAGTGGAAGTGCAACCAGCCGTGCTTTCGCTTCGCCTGCAAGCAGTCGTTTTTCGATTTCCTCAGGATGATTCATAAAGAAATCAAACAGTTCTCTCTCCTTGGCATAGCGCGTAATTAGCAAGTCTAGAAGTTCTTTTTTGGCATGCCCATAACCAAAATTTCCTCCTAGGTACTGTGCTCTTAAGGATTGAGTTTGTAGTGGTGTAGCCATCAAACTATATAATTTGAAGACCGTACAGGTATCTGGATCTTTGGGTTCTTCCAAAGGAGTGCTGTCGGTAACGATGGTATTCACATTTTTTTTCAGCTCCTTTTCGGGCAAGAAAATATCCAAGATGTTTTGGTATGATTTGCTCATTTTCTGGCCATCTGTACCTGGAATAGTCATCACATCTGTAGCGATACGAGCTTCTGGAAGCGTCAGGATATCTTCTTCCATCAAATGGTTGAAGGTGCTGGCTAGATCTCGGGCCATTTCTAGGTGCTGAAGTTGATCTTTTCCAACAGGAACTAGATCTGCAGAATACAGCAAAATGTCTGCAGCCATCAGCACTGGGTAGGTAAATAAGCCTGCATTCACATCAGCAAGACGAGATGCTTTGTCTTTGAAGCTGTGCGCATTCGCAAGCATCGGGAAGGGGGCAAAGCAATTGAGGTACCAATTGAGTTCCGCTACCTCAGGAATCCTCGATTGTCTATAAAAAACTGTTTTTTCAATATCTAAACCAAAGGCTAACCAGGCAGCAGCCACTGCTAAGGTATTCTGCTTACGCGTTGCCCCATCCTTTTGGCTGGTAAGCGAATGAAAATCCGCAATAAAAATGAAAGATTCCTCTTTGCTATTCTGTTCAATCAATTGAATAGCAGGAACTATTGCGCCTAATATATTACCTAGGTGGGGTCTTCCTGAGCTCTGAATACCTGTTAATACTCTTGCCATTTGTTCAATTTTGATGCAAATTAACTAAATCAGGCTACATAACTGCCATATTTTTTTGTTACTTGCAGTCATGATTCGACTGATTTTCTTTCTTTTTTCTGGAGTTTTATTGGGATTTCATAGCTATGCGCAGCAGCAAGATGTGGCAAAGTTAGTCTGGAAAGTCAACCGCATTGACTTAGGAACGATTTTGGAGGAACAGGGACTTCATTCCGTTGCATTTGAGTACACCCTAAGTCAAGGAACTATCTTCGCAATCCAAGAAATCCTAACCGATTGCGGATGTACCACGGTTTCTTTTCCCAAGGACTCCATTGCCCTGGGGCAGTCAGAAAAAATTCAGGTTAATTTTGACCCGAGTTCTGCATCTGGCTTTTTTTCAAAGTTGGTGCTAGTCAAGGGCAATAAAGGGCAGATTCAAGATTCACTTTACATTGAAGGAATTGCAATTCCTTACCCTTCCAATCTGGATCGCAACTATCCTGTGAAGTTGGGTTCTCTAGGCTTTCGGATGAAAAAGGTAAACATGGGTGATGTATTTGATAATGAGCCCAAAGTGAAGTTTTTGGAATTTTTAAATTTCGGATCACAGCCCTTAGAAAAGAAGAGTTTATCCGTTAAGGCACCCTCATTTATAGCGATAGAACAGGTACAGGAATTTGTTAGACCGAAGGAGCGAGGGCTGTTGAAGATTGCCTATTCTGCTAATCAACGACCTGAACTTGGGGCTGTATCTGACCAAATTCAAATTAATTGGGAAAACTCAGAGGCCATTGAGTTGACTATTCTTGCAGACCTGTTTGATTATTTTGCTCCGATCTCAAAAAGTGATTTGGAGAAAGTTCCGCAGCTATTCCTTGCGCAGAAATTGATTGATTTGGGAGAGATTTCAGCCAATGCCTTACAGCGTCAACTAGTTATACTCTCTAATTTGGGGAAGGAGGAATTGGAAATCAGAGAAATTCAAGAGAACTGTTCTTGTTTAGTTATTGATTATCCAAAAACTACCCTGTTACCGGGCGAAAAAATGGAGTTGAATTTGGTTTTCGATCCCATTGGTCGGAAGGGTATTGACCAACGAAATATTTATATTTTCTCAAATGACCCGGTTAATCCAGTTCAATTGCTTGTTTTGAAGAGCCAGATTGATTAGTTGCTCAATTGAATTCTTTTCATTCATTTGATTCAACTAATACTTTTCTATAATTTATTTAATCTATTGATTACTAATTTACTAACAATAAAATGTGTGCCTATCCATTTCCGAAATTTGCAACTGCTTTAGGTTTGGTTTTAAGTCTTCAGGCAGGATTCTCCTCAGGTAGCTGGGCCCAGAATGTTCCCTATTCAGGTGAGCGAATCGTGGTGGTTGCTGATGGAAATGAACATGGCAAGGGAGATTGGGCAGCAACGCCATTGTCTTTGGCTTTGGTGGCAGCAAAGGAAATCCAAGATCAGGTGGTGGTTTATGCTTTCAGTAGCCATACCTGGGGTTCAAACAAAACTGATGCAGGGGCTGACGCCCAGATGCGAGAAAGTGCTTTTTTGGGTTCTCGGAATTTTGGATTTAAAAAGACAAAGTTTATCGAAGCGGTCAATGCACCAAACTATGCAATCATCGAAATTACCTCTCAAATCAATAAAAGTTCAGCCAAAAATCCTTTGGTAATTCTTGCTGCTGGTCCAATGGATATTATCGGCACAG
>CAMDEU010000085.1 GCA_945897085.1 Spirosoma fluviale | reverse complement strand
CATTGCCCCTATCCGAAATCCTAAAAATCAAGGAATATTTTTAAAAATAGTTGTTGCTACTATCCGAAAAGTTCCGATATTTGCAGACCCAATACAGAAACGCATACCACAAAGTAGATATTATCATGGCAAAAGTTTGTGACATTACCGGCAAAAGACCTCGAGTAGGTAACAATGTTTCCCATGCAAACAACAAGACGAAACGTAAGTTCTACCCGAACCTTCACAAGAAGAATTTTTACGTTCCTGAAGAAGACGCATGGATTACATTGAAAGTGTGCTCTAAGGCATTGAAGACAATCAACAAGAATGGCATCACTGCAGTTTTGAAAAAAGCGCAGGATAGCGGCATGATTGTAATCAGATAATTCAGTCACAGTCCCTTAAATCAACACAGAGATGGCTAAGAAAGGCAACAGAGTACAAGTGATTATGGAATGCACAGAGCATAAAAACTCAGGCATGCCAGGTACTTCTAGATACATCACCACCAAAAACAGAAAAAACACGACTGAAAGATTAGAGTTGAAGAAATTCAATCCAATCTTGAAGAAGATGACTGTTCATAAAGAAATAAAGTAATTTTAGCTCGGGACTTCGTCCCCTAAACCAAAAAGCAATGGCTAAGAAAGTTGTAGCAACCCTAAAAAAAGAAGGTGGCGTGTCTTACGCCAAAGTAATCCGTGCAGTAAAGTCTCCAAAGACTGGCGCATACACCTTTAGAGAAGAAATGGTGCCTTCTACCGAAGTTCAGGCGGTCTTGAACAAGTAATTTTTACCTTCCTAGTGTTGGTAGTAAAAGTCCCTCTGATTATTTCAGTAGGGACTTTTTCATTACCTTGACTTTCAATTAGCGACAAACCCCATGGGAATTTTTGGTTTCTTTTCAAAAGAGAAAAAAGAAAGCTTGGACCAAGGTCTCCAAAAGACCAATGAATCGATTTTCTCCAAACTAAGCAAGGCTGTAGTCGGCAAATCAAAAGTCGATGAAGAAGTATTGGATGAGTTGGAAGAGGTCCTCATCGGCTCGGATCTAGGCGTAGAGACAACCCTTAAAGTAATCAAACGCATTGAGGAGCGCGTCGCTCGTGACAAGTACCTCAATGCTTCTGAGCTAGACCTCATCCTTCGGGAAGAAATTGCATTGCTTCTAGAAGAAAACAACACGCAAGATCTCCTTGATTTTGACCTACCCGCAGACAAAAAGCCTTACGTTATTCTAGTTGTTGGTGTCAATGGGGTCGGTAAAACCACTACCATTGGCAAACTGGCGCACCTCTTCAAGAATGCCGGCAAATCCGTAGTCCTTGGAGCAGCAGATACGTTTAGAGCCGCAGCAGTAGATCAACTGATCCTATGGGGCAACCGGGTAGGTGTACCTGTCGTGTCCCACGGCATGAATACCGATCCTGCGGCTGTCGCCTTTGATACCATGAAGCAAGGCGTAGATACGCAAGCGGACCTGGTCATTATCGATACTGCTGGCAGATTGCACACCAAGGTCAACCTGATGAACGAGCTGACCAAAATAAAGCGGGTGATGCAAAAATTTATTCCCGATGCACCTCACGAGATTCTTTTGGTACTGGATGGTTCTACCGGGCAAAATGCCTTCCTGCAGGCCAAGGAATTTACCAAGGCTACCGAAGTCAGCGCTTTAGCCATCACAAAACTGGATGGCACTGCCAAGGGTGGGGTGGTAATCGGCATCTCAGACCAGTTCAAAATTCCTGTCAAGTACATCGGCGTTGGAGAAAAGATGACCGACTTGCAGCTCTTCAACCGAACCGAATTTGTAGACTCACTTTTCAAAAAGAAGTAGCATTTAATCCCTCCGAAATTTGGAGGGATTTTTTTTGCTTAATCCAGTAGGGTAGTATGGGCAGGGACTGTAAAATCGTCCCCTTATTTTTTCACCTATGGATGAGAAAAAAGCGTTAAATTGTAACTATGGCAAAAGTCGTCTTTCAAGAGATCCAGCGCTTCAGACAAATCTGGATCTGGGTACTCATTCTAGGAATTTCAACATTCTCTATTGGTTCTTTATTCTTTTTGGAAGACAAGGCCCCACTAACCTTGATGGATCTAGCCTTCCCAATAGGCATGGTTATACTTTTAAATGCGCTTTTTTTAAGCTTTACCCTCTCCACACGAATGGAAGAGGATTCCCTATCATACCGGTTTTTTCCTTTTACTCGATGGAGAAGCTTTCGTTTGGAGGAGATAGAAGCGATGGAACTGATTACCTACAATGGATTGTGGGAGTATGGTGGCTGGGGAATCAAATGGAATGGTGATTCTTGGTCCTATACCACGGGTGGAAAGTGGGGAATTATGGTTCAAACCAAAAAGAAAAAATTCCTTATTGGCACGCAAACACCCCAGGAAGCAAAGAAGGCAATTGCTCAATTCCTTGCGTTCAAATCCGCTTCTCCAGAAAGTAAAATCTCGTAATCCTTTCAAAGGACCTCCCCTTAAAAAAGAGTACGAACGAATTCCACTACAAAAAAACTAGCCAAAAAGCACCTCTTTTGGTAACTTGCAGCCTCCTTCCTGGTCCTATGAAATCCATCATCAGTTTTGTCATTCGCTACATCCCAAGGCCTATCCTCCAAACGGTGAGCCCCATAGCGATGAAGGTACTCTCCCAGCTCAACCAGGGCAAAGACGTAACCTGCCCTGTCTGCTCTCATTCCTACAAGAAATTTTTACCCTATGGCCGCATCGCACGCGAAAATGCGCTCTGCCCCAATTGCCTTGCTCTGGAACGCCACCGATTGATGTGGCTTTTCCTTCAAGAGAAAACCAACTTTTTTACAGCTCCCCTCAAGGTGCTCCATGTAGCTCCCGAGCATTGCTTTATCAAACGCTTTGAAGCACTTTCCAACTTGGACTATATAACTGCAGACATTGAATCTCCACTCGCTAAGGTCAAGATGGATGTACACGACATCCCCTTTGACGACAATACCTTTGACGTAGTTTTTTGCAACCACGTACTCGAGCATGTGGAAGATGATATTCGCGTTTGCTCGGAGTTTAACCGGGTTTTGAAACCTGGGGGCTGGGGGATTTTGCAGTCGCCCGTCTATTCCTTGGAGAAAACGCTCGAAGACAAGACCATCACCGATCCGGCAAAACGGGAACGTCTATTTGGACAGCGGGATCACGTACGGAAGTTTGGAAAGGATTACGCGGAAAGACTTCGTCACTCAGGAATTCAGATCGAAGAAAATCAATTTGTGAAGAAGCTTGATCCCAAAAAAGTGAAGCAGTATGCACTAGCTCCGGATGAGGTGATCTTCGTTTGCCAAAAGGGAAACTAACCCTTGGTCCATTTGACCACAAGCTCCCAAAGCAAACCAAGCCCATAACCTGCTAGTTGAACCAAGGAGGTTACCAGTGCCAAACCACCGACCAGCGGGGAACGATACTGCAAGGTAGCTTGACTCATCACCAAAGTAGCCCATGTCCCTAGCATGAGCAGGTGGGGTAGCAGCAGCAATTGAATAAAAATCAGGTTGACTGCCAGAGAAATTAGAAAAAGAAGAAAGAAGCTCGGCAAGGCATGGACCAGTTTAATGGCTTCGGGGTGAAAGCGAGACACATTGACCCGATTTCTTCCAAAGGAAAAGGCCTGCTTGGCAAAAGACAGCAACGTATTTTTTCGCTTGTGGTAGACAAAAGCCTCCGACACCAATTCCAAGCGAAATCCCGCCTTCTTGATGCGGAGGCTCCACTCGATATCTTCTCCCCTGTTGGGATCTACAAAGCCGCCCAAACGGGCAAAAACAGCTCTAGACACACCCATATTGAATCCCCTGGCCTGGTATGCTGCCGGGTTCTTGAGTTTGCCACGTATACCTCCCGTCGTCCAAAAAGAAGTCATCGCAAAGTCCATCGCTTTTTGTAGCGGAGAAAAATCCGAAGCTGCAGCATCAGGACCTCCAAATGCATCCAGAGATCGGGCTTGAATGGCTTCCTGCAAACGTTCAAAATAGCTGGGTGGAAGGAGTACATCCGAATCGAGAATCACAAAGAAATCCCCTTTGGCCTGTTGCATCCCAAAATTACGCGCAAAGCCTTGTCCGGTATTCTCTTGAAAAAAATAATGGATTGTCAGTTGGTCTGCAAAGGCAGCCACCACTTCCTTGCAGCGCAGGGTGGAACCGTCTTCAACTACGATTACTTCAAAGGATTGGTGACTCTGCTGGAGCAAACTGTTCAGCAAGTCCTTCAATTCATCCGGCCGATTGTAAACAGGAATGATACAAGAAAAGAACATCAAAAATCTAAATTGATTTCTTCGTCGATTTTGTATTCAGGCTCTTTGGACTGATTGGAGGTCATTAGTTCCGCAATGAAGCCTGTCAAAAACAACTGTGCTCCAATCACGAGGGCCACCAATGCCAAGAAAAACACAGGCTGATCCACTACCTCCCTCACTTTTACGCCTTGACTCAGTCCATAGATTTTTTGAATAATTAACCATACCGTGATCACAAATCCAGTGAAGAAGGAAAGTGTCCCTAGTAAGCCAAAAAAATGCATCGGCTTTTTCTTGTACCGGTGCACAAAGGATACGGAGATGAGGTCCAAAAAGCCATTGAGGAAGCGCTCCAAGCCAAACTTGGAATAGCCGTACTTACGGGCTTGATGAGCCACTACCTTCTCACCGATTTTAGGGAAGCCATTCCACTTTGCTAAAAGCGGAATGTATCGGTGCATTTCGCCATAGATGTGGATGTTTTTTACCACCTTATTGCGGTAGGCTTTCAATCCACAGTTGAAGTCGTTCAACTGAATCCCCGAAATCCAGCGGGTCACCCCATTGAAAAATTTGGAGGGGACGGTCTTGGAAATGGGATCGTGGCGCTCTTTTTTCCAGCCAGACACCACATCAAGACCTCCATTGATCATGGAGAAGAGACCTGGAATTTCGTCTGGACTGTCTTGCAGGTCTGCATCCATGGTGATGACCACCTCTCCAGAGCAACGCTTGAAGCCTGCGTCGAGGGCGGCAGACTTACCATAGTTGCGGGTAAAGTTGATCCCTTTCAAGGCTTCATTTTTGGAAGCCAAAGACTGGATTACCTCCCAGGAGCGGTCTGTACTACCATCATTGATCAAGAGTACCTCATAGGAGAATTGATGCTCCTGCATGACCCGATGTATCCACTGGGTCAGCTCAGGAAGGGATTCTTCTTCGTTGAATACCGGAACAACTACGGAAATCTGGGTCATGTTAAAAGTCTAAAGACTTGTCTCGCTTTTTAAGTATTGCTCCCAAAATTAAGGCAATAATGGCATAAGCAATTAATCCAATACCAAAACCTTTCAATTGACCCACAAGGGTAAAGTTGGAAGCAGAAGCTTCTCTCATCTCATCAAGAACTTCAGGGGCTAAAGAATCCGGACTTGCGCCAAATTTCTCCATCATCTCCAATTGAGATTCAAAAGTTATTTCTCCAAGCACCTGCGGCAAGGAAGGATCAATCACATGGAACAAGAGTATAGTCCCAATCAATCCAAGAACCCCTGAGGTTAAAATCGTAAAGAAGCTGAAGTTAAATGCTACTCCGAAAGTCATAAATCCACCTAGCTCATTTCTGTACTCTTTTCCAAAATAAATGATGAGTGCGAAGAAAAGTACCAGTGCCAACAGCCCGAAATAGCCAGAAGCGAGATAGGATGAATCAATAAAGTAGACAACATACGTGAGTACCAAGGAGACTAGACCGAGGATTATTCCCGGTCTTACTGCCGATTGAATTGGAGACTGTGCTTGATCGTTCATGTCGATATTTTATTTTTCCTTAAAATAGTTGAAATAAGAATGCTAAAAAACATTCCGGGAAGGATTTTCCAAATGCCATCGTTGAGTGCAACATCCCAAGGAGTCATGCTTTGCAAATTAGTTTGGGTGACTTCAAAGGAAGCCTGGCCCACTTGGGAGATAATCATCTCTTTATTTTGCTCCAGCACTGCCGATTTTGAAGTTTGAATAGCTGAGAACAAGGACGAGGAGCTCTCGAGTACTCCCCAAATAATGCCAGTAGAGAGTAGTGCTAGCAGCACGAAACTTACTGCCCCCACGGACATTCCTTCTGAGAAGGAAAGGTAGCCTTCGTTGCTGTAGTCTTTAAAAAATTTAATCGCCAAGAACACGGTGAAGGGGGTAATTAAGTACCCAAAAACCAGATTTAGGTTGGTCGGATCCGAATGAAATAGGGAGAGCACATAAAAAGAAATCCCACTCAACAGTCCCCCAAGTGCCCCAAATTGATAGGCTGTCTTGAAGTATTTAGTCATTTACTTGGATCAATTGACCTTTTTGAATGCAGTACTTCACCTTGCCGGTCAGTTCTTGCCCAAACCAGGGATGGTTGGCAGAAAGAGAAGGATTGGTTTTTTCATTGTAGGTCCACTTTTCCGTTGGATCAAAAATGGTCCAAGAATCAGCGCTTTGGCCTACTACTTTTTCAGGCCCTGAGGTCACTTTTTCTAGAAGCAGCTCCCAGCCTAGCTCTTTGGCTAGCTGCGCCATTGCAGGAAGGAAAGCAGTTAGCCCAGCCATTCCAAAAGCGGCATGGTCAAACTCACAGAACTTGGAATCATAGTCTTGCGGCTGGTGATTGGACACGAGCGCATCAAGGGTTCCATCTCGAAGACCTTGCAGGAGTGCTGCCCGATCTGTGGCTCCTCGAAAAGGAGGTTGTACCTTCAAGTTTGTATCAAAAGACAGCAAGTCCCCATCGGTAAAAATCAACTGATAGATGGACACATCGGCGGTCACTTGGAGACCTTCTTTCTTGGCTTGGCGGATTAGATCCACCCCTTTAGCTGTGCTTAAGGTTTGAAAGTGTACCCGACCTCCTGCGTAGCGCAGAAGTTCAACATTCCGTTGGATGGCTACTTCTTCCGCCAGATTAGGAATTCCTTTCATACCCAGCTGAGTGGATATTTCGCCTTCGTGCATCTGCCCAAAAATTGCGAGCAAGGGATCGTAGGCATGGTCAAATAAGGTGCCTTCAAATTTCTGAAGGTATTGTAAGATCTTTAGGTAGCGGTCCGCATTTGCTAGGGGATGGGTTCCATCACCGAAGTACTGGATCCCAGCCTGAAAGTGCATGTCCAACATTTCGGTGAGGTCTTCCCCTTGCGCGTCTTTGGTTACAGCACCGAGGATGACCAATTCTTGGTGAAAAGCTTCTGCTTTAGCTTTCAGAAAAGTGACTTCAGTTTTGGATTGGATGACGGGGTCTGTATTGGGAAGTACCACCGCTTTAGCAAATCCTCCGGCCTGAAGTGCGGCGCAGAGGGATGCGACTGTTTCCCGGTATTCTTGTCCTGGTTCGCCTAGACCACAGCGAAGATCCACCCATCCTCTGGAGGCTAGGTAGTTGGAGCAGTCTATCACGTCATCGTAGGAAACCTTCACTTTCTCGTCCGCAGGGCTTAGTATGCCATTGGAAAAGGAATAGTCTTTAGGTGGTGAGAACTTACCTTGATTTAAAAGTTTCAGGTGTTGAAGTAATACAGCCATTCCAAGAAGATTTGATGCAAAACTGCAATTTATTCGGGGAAAAGAAAAATGAATGGGGGAAAAGAAGATTGCAGGAGGTACATTGTACAATCTACTAAGTACCAGGTACCATGTATTAAGTACCAGGTACAAAGTACCATGTACCCCGCCTGCGGCAGGCAGGCAAGATCCCTCAGAAGTACGATTTGGGTCAGAAAACGAATCCATACTTGGTACTTTGTACTTCGTACATGGTACATGGTACAACAAAAAAGCCCTTCGAATCGAATCGAAGGGCTTCAATAATGTGGCGGCGACCTACTCTCCCGGGTGTAACCCCAGTACCATCGGCGCTGCAGGGCTTAACTTCTCTGTTCGGGATGGGAAGAGGTGGGACCCCTGC
>CAMDEU010000084.1 GCA_945897085.1 Spirosoma fluviale | reverse complement strand
AACCTCAGCCCCTTGGACTTAGCACAGATCGCCACCTACTTGTACAACAGTTGGGGTATGAACGAAGGGGTCATCGATGCGCCTCGAGTAGAGCAGTATCTGAAAAACCCACCCTCGGAGAATTAATCTTTCAACTTTGAAGCTGCCTGTTCCATCGCCGCTTTGATGTTCCCATTGACTTGATTGACTTTCACCAGTTGCTCATCCAAATAGGTTTTGATTTCTTCGGGAGTTTTTCCTTCCTCCTCAAGCGAATACTGTCTCATCCATACAAACATCCCCTCATGGGCCTGATTGAGCTGCCCTGCAAGGGATTGCATGCCCTCAATTTCGGCGATAGCCGTACTGTCTTGGGCTAAAAGGCTGTCTGCCTGCGCCAAGGCTTTCTTTTCCAAAGACATGAGTTGCCCTATTTTGGGCATCACCTCGTCGTGGACCCCTATAATTTGTGCACGCATCTCCTTGTTTGCTTCAATCAATGGGTTGGCACAAGCAAGCACTAGAAAAGACAGTAACAGGATCAAGGAAGCAGAAAATAGTTTCATGGGAGTTAGAGATTGGTTAACTAATTTTAAAATTAAAAAAGAAACTGGGCTCATTAGCAAAGCCAATGTAAATTTAAGTTCCTAATTTTGATTACTGACTAAAGCGCTATGAAACCATTCTGTTTTGCCGATGGGGAAATTATCCCCGCCCAAGATGCTCGCCTCCATCCTGCCGACCTGGCAGTAATCCGAGGTTATGGTATTTTTGATTTTTTCCGCACCCAAGCGTACCAGCCTGTATTTCTGGAAGATTACCTAGATCGCTTTATCGGCTCTGCAGCAAAAACCTATTTGCCTCTCGCTTATTCTCGAGAAGAACTTCGTGCCATCATTGCGGAGTTGATCCAAAAAAATGACATGGAGCAAGGAGGTATTAGAATGGTGTTGACGGGGGGAGTTTCAGAAGACCACTTCTCCCCTGCAACGGGTAAGCTTTTTATGTTTGGAGAAGAATTGAGTTTCCCCTCCGAGGAAAAATACCAAAATGGCGTCAAGCTGATCAGTCTAGAACATGTCCGCGCGATTGCTGACATTAAGACCACCAATTATACACTACCGGTTTGGCATAGTGTGCAGTGGAATGCTCAGGGAGCAGAAGATGTAATCTACCACTGGGACGGCCAGGTAAGTGAAAGTTCGAGGAGTAATTTTTTTATTGTCAAAGATGGAATCATCTCCACCCCAGATCGGCACATCCTGATGGGCATCACCCGAAAGCATTTGCTAGCTATTGCTGGGAATGTGCAAGTCCGACCTATTTCCCTAGCTGAGGTTTGGGAAGCAGATGAAGCATTCATCTCTGCCACCACCAAGATTATCTTGCCAGTTACACAGATCGACGATCGAAAAGTGGGTTCTGGAAAAGTAGGGAAAGTCAGCCTAGATATATTAGGAAAATTCCAAGGCAAGGTGCAAGACTATCTAAAGGCGAATAAGGGCTAATATAGTTGAAAGGAAGCTTGTCGAGTATTAATTCTCTACCAGCTTTCCTTCCTTGAGGATGTACATCAACTTTTCTGGGTCTGCAGTATTCAGGGTTAGCTTACCCCGTACCTTCACCCGCTTGGAGGTGTATTTGATGGGGGAACTAAGCATCACTTCCATGACGGTTTCCGGTCCACCCGAACCACAAAAAAAACATTCCGCTAGAGGCAAGCTCGACAAGATGATTTGAGTAGGTTTAAACATTCCTTCAAAAGGGATGATGTAGCCGTCCGCTTCCACAAACTTTCCTTCCAATTTTTTGATGTTCTCCGAGAAAACAGGAACATACAATTCTCCAAAATTGTCTTTACTGATTTTGTAGGTCACCTCAGACAAACTTTTCCAAACTCCTTGGGCCTGAGAATTATGTGAAAAAGTGGCTAGAGCCAAAAGTAAACCGATAAGGAATTCTCCTTTTTTCATCTTGCTTTAAATTTTATGCTAATTACGTTTTTGTGAGCTGCTTTGCAATACTCGTTTGGTAGGCAGACCAAGCAGGGATCAGTGAGGCTACGATCCCAACTGTCAAGGCATAACCGAAAATCAATCCTTCTTCGGTTAGGAATACCCAGGGATCCACCAAAGAAACCAGCTCTTGGGAAGTAAGTTCCACGATGAGCGCCAAAAAGCCATGCCCAAAAGCAATACCAAAAATAGCACCCAGTATCGTTAGGGAGATGCCTTCCAAAAATACCAAACCTACCAGTTGCCCACGAGAAGCACCCAGGGTTCGTAAGATGGCCAGGTCATATTTCCGCTCCTTCAGGGAATTGTAGAGCGCTATAAATATGCTCAAGCCCGCAATCACCACTAAGGCAATGGCCAAGCCCTGCAAAAGGCTGATTCCGACACCCAACAATTCAAACAAGCGCGACATTTCAAATGCAGGAGAAGCTGCCTGCATGGAGGTACCCGAATTAATCATCCGTGGTAGCTGTATGGCAGCCATAGGATTGCGGTAGCGAATAAGCAGGGTGGTCACTTCTCTATCCTGATCCGTGACCGGAAAGCCCCGAGCAGAGACAGGAAGGAGCTGAGGGTCTATACCTTCTTCCGGAGCGTCTTCTTCTACAGCAATGCGCTCTTCCTCTACTTGTGTAGTGGTATCTGGTTCAGCGCCACTTTCTTCATCATGGGTATACCAAACCGATTCAATGCTGGTGAGCACGAGTCGATCGACCACTTTTCCGCTGGGCGCCAAAATACCCGTTACCTTAAACGCATGTTGGTCGTGGTCATGGCTCCCCACGCTGATTCCGTGACTTCCACTAAAGGTGTCTCCAAGCTTCAACCCGAGAATCTGGGCACTTTCTGCCCCCAGAGTCACCTCAAAAGGCTGCTCCCAGGGTTTTCCAGCTGCGAATTTTACCGAATAGAGGTCCAAATAATCGTGGTTGGTACCCAAGATTCGAAGGCCTTGGACATTATCACCCATGGCAAGCGGGATGACTTGCTTCACCAAGCGACTTCTAGAAATACGTTGCGCCTCCTCCATCTTGATATTTCCTGTCGGAAAATCAATGTGGTAAACCGAGGAAAGAATCAACTGGAGCGGGCTTCCTTTAGCTCCTACTACCAGATCGATCCCAGCAGCATCACGGGTCATTTTTTCCTCAAACTGATATTGAACAAGGAGCAAAACAGTGATGATGGCAAGCCCAAAGGCCAATAAAATCACATTCAAGCCAGTAGCAAGTGGCCGAAAGCTGAGGTATTTCCAACTGAGGGTGAGTAGATTCATTCGCTTTTCAGTTCAAGTACCTGTGAAACTTCTGATTTAACACGCTGGTCGTGTGTAACGATCACAAGGGCCGCCCCTATTTTGGCAGCCTCGCTTTTTAAAAGTGTGATCACCCGCTGTGCATGTTCGTCATCCAAGCTAGAAGTAGGCTCATCAGCTAGGATCAGTTTGGGTGTATTGATCAAGGCTCGAGCGATGGATACCCGTTGCGCCTCCCCTTCACTCAAGGTGCCTACCGCTGCAGATGCTTTGTCAGCTATACCCAAATCTTGGAGTAGTGCCAGGGGTGAAGATCCATTTTTCTTGCTTAAAAATTGCGCAAGCTCCAAGTTCTGTTTCACGGTGAGGGCGGCAATTAAGTGTGCCTTTTGGAATATAATTCCAATATGCTGCCCTCGAAACAAGTCCAAACGATGACCTTGAAGGGAAGAAAGTACAGTCCCATCCAGGATCACTTCGCCATGGTTGGGGCTAAGGAGTCCTGCGAGCAGATTCAGGAAGGTAGTTTTCCCAGACCCGGATTTACCTAAAAGGAGTACCGCCTCCCCCCCAGAAAGTGAGAAATCTGGAAAGGAAAGGCTGGGCTGCCCGGGATAGGCAAAGCTTAGCGAAGTGGTTTTTAGCAGCATGAATCTAGTCTTGGTGGGTGCTAGAGTTTAATTATTTTACTTTAACAACCCCCATTTCAAAGTTAATTTTTTAGAATCAAAAAATCACAATCTGCCTTGATCTAAGAAAGGATTTTCAATTGTAGATTAAAAGCAGTACTACGAAAAGCAGGAAAGGAGAGTTTACTTTTTGCGAATCGACTAGCGGATAACAAAGCTTTACTCGACCACATCAAATTACCTGTAGAATGTTGCTTTTTTCTTTTGAATGGGGGGTGCTTTCTCCTACTTTTGTGCGAAACTATAATCAGCGCATCATGAGTGTACTCGTCAATAAAAATTCTAAAGTAATCGTTCAGGGCTTCACAGGAACTGAAGGCTCTTTTCACGCCCAGCAAATGATCGAGTATGGTACCCAGGTAGTGGGTGGAGTCACTCCAGGCAAAGGCGGAACGTTGCATTTGGAAAGACCCGTGTTCAATTCGGTAGAAGAAGCCGTACAGAAAACGGGAGCTGACACCTCAATCATTTTCGTACCCCCTGCTTTTGCTGCTGATGCCATTATGGAAGCTGCTGATGCTGGCATTAAAGTAATCATTGCCATCACTGAAGGAATTCCCGTGGCAGACATGATGCGTGCCAAGCCCTATATCAAAGAAAGAGGTTGTACCCTAATCGGCCCCAACTGCCCTGGCGTAATCACTCCAGGTGAAGCGAAGGTGGGAATCATGCCTGGCTTTGTGTTTAAATCAGGTAGAATTGGTATTGTCTCCAAATCTGGAACCTTAACCTACGAAGCTGCGGATCAGGTAGCAAAAGCTGGTCTTGGCGTTTCTACCGCGATTGGCATTGGAGGAGATCCAATTATTGGGACCTCTACGAAGCAGGCAGTAGAGCTATTGATGAACGATCCCGAAACGGATGCGATCATCATGATCGGAGAAATCGGCGGAAATTACGAAGCTGAAGCAGCACGCTGGATCCGAGAAACAGGCAATAAAAAGCCAGTTGTAGGATTTATTGCTGGTCAAACAGCTCCTCCAGGCCGTAGAATGGGTCACGCAGGTGCCATCATCGGCGGTGCCGACGATACTGCAGCAGCAAAAATGAGAATCATGCGAGAAAATGGAATCTTGGTTGCTGAATCTCCTGCGGAAATCGGAGCGACTATGGCCAAGGCCCTTGGCGTAACCGCCTAATCCAAACATATACGGCCTAAAGCCATTAAATGTCTCAGCGATCTCGTTGAGACATTTTTTTTGTCCACTATCCCTTAGAACCAGGGTTGGGGTTCCAAAAATTTGCCGTGGACCGTCTGCTGTTGACCAAAATTTACCTAATTTCATTTATTATATTTTTTATTTATAGATAAATCTTTGTTAATTTTTTTAATAAAGTATTCGGTTTATACACCTGTTTTTTTGTAGTTTTGATTATCCCAATTCCAGCTGCCTTTTGCTTCATTGAAGGCTCCAGAAGCTTGGGAAGTTCTAGTTTTACTCCTTCAACAGCCATTCCCATGCACGCAAACACCACGTTTTCCGAAGTTGAAAAGGCTTTCCTGGCAGAGTCTGGAGTCACCAAAATAACCACCCAGCTCCCCTACCTTTTAGTAGACAACTTCCCCAAGCTCGGCCTCCTTACCGCCTGCCGTTTTCTGGAATGGGTGGCTGCAAATCCAGAAGGAGTGGTCAGCTTACCTACCGGCAAGACCCCAGAATACTTTATCAAGTGGACGCAGTACCTTCTTGAAAATTGGGACAGCAAAAAAGGCAAGGAGGTTCGGGAAAAATACGGGTTAGGGAACACCCCCCAACCTAGCCTCAGCGAACTCACCTTTGTGCAAATCGATGAGTTTTACCCCATCTCTTCCAAGCAGCACAACAGCTTTTACGATTACGTCAACAGGTTTTACCTCAGCGGATTTGGGCTCTCCAAAGAAAAGGCCATCCTGATCAATTCAGATGAGATTCGCCTCGCTGAAGGAAAGCACTTTAGCAAAATATTCCCCGACTTAAAGGTAGACCTAAGCCTACGATTTCGAGATCCTATCAATGAACTCGAGCAACTCCAGCAAACCTCCATCTACCTAATTGATCAATGGTGCGGTGACTACGAGCAACGAATCCGCGCAAAAGGAGGCATTGGCTTTTTCCTTGGTGGCATAGGCCCAGATGGACACATCGCCTTCAATACCCGAGGATCACACCCCTACTCCGTTACCCGCCTAACTGAAACCAACTTTGAAACTCAAGCGGTAGCTGCAGGAGATCTCGGAGGCATCGAGATTTCGGCCAACCGTCTCGTAATCACCATTGGCTTAGACACCATCGTCTACAACCCAAATGCGGTCGGAATTGTCATTGCTGCAGGTGAAGCCAAGGCCGGAATTGTTCGAGATTCCTTGGAGTCTGGCCCCAACACCCAGTTTCCTGCTACCATCCTCCAAAAACTAGTTCAAGGAAGATTTTACTTGACCCGAGGCGCTGCGGTCAAACTCACGGACTCCATTGATTCCTATTATTCTACTGGCTCCTGGACTTTTGAAAAAACTGAGCGAGCGGTCATTGAACTCTGTAAGAAAAAGAATAGCTACGGACACCGACTCAAGTTGGAAGATTTAAAGGCAGATCCCTACTGCAAGCAAATCCCGAACCTCTCCGAAGACACGGTAAACCAGGTGATCCAGAGTATTTCCGCCAAAATATCCAAAGGGCTAGAACAAGAGAAAAATGAGGTGGTACTGCATACTGGGCCACACCACGACGACATTTCCCTAGGGATCCTGCCCCACATCACCAACCAACTGCATGATCCAAGCAACACGGCTCACTTTTCGGTACTTACCTCGGGATTCACAGCCGTAACCAACAAGTTTGTGATTGACACCCTGCTCCATACCAAAAAATTATTGGAAGATGGAAAGATCCAAATGACCAATTACGAGGACTTCTTTGAGGTGGGCTATCGCCTCAAAACAGACAAGGACGTCTACCACTTCCTGACCAATGTAGCCTCCGAAAATGGGGTCGCACGCTCCAGAGGTCTTTGCCACCGAGTGGTTCGCGCGCTCTGCATCGTTTGGGAGATCAAAGACAAAGAGCAACTGCGAGAAACAATCAATGAGGTCATCCAAATCCTGAAGAAATCCTACGACGGTGAAAAAAATCCACCTAAAATTCAGAAGCTCAAAGGAATGATCCGCGAGTTTGAGGAGGAGCTGGTGTGGGCCCACTTTGGGGTCCAAGTCAAAAATGTACACCACCTGCGCCTCGGCTTTTATACTGGAGATATTTTCACAGAGCAACCCGACAAAACCCGCGATGTGGATCCGATCGTTGACCTCCTCCAGAAAATCAAACCGACCAAATTGAGTCTTACACTTGATCCCGAAGGTTCTGGACCTGATACGCACTACAAGGTACTTCAAGCCACTGCTGCGGCAGTCAAAAAATGGTCCGAGATGTACGATACCAGTAACCTACGTATCATTGGCTACAGAAATGTGTGGTTCAAGTTTGAACCTCATGAAGCCAACGTCATCGTTCCTGTATCCCTTGGAGACATGGCCGTGATGGAGGATTCCTTTGCCAACTGCTACCTCAGTCAGGTCAAGGCCTCCTTCCCAAGCTATGCACACAACGGCAAGTTTAGCACTGTCGCCAAGCGCACTTGGGTAGGGCAGCTCAATGACATTCAACTCTTGCTGGGCAAAAATTACTTCTACCAGCACGAGCATGCCAAGGTCAGAGCAAGCCATGGACTGATTTTCTTCCGAGACATGAATGTAGAGGAGTTTTTGGCCACTGCTCGTGAACTGGAGAAATCCATCGAAGGCCTGATTTAAAAAATCCATTATTCGAAATTTTCTTAATCCTGATTTTCAACAATTCTGAAAGCCAGGTTTTTTCACCCCCATTAATTCTTTTTTTGAATGGAACACGTTATTCTAGGCATCGATATTGGCGGCACCAGCATCAAAGCTGGCGTGCTGGTAACAGGCCAGCTCCAAGATATCCGAAGCATCCCCACACCTGCATTAGCCAGTCAGGAAGTGATTTTGGAAAGCCTCGCCACCTTTATTGAATCGTACCTACCCTACTCCTTTGAAGGGATTGGAATTGGCATTCCCGGACTTGTAGATCCTCAAGAAGGAGTCGTTTTGGGCTTGGCCAATATCCCATCCTTCCA
>CAMDEU010000083.1 GCA_945897085.1 Spirosoma fluviale | reverse complement strand
AAGGACTACCGCAAGATGCTTGAAAACAAGGATATCGATGTGGTAATCATCGGTACCCCAGACCACTGGCACTGTCTCAACATGGTAGACGCTGTTTCCTCAGGCAAGCACGTGTATGTAGAAAAACCAATTGCCAACACCATCGAAGAGTGTCAAATCATGGTGAAGGCACAAGAGCGCTACGGCAAGATTGTTCAGGTAGGACAGTGGCAACGCTCTGGTTCACAGTACGACCAAGCCATTCAATACGTGAAGTCAGGCAAGCTTGGCCAAATCCGTTTGGTTAAATGTTGGGCCTATCAAGGCTGGATGAAGCCAGTACCAGTTGTTGCAAATAGTGCAGTACCTGCTGGAGTGGATTACAACATGTGGCTTGGACCTGCTCCAAAGCGGGACTTCAATGCAAACCGATTCCATTTCAGTTTTCGCTGGTTCTGGGATTATGCAGGTGGTTTGATGACCGACTGGGGTGTACACGAGATTGATATTGCGCTTTTTGCGATGGGGGTAAGTGCTCCTAAATCTGTGATGGCTTCTGGAGGTAAATTTGCCTATCCAAATGATGCTTCCGAAACCCCAGACACCTTGCAGACCGTATACGAATACGAGGGCTTCAACATGCTCTGGGAGCATGCAACAGGGATTGATGGTGGAAACTATGGTACTACTGAAGGGATCGCGTTTATAGGCAACAATGCCACGCTTGTCGTGAATCGAGGTGGATGGAAGGTGATTCCTGAAACAGAGATGGTGGATGGACAGCGCAAAAATAAGGTCGAGGAAGTGCCGCAAACCAAACCGTCTGGACCTTCTGCACTTGATCTGCATGCGGTTAATTTTGTAGAGGCCATGACTGCCAACGATGCCAAGCTACTGAAGTGTGGAATTCAAACCGGTTCGGTGGCTGCAATCAATGCACAGATGGGTAACATCGCCTTCAAGACTGGCAAGAAAGTCTATTGGGATGCCACCAAGAATATGTTTACAGATGCAGATGCAAATCAGCTAATGAAGGCCAAATACAACAATGGTTGGGTAGTGCCTAAGGTGTAAGCAATACATTATTTCGTAAAAAAGCCCTTCCTAATTCAATTTAGGAAGGGCTTTTTCGTGTTTATTAGTTTGGATTACCAAAGCCAGGTTCCGGTGGCTCCAGCAGGAAGTGAAGCCTTGAAATGATGGTTATCTGAACGAATTTCAAATTGTTTGGTAACGTTACTGTCGTTTTGTACGATAAGAACTTGTTTCCCATCTGCTCGGAGAAAGGCCACATTTGGTAGACCTTCAGGCATAGAGGAGCCAATCCGGTAGGAGCCTGGATCGACTAATTTGCTGGCATGGGCAATGACATAGTAAGCGGGATTTCGAGTTAATGCATCGCTATCGATGGTAATGGCTCCCAAGCAACGATGACAGCCCCCACGATCTGTATGTGGGCTTAGGCTGGGATTGGAACTTAAATTCCATTCCAATACCGTTTTTGCCCAGTTTCTAGGAGCTCCTATTAGTAGGTTTTTGACATGCCAAGCGATGTCTTCTTCCATGTTTCCAGGGGAACCTACCCACTGCTCGGTGAAGTAAATGTGTTTGTCCGGGAAGGCTTGATGAACCTCGGATAAGGCCTCAATTGCTCCTCCATAGAGGTGAAAAGCGGAGCCATCGATGTAGGGATTGGCCTTTGGATCGGATAATACCGCAATGGGGTAATCTGGGCGATCAGCATTGTGGTCATAGACAATGATTTTGGTACGAATCCCAGCTTTTTGAAAGGCAGGTCCCAAATGTTGTCCAATAAACCGGGCTTGCTGATCCGCTAGCATCAGTAGGGAGGGATTATTACCTGGGTGCAGGGGTTCATTTTGGATGGTGAGCGCGTCGATCGTAAACCCGCGCTTGTCCATTTCCTGAATGTATTTGACTAAATATTGGGCATAGCTAGCCTCAAACTGCGGCAGTAGCGATCCTCCGCGAGTGTCCTTGTTGTCTTTCATCCAGGTAGGGGGAGACCAAGGGGAAGCCATCAGCTTTATTTTGGGGTTTACTGACAGAATCTGCTTTAGGATAGGGAGTACGTCTAGGGTATCGTAGCTCAGGCTAAACTGGCTTAGTGTAGGATCAGTTGCTTGAGGGTCCTTGAGGTCGTTGTAGGAAAAAGGAAATGCATTCAGATCAGAAGCCGCCACAGAAAGCCGTAAATAGGAGATACGAATGTCTTTTTCTCCTTCCCCAAATAATTCTTGGAGGGCAGCTTTTCGTGCCGAATCAGACATGGCCAAAAAATGGGTGGCCGAACCTTGGCTCAGCGTAACCCCAAAGCCGTCCATGGATTGGAATATCGAATCGGAATACAAGCTGATCTGTGAAGTAGGTAGCCCTGAGTCCGGACTTGGTTTAGCTTGCTTTTGGAATAGGATTCCGGATTTGGGGTCGGTCAGCCAAAAGGAAGGCGTCTGTCCTTTGGCAGAATAGCCAAAGGCAAGGAAAATACAAAGGAGTAGGGTAGGTCGCATGGGCATGGGGTAAACCTTTGAGTTTTTTTTTAACCTCGAAGGTTTTAAAATATGAAAGTTTTAAAAATCGAGGGCATCTAATTTAAACTTAAACAGTCGAGGTTTGAAGAAAACCGCAACTGTTTCTCAAACTTTTGAGGTTTTTTTTAACCTCGAAGGTTTTATATAACGAAATTTTCAAAACCTCTAAGGATTTAAAAACAAAATTTTCAAAACCTCAAAGGTTTTAAATTATTGAATGATTCAAGACCTCGAAAGTTTCAAAACCTTCGAGGTTACTTTCGTGCCATTGCTCTTTTGGCAGCTTTGACGATATTTTCGGCATTGAGGCCGTATTTTTCAAGAAGCTGAGTTGGGGTTCCTGACTCACCAAAGCTATCGTGGACGCCCACATACTCCAGGGGAGCAGGATTGTGTAAAATCAAGGTTTGAGCGATGCTATCTCCCAAGCCTCCATTGACTTGATGCTCTTCGGCGGATACGGCACAACCGGTCTTTTTTACAGATTCCAAGATCGCTTCGGTATCCAAAGGCTTGATGGTATGAATGTTGATCACTTCGGCATGAATGCCTTCCTCGCGAAGCATGGCCTCAGCCACGACAGCTTCCCACACCAAGTGTCCGGTCGCAAAGATGGTAACGTCTTTTCCGTCGATCATTTTCCAAGCCTTACCGATCTCAAATTTTTGGTTTGCAGGAGTGAATACAGGCCAGCTTGGGCGTCCAAAACGGAGGTAAACAGGCCCTTTGTATTCCGCGATGGCTAAGGTAGCAGCTTTGGTTTGGTTGTAATCGCAAGGGTTGATTACAGTCATGTGGGGGAGCATTTTCATCATCCCCAAATCTTCCAAGATCTGGTGGGTAGCCCCATCTTCTCCTAAAGTCAATCCGGCGTGTGAGGCACAGATTTTTACGTTTTTATTGGAATAGGCTACCGACTGTCGGATTTGATCGTAAACACGGCCAGTGGCAAAATTGGCAAATGTCCCGGTAAAAGGAATTTTATCCCCAATAGTCATCCCTGCTGCCAAGCCAATCATATTGGCTTCGGCGATGCCGGTTTGGAAAAAACGATCCGGGAATTCCTTCTGGAAGTCTCCCATTTTTAAGGAGCCAATCAAATCTGCACAGAGGCCTACCACATTGGGGTTTCTTTTTCCTGCCTCCAAAAATCCGTCACCAAAGCCAGAACGCGTGTCTTTCTTTTCGGTATAGGTATATTTTAAGTCTAAGCTCATCTTCTTGTGTTTTGCAATGGATAATTAATAGTCGCCAAGCGTTTCTTCCAATTGACCCAAGGCAAGGGCCAATTGCTCGTCATTTGGCGGGGAACCGTGCCACTTGTGCGTGCCTACCATGAAATCGACGCCATAGCCCATTTCGGTGTAGAGAAGGTTCAGGATGGGTTTGCCCTTTCCTGTAAGAGATTTGGCTTTTTCCAAACCTGCAATCACAGCTGCGAGATCATTGCCCTCTTTGGTTTCGATGACTTCCCAACCGAATGCTTCCCATTTGGCTTTGAGGTTTTTTAAGTCCATTATTTTTGCAGTTGGACCATCAATCTGCTGTCCATTGTAGTCAACTGTTGCAATCACATTGTCCATCCCGTAATGTGCAGCATACATGGCTGCTTCCCAAACCTGTCCCTCCTGAAGTTCTCCATCTCCCATCAAGACATAAACAAGTGAAGCGTCTTTATCCAATTTTTTCGCTTGGGCAGTTCCTAAGGCTACAGACAATCCCTGACCCAAAGATCCTGAAGCGATCCGAATGCCAGGAAGGTGCTCGTGCGTGGCAGGATGTCCTTGCAGTCTGGAATTCAGTTTGCGGAAGGTTTTCAGTTCTTCCACAGGAAAATAGCCACTACGTGCAAGCACAGAATACCAGCCTGCGGAGAGGTGACCATTCGAAAGAAAAAATAAATCTTCCCCTTTTCCATTCATTTGGAAATCAGGGTTATGGTGTAGCTGGTCAAAATATAGTGCAACAAAATACTCAGCACATCCGAGGGGTGCACCGGGGTGGCCAGACTGTACGGTATGAACCATGCGCAGGACGTCTCTTCGAAGTTGGCTACAGATTTTCTGTAGCTCGGGTAGGGATTGTTTTTTCATAGGACTTTTTACTTGAGCACTTGTGCCGTATGGTTCTTGGTATCTACTTTTTCGATGATTTCTGCGATTTTTCCTGTCTCATCGATCACAAAGGTAGTTCTTGCAGTGCCCATGTAAGCCCGGCCATACATGGATTTTTCTACCCAGGTGCCGTAGGCATGGTGTACGGTTAAGTCAGTATCTGCAATTAAGGAAAATGGAAGATTTTGCTTTTCTATAAATTTTTTATGAGATTTTTCATCGTCAGAACTGATGCCAAATACCATATAGCCTGCCTTCAACAAGGCAGCGTAATTGTCCCGAAGGTTGCATGCTTGTGCGGTACAACCTGGAGTAGCATCTTTAGGATAAAAATATAGGATCACTTTTTTTCCGCGGTAGTCGGATAGATGGATGGAAGCTCCAGTTTCAATTTTAGCTTCAAAATTAGGTGCCAATTGGCCTACTTCTAAGGACATTTTATTCAGGATTAGTGGTTAAAACAATTAATTCAAAGTGCCGCGCCATTCTGCCACATTACCCGCTTGATCGGTTACTTTCAATACAGCAGTTCCCTTGAAGGATTGGCCATTCATTTGCTCCGACCAAATGACAGCTTGCTTGTATTCGTAGCGCATCAAAACCCATTCGCCATTGACAAAAGCCTCAAAGCTCTTGATTCCAGATTGGTTGTCTTTGATCGTGAAGCGCATGCCTTGTGCATTTACTTTAATCGGACTGATGCTGGGTTTGGTGACATCTTCAACTAAAACAAAACTACCAAAATTTCTGGTTTTGAATCGAATTTGATTCCCAATCCATTCCCCTCCAATGTAGCTGAGTGCCCCGTTGGTTGCGCGTTGGTAGACCTGTGTTCTAGTTTTGTTTCCAGCATACCCAGTAACATCCCAAGTAGCTTCGATGGGATTCCAAAGGTAGGAGGTAGATTCACCTAAGTTTAGAATAGGAGCAGCCGTAGTGCCCGAATGGCTTACTCGAAGGTAAAGATCTTCCAATAAACTGCTCGAATCGGTTCGAACTTGAAGTTTAGCCGTGGCCATCAAACGCTCTCTATCCACTGGAAAATAGCCTATTAAATCTGGAATATAAATTTCTGAACACAAGTCAATTTTGCTTGGTATTCCAAAACGGAGATCCCAAAGGTAAGTTCGGGTAGCTGCATCCTGATAAGCGGGAAGAATCTCGTAGGTATTGTTTCCAATGAAAAACTTGGCCAATCCACCTTTAGAAGATTGCGCAACCTTAATTTTTAGGATGCTTTTGAAGTAGCTGACTTGCGGAGAAGCAGGTGCAGCGCCATCTGCTTTGGTGGAGTCCAAGTCTGATCCTGTTAGGGAAAGTTGTACGAGACGGGTGTTGTTGTAGGCATCGACCAACTTGATTTGTATGTTTTTCTTTATTCCAGTTTCTAGTTGAAATACTCCCGCTCCGGGTGAATTGGGGCTTAAATAGTTTAATTTTAGATCCTTTTGGTGGTAGAGTTTGGTCAGTCTATTTTGGTGGGTGTGAAGTAAAAAATGCCTAGAGTAGTCAAAATCCACCTTGTCAATCAATAGTTTAACTAGTAATCCAGATTCATCTGAGAGTTCAAATTTTGGGAAGCCATTTTGGTTCTCGGCTCCATCCAACTTGTCATAACTTTGTATTTCAATTCCCACTTTGCCACTTACTTGAATAGTTTCGGTAATGCGGTAGCTAGATCCTGTCAGTACTGGAGTGATTTCCAAGCGTTGAAATTTTCCATTGACCCGACTATCTAGCTCTAAGGGCACAATGGCAATTTTTTGTGGGGTGGGAGGGATGTTATCTAGGATTTCTGAATATCCTGCCAACAAAGGATCCATCGCGCGATCAAGGCTATCACGAATCTCAAAGTGAAGGTGGGGGCCTCCAGAACTTCCAGTATTTCCACCGTTTGCAATGAGTTCTCCCTTTTTTACAGGAAGTTCACCTTCCTTTAATGTGATTTCCAACTCATTTTGCTTGGCTTCAACCATCTTTTTTAGCATCCAAGCCTGAAGAGAAGGATTGAAGTTGCGCAGGTGCCCATAAAGGGTAATATGCCCCGTAGGATGCTTCAAGTAAATGACATTACCATAGCCAAATGAAGAAATTTTGATGCGGTGAATCCAGCCCGCTGCTGCGGCATAAATCGGTTCTCCTTCTGCTCCGCCAAACTTGTAATCCAATCCAGTATGGAAGTGGTTGGGTCGAAGTTCAGAGAAGTTACCCGCAAGGTAATTTCTTCCCCCTGGTTTGACAGGAGACTGAAAGTATCCTTTTTGGATTTGTTGCCCCAAACCTGTAGAAATGTACCCTACACTTAAAAGAAGACTAAAAAATATTAGCTTACTTAACTTTAACATGGAGCATTTTTTCATTTCCAATAAATCCGATCAGCTGGTCACCAGAGTGCACAGGACCCACTCCAGCAGGCGTGCCCGTGTAGATGAGATCTCCTTTTTTGAGGGTAAAAAATTGGGAAACATAGGAGATGATGGTGGCAAAATCAAAGAGCATGAGGCTTGTATTTCCTTTTTGCTTGACTTCTCCATTTATTTCTAAATGAAAGTCAATGTTTTTTAAATCACTAAACTCAGTAACTGATTTGAAATCTCCAATTGGAGCCGATCCATTAAATGCCTTCGCAATTTCCCAGGGTAGCCCCTTGGCTTTACATTGATCTTGGAGGTCTCTCGCAGTGAAGTCAATCCCCAAGCCAATCTCGTCAAAATAGCGGTGGGCAAACTGTGGTTGGATGTACTTTCCTTCTTTTGATATTTTGAGTACCAACTCAATTTCGTGGTGGATATTGGTCGAAAAATCAGGATAAAAAAATGGAGCACCGCCTTTCAATAAGGCGGTATCGGGCTTGAGAAAAACGACCGGTTGTCCAGGTTTTTCATTTTTCAATTCTTCGATATGTGCTGCATAATTGCGGCCAATGCAAATTATTTTCATGGTATATCAATTAAGTCCTTGTCCACCTTGTAAAAAATCTAAGCGTATCCTGCTTGGACTTTTCTTTAGCTACAGTGGGAAATTTAAATTAGTTCAAAAATTCATTTTTTGAACTTCAATCAGCAATTTATCCATCCATTTTTTATAAATCAGTTTGGAGGGATGCAGTTGATCTTCCACCACCCCTTCAGGCAAAGCGCCATGAATTCGATAATCGGAGGTGATGTCTATGAATTTCACTCCATTTTTGGCACAGATTACTTTTTTAGTTTCATTGAAGGCATCTATTCCTTCTGCTACTTGAGCTGGATCTACTCCTTTTATTTTCGCGAAAGGGGTAACTCCCCAATCGGGAATAGAGAGCACCACTACCCGCTCTTTTTTACCACGAGCAAAGGAAATAGCTTGTTGAAGCATTTTCTCAAAGTCTTCTGAAAAAGATTCCACTGTCCGACCTCGGTACTGGTTGTTGACTCCAATCAGCAAGGTCACCAAATCGTAGCCCTCATCTGCTATGGGAGTAGCTT
>CAMDEU010000082.1 GCA_945897085.1 Spirosoma fluviale | reverse complement strand
CCGCAAGTGGATGCATTTTTTGGTACGCGAGAGCTGCCGGCTATTCTGAAAAAGTTCAAAGCAGACTACAAGCATGAGTTGGTCGGAGAGCGTTTGCTCACCCATGCCAGCCACTATGCCTACATGAAAATATCCGAGGGTTGCGATCGCCCTTGTTCCTTCTGCGCCATCCCGCTCATGCGTGGAGGACACTTGTCACGCCCCATCGAAGAGCTAGTGAAAGAAGCGCAGCACCAGGCCGCCAATGGAACAAAAGAATTGCTGCTCATCGCCCAAGATTCTACCTACTATGGGTTGGACCTGTACAAAAAGCGAAACTTAGCCGAGCTACTTCGTAAGCTTTCTGACGTGGAGGGAATCGACTGGATTCGCCTGCATTACGCCTATCCAACCGGTTTTCCGATGGATGTGATTGAGGTCATGAAGGAGCGTCCGAACATTTGCAAGTACCTAGATATCCCGCTCCAACACGGTTCGACGGATGTGCTCAAGGCCATGCGTCGTGGTACTACCCGAGAAAAGCAGGAGGAGCTGATTCATAGTATCCGGGACCTGATCCCAGAGATTGCGATCCGTACCACCTTGATTGCCGGGCATCCTGGTGAAGGCGAAAAGGAATTCCAGGAAATGGTCGATTTTGTGGAGCGCATGAAATTTGAGCGCTTGGGTGTCTTTACCTACTCCCACGAAGAAAATACCCATGCCTTTGGGATGGAAGATAAGCTGTCACAAGAAGAAAAGCAGTCCCGTGCCAATCAGCTGATGGAGGTACAGGAACAGATCAGTTACGACCTCAACCAACAAAAAATTGGCAAGACCTTCAAGGTATTGATTGACAAGAAAGAGGGAGGACATTTTGTAGGCCGTACCGAGTTTGATTCGGTGGAGGTAGACAACGAGGTACTGGTCGATGCGGCCACTCACTACTGCCGTGTGGGAGACTTTGTGCAGGCCAAAGTGGTGGATGCCACGGAGTTTGACCTTTACGCCACTGTCGAAGACTAGTTTTTTCCTGAACCAAGGAAGCATTCAAAGGCTAGGATTGAAAATTTTCAAAATCTAGCCTTCTCTTATAGTTGAACTAACTTTTGTGAATAAACCTTTGGGCTGCCCGAGCGTTAGAAAGGTAGCGTTTGTAGGTTTTACCCCAAGCACATTCCAATCATGAAGTTTCTCGCTATCCTTCTCTTATCCATCACATTCCTGACTGTAAGTCGCGAGGCTAGAGGACAGGAGTATTTTTATTTTGGGAACACCAACTTGGTAGGAACAGGCCCTAGGGTTGAAGGTAAAAAAAATGGCTCTTGGAAGGTGTACCAACGAAAAGAAGTAGAAGACAATCCCCGTGTTGCCAATCTTGAAGTTCCTTTGGATGAGTTGGAGCAAAACTTTGACCTTCGAGTGCCCTTCTATCGCATAGACCTTCGGGATAATCTTCCTGATGGGGTGATGGAGGAATTTTTTGCAGGTGGAGAAGTCAAAAAGATTGTCAACTACAAAGCGGGGACCTTAGATGGAGGGTTTTTTGAATTCAATGAGGAAGGAGAGCTGCTATATTCAGGCAACTACGAACAAGGGAAGCGTACTGGAGACTGGGTTGTCTACCGAAGTGACGGAACCAAAAAATCTGAGTACACCTACCGAAACAATCTATTAGAAGAATTTGCGCTAAGCTACTATCCTTCTGGGCAGCTAGCGGAACGAATTCCTTTTGAGAAAGGAGTAGTCAATGGGTTTTATGAGTCATTTTTTCCAGATGGAAGGGCACAGCAGTCCCTCGAATTTGTCGATGGGCTGGAGGGAGGACCCTTGAAGCAGTACTATGAAGACGGGACCTTAGCCCTCTCTTGTTCCTTTTTCAAAGGCCTTTTGGATGGAAATTGGGTGAAATTTTCCACTTCGGGAGATCTAGAGGCTCAAGGTGCCTACCGTAAAGGGGAGCGAGATGGAGCCTGGAGGGAAATGTATCCGGAGGTCGCTGGATTTTTTTGGGAAGGGAACTACGAGAAGGGTAAAAAGGAGGGGATTTGGAAGGTACTCGGTGCTGCTGACTTTGTGTATCAAGAAGAAACCTATCTAATGGGGACCTTGGCTGCAATTAGCGAATTCACCACAAAATCTGGCTTGGTGTTGGATGCGGGCCAATTGGAAAAAGGGGACGGGAGGCGTTTCTTTTTTGATCAAGAGGGCAACCGTCTGGAGAAAGGGCGCTATGCCAATGGGCAACGTACTGGAATCTGGTACACCTATTTTCCAAGTACCAACTTGGTAGCCAGTTCAGGAGGATATGTTGCAAATAAAAAGAGAGGTACCTGGAAGTATTACGACATCAACAGCCAGTTGATCAGTGAGGAAATTATTCCTGCCGACAGGGAGACAGAATCTTTAGATCGATCGGTCAGTACGTCATCTTCCCCTCAAGGAAGATCCAGATCGTATATGCCGCAGCAAAATTCCAATGGTGTCGTGGTGCCTCAATTTAGGGTCTTAACCCCAGATGGGACCCTTGGCTTCTCAGGCCCTAGTATGTTTCAGTTGGGGAATTAATATAATTGAAATACAATTGAAATAAAATAGAAATAGCCCGAGCGAGCTCGGGGAAATAGAGTGCTCAATTCATATTTCTATTCAATTTCACGAATCAAAGCGTATTTTCATCGTACTTCCATTAAATATTTCACGGAGCGAAGCGGCGTGTATTTCCATTGTATTTCAATTGTGTTACTACTAAATAGTATAGGAAACGAAATAACTATTTCACCGAGCTTGCTCGGTTTATCTCTATTCTATTTCCACTGTGTTTCTATTCTATTTCCACATTATTTCCATTTTTTCTCCCCCTTTAACTAATTTCGTCACAAAATCCCGCTGAATGAACCTGATCGAAGTTACTACCTCCGCGCATCAACTCGAATTTATCGAGATGGCTGTCCGGCTGTACCGCAACGAGAAGAATTGGATTCGTCCCATAGATCAGGATATTGAGGGGCTTTTTCATGCGGAGACCAACAAGCTTTTCCGAAATGGTGCCCAAGCCAAGCGCTGGTTGCTCCAAGATGAATCTGGTAAGACTATTGGCCGGATTGCTGCATTTATCAATCCCAAGATGAAGGAAAAGCAACCCACAGGAGGGGTAGGCTTTTTTGAATGCATCCAAAATCAGGAAGCAGCTTTTCTGCTGTTTGATCAAGCCAAAGCCTGGCTGCAAAGTGAAGGCATGGAGGCCATGGATGGACCGATCAATTTTGGGGAGCGCGACAAGTGGTGGGGGCTGCTCGTAGACGGGTTTTCTGAGCCCAACTACAACATGCCCTGGAATTTTGGCTACTACCAAGCTTTTTTCGAAAACTATGGATTTCAGCTCTACTTCAAGCAATACACCTACGCTCGAGATGTGCAAAACGTAGGCTTTGAGAAAAAAATGGTGCAGCGGGCAGCCGTCATTCTGGAAAATACAGATTACAGCTTCCGCTACATCAAGGGCAAAGAACTCCAAGAGAAGGCACCCGAGTATTTTATGACCGTGTACAATAAAGCTTGGGCACGACACATGGGCAAATCCATTGCGCTCAAGGAGGCACAGCTGATGTTTGCCAAGATGAAACCGATCTTAGATCCTCGACTAATTTATTTTGGATTTTACAAGGACGAGCCAGTCGGATTTTTTATTCAAATCCCCGAGATCAACCAGATTTTCAAGCACGTAAATGGGAAAATGGACCTGATCGGGAAACTTAAATTTCTCTGGTACAAGACCTTTTTTCCACCCAATAAAATGCTTGGTCTGGTCTTTGGCGTGGTGCCAGAGCATCAGGGCAAAGGGGTGGAGGGCGCCATTGTCCTGAGCTACGACCAGATGAGCGGTAAGGCCTCTTTTCCCTACAAAACCATCGAGATGAACTGGATTGGGGATTTCAACCCTAAGATGATGCGGGTTTGTGAACAATTGATTTCCAAAATCTACAAGACCCACCACACCTATCGCTTCCTTTTTGACCGGGAAAAACCCTTCGAAAGACACCCTATTTTTGACTAATCAACCCAATAAGGGCCTTTATAAAAAACCAAATCGAGTGGAACTGTTCCACCAATTCAATCAGATAAATCAAAACCTCCACTAAACTAGCGAATGAAAAAGTACAACGTAACTGGCATCGGAAATGCCTTAGTAGACATTGAGTTTAAAGTGACCGACCAGTTTTTTGCGGACAATGGGGTAGAGAAAGGTCTCATGACCCTCGTGGATGAGGAGCGTCAAAATCACCTCATGCAGGTCATCCACTATGCCGAAGCCAAAAAGCAAGCGGGTGGCTCTGCAGCCAACTCGGTGGTGGCAGTCAGCCAGTTTGGAGGGAAATCTTTCTATTGCTTCCGTGTAGCCAATGACGAATTGGGGCATTTTTACCTTCAAGATTTGATTGATTCGGGAGTAGACATTGCCTTGACTTCTGCTCAACTAGAGACAGGTGTCACTGGCAAGTGCCTCGTGATGGTGACCGAAGATTCGGAACGAACCATGAATACCTTTTTGGGGATTACGCAGAATTTTTCCAGCCAAGATGTCCAGGATGCAGCCATCCAGGATTCTTCCTATTTATTTATCGAGGGATACTTAGTAACCTCTCCAAATGGCAAGGAAGCCATGCTTCATGCCAAGAAAGTGGCCGAAGCAGCAGGCACCAAGGTGGCCTTGACCTTTTCGGACCCAGCCATGGTCAAGTATTTCAAGGCCAACTTTGAGGATGTGATTGGGCACAGCGTAGATCTTCTCTTTGCAAATGAAGAGGAAGCGATGCTGTATACGGGCAAAAGCACTCTTGCTGAAGCACGTGAGGAAATGAAAAAGGCTGCCAAGCACTTTGTGATCACGCTGGGAAAAAACGGAGCCATGATTTACGATGGAGATACCTTTATCGACATTGAGCCCTATCCGACTACCGCCATTGACAGCAACGGGGCTGGAGACATGTTTGCAGGTGCATTCTTGTATGGCATCACCAATGGGCATTCCTATGCAGAAAGTGGAAAGCTAGCCTCCATGGCCAGCTCTAGAATCGTCAGCCAGTTTGGCCCAAGACTTAAGTGGCATGAGGCGAAGGAGATTTTGGAGCGATTGAAGCCCTAAAAATGAATGGATAATTCCGATTGAGTTGTTCGAATCGCACATCGGATTGTCCGTTTTACAACATGTTTCGAGTAAGTTTATCCAGTTTGGAGGCCAAATGCAGGATTTGCTTTTGGCACTATCTTGGTTGATAAAGAAAAAATAGAGTCCTATTTTTCTAAAATGCAATTCAGTAGCGCTTTCTGAAAAAAGGACTTATGTTTGTCTAAACCAATTCAAGATCAACTCCTTACTTAATCCAATAAATTATTAACTAACCTTTTTTACCATGAAAAAAATCCTTCTTTTGAGTCTCCTCCTTGGATGGATAATCCTTCCACTGGCTGCTCAGACTAAAATCGAATTCAAGGAATTTACCTTGGACAACGGACTTCATGTGATCATGCACCAAGACAAAACCACGCCTATTGTGGTGACTTCCGTGCTCTACCACGTGGGCTCCAAAAATGAAAACCCAGAGCGCACGGGTTTTGCTCACTTTTTTGAGCACCTGATGTTTGAAGGTTCTGAAAATATTGACCGCGGTCAATACATGAATATTATCCAAAGTCGAGGAGGAACGCTCAATGCCTACACTTCCAACGACATCACCTACTACTACGAGTTGCTCCCTTCCAATGAATTGGATTTGGCATTGTACATGGAAAGTGAGCGCATGCTCCACTCCAAAGTGGACTTGACTGGGGTAGAGACCCAGCGTGAAGTGGTGAAGGAAGAGCGCAGACAGAGGTACGAAAACCAGCCTTACGGTACCATCCTACCTGAAACGCTTAAAAGAGCCTATACCACGCATCCCTACCAGTGGGCTCCGATTGGTTCCATGGATCACCTGAATGCAGCGACCATTGAAGAATTCCAGCAGTTCTACAAGGATTTTTATGTGCCAAACAATGCGACGCTTACTATCGCAGGTGACCTTGATTACGCCACTACCGAGTCTATGGTGCGCAAGTACTTCTCCGAAATTCCGAAGGGTACCAAGGCGGTCTACCGACCAAACATCAAGGAGCCTAAAAAATTGACTGAGACTCGTGACATCATCTACGACAACATTCAGATTCCAGCAGTAATTCAGGCCTATAACTTGCCTGCAAGAAATCATCCAGATAGCTATGCCTTATCCTTGCTTTCTACCTATTTGACTGGTGGCAAATCTTCCTTGATGACCAAGGAGTTAGTGGATAAGCAGCAAAAAGCCTTAGTGGTAGAAGCTATTCCTCTTGAATTGGAAGACGGAGGCGTATTCTTGATGTATGGCATTGCCAACATGGGTGTAGATCCAAAAGATCTAGAGACCGAAATAGACAAATTGATCAAGGAGGTTCAGGATCAAGGCATCAGCGATGAGGAGTTTACCAAGTTGAAAAACATCATGGAAAATGACATCGTGAGTGGGAATTCTACGGTTGAAGGTATTGCTGAGAACTTGGCAGAAGCCAAAGTAATTTTTGGAAATACCAATTACATCAACCAGGTGATGGAGGCCTACTCCAAAGTAACCAAGGAAGATATTCAGCGGGTAGCCAAAACCTACATGGACCTGACTGGACGCGTGGTCTTGTACTATTTACCGAAATCAGCTAAGCCAGTATCTGAATAATTCGTTGACTAAACGTATCGAAAAGACATGAAAAAATTTGCATTAGGAATATTTGTTATGCTACTGGCCACGGGGATCACCTTTGCCCAAGTAGATAGAAGTAAGTTGCCGGCTTCTGGCCCAGCTCCTGAAATCAAGATCGGGGAGGCGGAAACCTTCACGCTTGCCAACGGATTGAAAGTTTTTGTGGTGAAAAACACCAAGCTGCCACGGGTTTCCTTTACCCTGGTACTGGAGAGAGATCCCATTTTGGAAGGAGATAAGGCTGGACTTTCTGGCTTTGTTGGAGAAATGATGATGGGAGGCACGAAAAACCGAACCAAAGATCAATTGGACCAAGAGATTGATTTTATTGGTGCAAGTATTGGCGCCTCTTCTACTTCTGTGTCTGCTTCTTCTTTGAAAAAGCACCAAGGGAAAGTACTTGATTTGATGGCTGACGTGCTCTTCAATCCAGTGTTTCCTGAGTCGGAGCTAGAAAAATTGAAAAAGCAGTCCTTAACTGGCCTTGCTACAACCAAAGACGATCCACAGGCGATTTCTTCGCGACTTTCTCGCGCGGTCCTTTATGGAAAAAACCACCCTTACGGAGAGTCACAAACAGAGCAAACTACCAAAAACATTACCCTAGAAGACGTTAAAGCTTACTATGCTACCTATTTCAAACCCAATATTGCCTATTTGGCAATCGTAGGGGATATGGATAAGGCTGAGGCACAAAAGGTGGTGAACCAGTATTTTGGTACTTGGAAGAAGGGAGTGGTACCGACCTTCACGTATCCAATGCCAGTACGTGCCGCCAAGCAGGCGGTAGCTCTTGTGGACCGTAGTTCTTCTGTGCAATCCGTCATCGACGTGACGCAGCCTGTAGCTATGAAAATTGGCGATACCGATTACATCTCCAGTAGGTTGTTGAACCAGATTTTAGGAGGAGGTTCTGCCTCACGCTTGTTTATGAACCTTCGGGAGGACAAAGGCTTTACCTATGGTGCCTATTCTTCGATTGATGCCGATAAATTGGTTGGAACTATTTCAGCTTCCGCATCGGTACGTAGCGAAGTAACCGACTCTGCGGTGTACGAATTTGTCTATGAAATCAAAAATCTCGTAGAAAAAGGAGTCACTCAAGTAGAATTGGACAAAGCAAAGGCAGAGCTTGCGGGTAGTTTTGGTCGCTCTCTAGAGCAGCCAGGTACTGTGGCTAACTTTGCCTTGAATACCGCTAGATACAATCTCCCTAAGGATTACTATGCGACTTATTTGAAGAAGTTGAATGCGTATACCGTCGCAGACATCAATGCTACAGCTAAGCGATTGATTGAGCCGGACAAGTTTATCATCACCACGGTAGGAAATGGAGCTGAGATCAAGGAGAAATTGGCCCAATTTGGTGAAGTAGTCGAATACGACATCATGGGAGAGCCAGCCAAGCAACTGGTAGCTGATGCAGCAATGACAGCTGAGAAAGTCTTGGAAAATTACTTGACCGCAGTAGGTGGGGCAGACAAAGTAGCTGCCGTTAAATCTGCTAAAATCAGCATGGATGCCAACGTCATGGGTACTCCATTGACCATCGCTTTTGTGTACGATTCACAAAATGGCCGTTATGGACAAAAACTTTCCGTTGCGGGCAATGTGATGCAAAAGACAAGCCTAGCCAACGGCAAGGGTTCCATGTCAGTGCAGGGGAATACGATTGAAATGACTACGGCACAACTTGCAGAGGCTCAGTTGAACTCCTATCTTTTCCCTGAAGCGGTTTACAAGGCCAATGGCTACACCGTTTCGCTTGATGGATTGAAAGATGTGGACGGGAAGCCAGCATACAAGGTGATCATTACGGCAGCTTCAGGTGCCAAGTTGATCAACTACTATGCGCAGGATTCAGGATTGAAGGTTAAGTATGAAAATCCTGCTTCTGGAGACACGTA
>CAMDEU010000081.1 GCA_945897085.1 Spirosoma fluviale | reverse complement strand
CGATTCGAAGGGCTTTTTTGTTGTACCATGTACGAAGTACAAAGTACCAAGTATGGATTCGTTTTCTGACCCAAATCGTACTTCTGAGGGATCTTGCCTGCCTGCCGCAGGCGGGGTACATGGTACTTTGTACATTGTACTTGGTACCTAGTACAATGATGTCTTGCTACTTGATACTAACTACTTGATACTTTTTTTTAACGCTGAACGCCCAATGTTGAATTAAGAAATGGGGTTCGTAAAGCACTAGAATCTCGTAGCAAAGCGCACTTAGGTATACTTGGTACTTGGTACTTCGTACCTCGTACATTGTACTTCGTACCTCGTACATTGTACTTCGTACAATGAAGTCTTGCTACTTGATACTGACTACTTGATACCAAAAAAAAGGCTACCTATTCGTAGCCTCCTTTCTTTTTCTCTCTTTTCTCTTCCTTTTTCTCCTTAGGAGTCTTGGTAGGTGCCTTCTTAGCCGATTTCTGGGAATTCATTCCTTTAGCCATCTTTCTGGGGTTTTAAGGGTATATCTGATAAACTTCTAAACTAATCTATGAAAATATTTGGAAGAACCCAATGGATATCTTGCTGAAAAGGCAAGTTAAAATTTCTCCAATGAAACTGAATAGGCATTAAAATCGCTTCTTTCAACTCGCCTTCTAAATCATTAAAAACTGATTCTAAGGCAATTACTTATTCACTTCCGATCCTTTTTACAATTTATAGTACCTCACATAGGCGATCCATTTTCCATCTGGAGACCAGCTATGCACATTAATCGTGCCTTGCCCTCCATAAAAAGTGGTTGTAAGATCTACGCTTTTCTTATCGCTCAGGTGCATGATCCTTAATTTGACATCTTTTCCGAAAGGATGAGATCCTTTCTGGTCTTCCAAATAAGAAATGTAAACTAGACTTTGATTGTCTGGAGAAGGGTGGGGAAACCAATTATCCAATTCATCAAATGTTAGCTGTTGCTGTTCGCTACCATCAGCTTTCATCCGGTAAAGATGCATGTATCCGGTTCGGTTGGAATTAAAATAGATCCACTGCCCATCATAAGAATATTCAGGTCCATCGTCAAGACCTGATACATTGGTTAGACGAATCTCTTCCCCTCCTGCTGTTGGGATTGCATAGATATCCCATTCATCCCCTCTTTGGGCACAATAGGCCAATAACTTCCCGTCAGGACTGATTCCGTGCCAGTAACTTGGATAAGCTGGAGTGATTAATTTCGGCTGTCCTCCCTCCATCGGCAGCGTGTAGATTCTGGATCCTAACCCTTTGTCATTTTTACTGAAAACGAGTGTTTTCCCATCAAAACTGATCCCATGGTCATTGTTGGCAGATGAAACAATGCCTTCATGAATAACCCCTAATTTTTCACCAGTTAAGCTGATTTTTTCTAACAATCCACCTGCATTGATCAGTAAAAAAGTGCCTTCTCTGGACCAGTTGGGAGCTTCAAAATGTCTATTCTCTCGTAGAATATTTTTTTCTTCTCCTGAATAGACATTTAAAATTACGAGTTCACTCGCTATGTTTTCTTGAACTTGGGAAAACCCTGCTGTCCCTAGTAGGATTGACAAGTAGATCAGTGTAATTTTTTTCATGTCTATCTTTAGTGGCTTGATTTACATGAAGTTAGAGTAATTTTTTTGCATTAATTAACCACCTCTATACAGAAATTACGCTTTGGTGTAAATTTTCCAATCTCCCAAAAGGGTTGCTGGTGCAATTGCATCGTTGCTATAAACCATGCTTTATTTTCTTCCGCCACCGCAATAAGCAATCCCCCGCTGGTTTGGGGGTCACATAGGGGAACCAACTCCATACCTTTTACTCCGCTAACCTTTGCTGAGTAGGCATTCCAATTGCGGTAGGTGTTGTCTGGAAAAATAAACTGTTGGATGTAGTCCTGAACGCCTTCAATCATCGGAAGTGCCTTGAAATCTAGTTGCAAGGAAAGGTTAGCTCCTTCTGCCATCTCTAGCGCATGTCCTAATAGTCCAAATCCAGTCACATCCGTGAGAGCGTGTACTTCCTCATGGTTGCCCAACACTTCTCCAATCTTATTGAGCTGGCAAGCAACCTCTACCATGCGCTGGTAGTCCTGTGGGCTTATTTTTTGACGCTTTAGTGCCGTAGCTAATACTCCTATGCCCAATGGTTTAGTCAAAAAGAGGAGATCCCCTTCCTTGGACCCTGAGTTTTTTTTAATTTTTCTAGGGTGGATGACTCCATTCACAGAAAGACCAAAAAGTGGGTCCTTGGCAGCAATGGAATGTCCACCTGCCAATTCAATCCCTGCTTGGCTGCAAGCCAATTTGGCTCCCTCCAGGACCTTTGCAGCTAATTCAGGAGCTAGTTTTTCTACTGGCCAACTTAATATTGCATTGGCAAATAGTGGTTTGCCTCCCATCGCATACACATCTGAGATGGCATTGGTGGCAGCAATGCGTCCAAAATCAAAAGCATCATCTACAATTGGAGTAAAAAAATCAACGGTGTTGATTACCGCTAGGTCTTCTGATATTTGGTAGACTGCTGCATCGTCCTTGCTTGCATTTCCCACCAGCAGGTTGGGATCCTTCTGGCTGAAGGTACCGCTGGCGTTAAGAATTTGTTCTAGTATTGCTGGAGCGATTTTGCAGCCGCAACCAGAGCCTTCACTCCACTCAGTGAGTCGGATGAGAGATGGTTCCATGGAGGATATTTTTTGTTTGTATGAGTAAATCAAGTTGAGTAGATAAGTCTAGGTCATGAAGGGGCAACAGGGTTGTCTTCCCAGGCTCGTGGCAATCTAAATCATAGGCATAGGTCTTGTCGTAGTAGCCTAGGAGGTTGGCGATCCAGGAGGCATCCTGCTTGGCTTGGATATCATCTAGGGCCTGCTGCATGCGGAAGCCACCAAGTTTCTTTTGAAGACGAGTAACGGCTTGAAGCAGATCTTCTTCCTCCAATGAAGCGTATTCTTCTGCAATATGCGCGATACGCGCTTCCTCGGTTTTTTCGATTTCAATGCGAAGACTTTTGGTCATCTGCTCGTAAAACTGGTCAGGAAGGATAATACGCCCAATCCTGCGGCTCTCCTTTTCGATCCAAATGGGTGCCTTTGGATCGAGTAGGCGGAGTTGTTCTGCAAATAGGTTTTCAAATTGCTCTACCGTGGGTTGTGGCAACTGCCCGATGCCGCCAAAGGAGGAACCTTTGTGGTTTGCTAATCCTTCCAAATCCACCACCTGCTCTCCCCGTTCACGAAGCGCACGTAAAAGCACGGTTTTTCCAGTACCCGTTTTTCCTCCGAGGAGGAGCAGGGTGTAGGTTTGCCTCACGCAGGCATGGGTAAAACTTCGGTAGGTTTTGTAGCCCCCTTCCAATCGAAAAACTTCAAATCCAACTTGGGTCAAAAGCCAAGAAAGAATTTGGCTACGCATCCCTCCACGCCAGCAATAGAGTATTAATTTTTTAGCTGGGAACTTACGAAGTGCTTCGCGCTGGATCAAGTGAAATCGGGGACCCACTAATTCAAATCCCTTTAACGTTGCTTTTTCGGGACCTGCCTGCTTGTACAAGGTGCCTACTTGGACCCGTTCGGCATTGTTAAGGATGGGAATGTTGATAGCTCCAGGAATATGGCTTTGGGCAAACTCCCCCTCACTACGGGCATCTACCAGGGGTAGCTGATCGCGCAGCGTCCAAAAATTATCTAAGGTGAGGGTGACTTCGGTCATGGAGGTAAGAAAGATAAAAAAAGCCGCAAAGTTTACTTTACGGCTTTAGCTTTGGATTGCAAGAGTTACAGCTGTGCATCCAGTTTTTGTGCCAATACAGCCTTAGGAACTGCTCCTACTTGCTTATCAACGATTTCGCCTCCTTTAAAAAATAGGAGAGTAGGGATAGAACGAATGCCAAAAGCTTGTGCAACAGAAGGGTTGGCATCTACATCCACCTTTCCAATCACTGCTTTTCCTTCGTAATCTGAGGCCAACTCTTCTACTACTGGGCCAATCATTTTGCATGGGCCGCACCATTCTGCCCAAAAGTCAACAAGAATAGGTTGGCTTCCGGAGATAATTTCTTCAAAGTTTGCGTCGGTAATTTCAATTGCTTTTGCCATAGGATGCTTTCAGGTAAGGTTCTTTTTTTCAAATATATCAGCAAAATGCAATTGAATTCGAATAAGTTCCGTTCAATTTTAATTAATTGCTGATGGGTCTGTTTTTTTTGAGCTATCGATCCATGATTTTGTAGGCTACTTCTGGGAGCAGCTTTAATTCTTTGATTAACTCAGCACTGGGATCAACTTTGATTTTCTTTGAAAAAAGCTCGAGACTGATGTTCTCCTGCTTATCCAAGACCTCAATATACAATTTTGCATCCCCCTTGTATTTTGCTGTGATGATTTCTAGTTTCTCCATCAAATCAAGGGTTAAATTATCTAGATTTATATTGACTTTAAGCCCTTTAATCATGCGCCCCCGAACTTCACTGAGCAGGGTGATGGAATTAATTTTGAACTCCAATTCGTTTTCGGTACTCCATTTCTTTTGGATCACAGCCCCAGAGATGAATACAAACCAGCCTGTCATGAAGTACTGCTTAAACTTCACATAATCCTCCCCAAAGAGGAAAAAGGTAAAGACTCCATGGTAATCTTCCACGGTAAGGGTGCCGAAAGGCTTGCCGTTTTTGGTGGTTCGGTGTGCAAAGCTGGCTACTGATCCTGCCATACGCAACTCATTTTTCCCTTTTAAGGCCTCTAGGTCGTTGAGGGCTGTCAAGGTGGCATTAGTAAATGAGTCGATCTCCAGTTGGTACTGATCCAAGGGATGTCCGGAGATAAATAGGCCCACTACTTCCTTTTCAATATTGAGCTGTTGGATTTGAGAGAAGGGTTCCATCGAGGCTACTGAGGGCAAAGGAATCTCTGCTGTCCCGCTATTCCCTCCAAAGAGGTTTACTTGTGCACTGTCTTCTTCCTGTTGTATTTTCTGAGCATAGCGACTCGCTTTTTCAATAAGGCTTACATCTCCATCAGGAGCTTCTAAGTACTGCCTACGGTGATGCTCTTTGAAGCAATCAAAACTCCCTGCCATGGCCAATGCTTCCATGGACCTCTTGTTGAGGGTACGGGTGTTGACACGCTTCGCAAACTCAAAGATATTTTTGTATGGCCCTTTGCTTATCCGCTCCTTAATAATTTCTTCCACCGCTGCAGTTCCAGCGCCTTTGATGGCAGCCATGCCAAAGCGGATTTCTCCTTGGCCATTGACCGTAAACCCACTTTTGGACTCATTGACATCAGGTCCGAGTACTTGAAGTCCCATTCGCCTGCATTCTTCCATAAAGAAGGTCACCTGGGTGATGTCATTCATGTTGTTACTCAGTACCGAGGCCATGTATTCAGCGGGATAATGGGCTTTGAGGTAGGCAGTTTGGTAAGCGATCCATGCGTAGCAGGTGGAGTGTGATTTGTTGAAGGCATAGGACGCGAAAGCCTCCCAGTCTGTCCATATTTTCTCCAGCTTCTCGGTGTCATGTCCCTTGGACGCAGCCTGCTCCACAAATTTGGGCTTCATTTTGTCCAATACGTCCTTCTGCTTTTTTCCCATCGCCTTTCGAAGTACATCTGCCTCTCCCTTGGTAAATCCTGCAATCTTTTGAGAAAGCAGCATGACCTGTTCCTGGTATACCGTGATCCCATAGGTTTCCTCCAAATATTCCTTCATGTCTTCCAAATCATAGGAAATGGGCTCTGTACCATGCTTTCGCTTGATAAAGGAGGGGATATAGGCCAAAGGTCCTGGTCGATAGAGGGCGTTCATCGCAATCAGATCGGCAAAAACAGTCGGCTTTAGTTCGCGCATGTATTTCTGCATGCCCGGACTTTCGTATTGGAAGATGCCAACAGTTTCTCCGCGTTGAAAAAGTTCGTAGGTCTTTACATCATCAATGGGGAAGGTATCTGCATCCAGCTGGATATCGTGTCGTTCTTTAATGATTTTAATGGCATCCTTGATGAGGGTAAGTGTCTTCAAGCCGAGGAAGTCCATTTTCAAAAGGCCTGCATATTCAACAACAGCATTGTCAAATTGGGTACAAACCATATCGGAGTCCTTGGCTAAGGCAACAGGAACGAAGTTGGTAATGTCCGAGGGAGTAATGATCACTCCGCAGGCATGGATACCTAGGTTACGGATTGACCCTTCAAGTACTGCAGCTTGGTTGATGGTCTTTGCGGAATCGTCTAGTCCTTGGGATATCCGAATGAGTTCCTCCGCCTTTTGGAGAAGTTCACCTTGGCCCCTCAGTTTGTCCAATAGGGCAGGCCTATTTTTGGCAAGCTCAAACAAGGTTTTAAGCTTGATGTCAGGAACCAAATTGGCTAGCCTGCCTGCCTCTGCAAGGGGCAAATTCAAAACGCGTGCAGTATCTCGAATAGCAGATTTGGCTGCCATGGTACCATAGGTAATGATTTGAGCCACCTGGTTGGTCCCATACTTATTGATTACATAGTCAATGACCGCCTGTCGGCCTTCATCATCAAAGTCAATGTCAATATCGGGTAAGGATACTCGATCGGGATTCAAAAATCGTTCGAATAGCAAATCGTATTTGATCGGATCCACATTGGTGATCCTCACACAATAGGCGACAGCAGAACCAGCAGCTGATCCTCTTCCCGGGCCAACAGACACGCCCATGTCTCGTGCTGCTCTCGTGAAATCCTGGACAATTAAGAAGTAGCCGGGATACCCTGTGTTTTCAATGGTTTTCAGTTCAAAGTCCAATCTTTCCTGGATTTCAGGGCCGAGATCGGGATATCTTTTCTTGGCTCCCTCGTAGGTGAGGTAGCGGAGATAGGCATTTTCTCCACGCTTGCCTCCATCTGCGGCGTCTTCGGGATGCTTAAACTCTTCAGGAATGTCAAATTTTGGCAACAAAACCTCTCGAGCAAGTTTGTAGGCCTCGCATTTTTCAACGATTTCTTGCGTGCAGTGGATCGCTTCTGGCAAATCCGCAAACAACTGCTTTATCTCTTCGGGGCTTTTGAGATAAAATTCATCGTTGGGAAATCCAAATCTAAATTCGCGGCCTCGCTTGCCAACATACTTTTTAGGCTTTTCCAAGAGCTCACCATCTTTGACACAAAGTAAGATGTCATGCGCCTTAGCATCTCCCTTATCGTTGTAATAGGAGTTATTGGAGGCAAAATACTTTACCCCGTATTTGTGTGCCCATTCGAGGAGCACCTCGTTTACTTTGTCCTCCTCTGGGATTCCATGTCGGTTGAGTTCTACATAAAAATCATCACCAAACTGCTCTTTCCACCAAACAAAGGCCTCCTCTGCTTGGGTTTCTCCCACATTGAGAATCAAGTAAGGAATCTCACCCCAGATGCCACCGGTGCTGGCAATCAGGTCTCCCTTGAACTGTAGGAGCAACTCCTTATCAATGCGGGGTAGGTAATAAAATCCTTCTGTATTCGCATAAGAGGCAAGCTTGGCTAAATTGTGGTACCCTGCTTTATTTTTTGCCAACAGGACCGTTTGGTATCCATCGTCCTTGGAGGCTTTGTTTTTCCGGTCTCTACATAGGTTAAATTCACAGCCAAGGATGGGTTTAATTTCTTTGGCCATCGCTTCCTTGACGAAGTGAAATGCCCCCATCATATTGCCATGGTCGGTCATCGCCAGAGCAGTCATGCCGAATGCTTTTGCCTTGGCTACAAGGGTCGGAATTTCGGAAGTTGCTTGAAGAATAGAAAATTGAGTGTGCACATGCAGGTGCGTGAAGGGGCTGTCATTTGTTTCGACTAACCCTCCAGGAGTTGACTTTTTAGGGATGTCCTCTTTTGTAGTTTTTGTTTCTAGGTCGCGCTGCGCAAAATTGGCTTCTGCGAGTACAGGGGCCTCGTACTGCACCTCTTCCCAAGGGATGCCAGGTTCTGGACCTTGAATTTTTTGATTAATCAACCCAAAAAAGCAACGAGCAGTGGCAGCAACATCGTAGGCAGCATCGTGCGCATCTCCAAATCCTTCTCCAAAAAGCTTTTGGTGCAGTTCGGTCAAGGTAGGCCATTTGTACTTCCCTCCCTTCCCACCGGGAAGTGCACAGAACTGGGTAGAAATGTCCTTGGTGTCTAGTTCTGCCATGCCCTCAAAAGGCATGACGAGTGCTTCACGAAGGTATTCTGAGCCTACTACATGGATGTCAAACCCAATATTGTGTCCTACGAGGTACTTGGATTGGATAACATCCTCGCGAAAAATCTGTAGAATTTCTTTCAGGTCATGTCCCTCCTCCAAGGCACGCTTGGTCGAGATGCCGTGTACTTTTTCCGCATTGAAAGGAATTGTAAAGCCCTCCGGGCGAATGATGTAGTTTTTGTTTGAGAGCAGGCGGCCCCTGTCATCGTGCAATTGCCAAGCGAGTTGTACCAGCCTGGGCCAATTGTCAAGGTCAGACATGGGCGCACTGTACGACCTGGGTAAGCCAGTAGTCTCCGTATCAAAAATTAAGTACATAGGGGAATGGAAAATAAAGACTCAAAATAGGACTTAAAATGGGAAGCAAAAAATGGAGTGACAAAAATTGTCGGAAAGACTTTTATGACAGAAACTATTTTTTTTCTTAAAATGTAATCTGTTGATTTATAGCGATATAAATTTTTAAATCGAATAGGGGTACTTCAATGCAAGATTACCGTTTGTCTTCCCAAGGCATGTA
>CAMDEU010000080.1 GCA_945897085.1 Spirosoma fluviale | reverse complement strand
ACGGTTCACATCAACTTGAAACAAGTCCTTACACCCAATCTAGTGAGCCAAACCGAAACCAATTGGCGTGTAATTCCGGAAATCGCAGGGGGTGGTTATTTTTATGACCTGGCCTCCCACCAACTGGACTTGCTGGACTTCTTTTTTGGTAAAATCACACATGCCTCTGGTTACTCCACCAATCAAGCCAAGGCCTATCCTGCTGAGGACCTGGTAACGGGCAGCTTTGTCTTTGAAAACGGGGTAATCGGTACTGGAAACTGGTGTTTTTCCACCTCAGACACCTCGGAGATTGACGAAATGGTGATTGACGGATCAAAAGGACAAATTCGTTTCTCAACATTTGGAGAAGGGGCATTTGCCCTTCTTCGACCGAATCAAAATCCACTTCATTTTCACCTAGAACTTCCCCATCACATCCAACGACCCCTAATCCAAAGTATTGTAGAAGAATTACTCGGTAAAGGAAATTGTCCCAGTACCGGAATCTCTGCAGCACGGACCAATTGGGTGATGGAGGAAATTGTGAAATATCGGGTTTAAAAGAGTTCAACTAAGCTTAACATGCGAGAAAGAAACTTAACCCTAGAAAACTACCTAGATCACCACTACTTACATAGAAGTAATTGGCTGAGAGCGGCGGTATTGGGAGCAAATGATGGCATCATTTCCATCTCTAGCCTTGCCATCGGAATGGCAGCGGCAAGTACCACACGAGAACCCATTATTTTGGCCACAGTAGCAGGTTTAGTGGCCGGTGCCTTGTCCATGGCTGCAGGAGAATACGTTTCCGTCAGCTCCCAGACAGATATTGAAAAGGCAGATAAAGAGCGGGAAATCATGGAGCTTAGAGATTATCCTGAGCAAGAGTTGCATGTATTGGCGCAGATTTATGAACTGCGCGGGCTAAAAAAGGAAACGGCGAGGCAGGTAGCCCTTGAACTAACCGAAAAGGATGCCTTAGGTGCGCACCTAAGGGATGAGTTGGGGATCAATGAAATGAATCAAGCAAACCCGATTCAAGCTGCTTTCGCATCTGGCGCCTCGTTTACGGTAGGAGGTATTTTGCCCTTGGCTTTGGTACTTTTGGCTCCCGTGTCGGGAATGGAATATTGGCTCTATGGATTTACCTTGCTTTTTCTTATCCTACTTGGGGCTGCATCCGCAAAAGCAGGTGGATCCAGCCTAAGCAAAGCAATTTGGAGAATAACCCTCTGGGGAACTTTGGCCATGGGTCTATCTGCAATGGTAGGATATTTTTTTGGAGTGAAAGTATAACCCTTCAAATTCTTGATTTAGCAAAAAAATAAGTTGATTTGAAGGGCTATCTCATCTGATGAAAACCGGAAAAATCCATTGCCCCCTAAGTTGCCTAACTCCTACAACTATGCATTTACTCCGCTATTTGTTTTTATTCTTTTTCGTTTCAACAGCGCTACAAGCGAAGTCCCAAACCGTTTGTGATCTAGAAAGTAGAGCCAAACTGGAGGCTACGCTGGAAAAATTTTCAAATTCAGCCTCAAGCGAATTGGCAGCAGGGGATTTGGTGCTGGCAGTAGGTAAAAGTTTTTTGGGAACTCCCTATCTAGAAAAAACCTTGGAGATCCCAGGAAAGGAACAGGTAGTCATCAACTTGATGGGATTGGATTGTACCACTTTTGTCGAATCGGTACTCGCACTAGTCTACTCTTTGAAGAAAACTAGCCCCCAAATGGCAGACATGGAAAAGGCATTGGAAAACTTTCGCTACCTCCAGGGCAAAAATACCGGCTATGGCTCACGGCTTCATTATTTCAGTGATTGGATTTTCGAAAATGAAAAAGCAGGCAGAATAATCCACCTCAGTAAATCTCTAGGAGGAATATTGTCTCCAAACATTCCTTCTTTTATGTCAGCAAATCCAAGCGCCTACCCGCAGTTGGCAGATCCTACACACCTAGCTTCCATCCATGAAAGAGAAGTTCTTCTTGCGAGCAGAGAACTCTATTTTATCCCTAAAGAGAAAATCCATCTGATTGAAGGGCAGCTCCAAAACGGGGATATTTTAGCAATTACAACCCCACTAAAAAATTTGGATGTGGTTCATGTAGGATTTGCTGTGAAGCAAGGCGACAGGATTTACCTAATGCACGCAAGCTCCGTTTCAAGAGAAGTAGAGATTTCTACCCTCCCCCTACAAGAGTATCTCCTGAAAAATCGATCGCAAACAGGAATTATGGTAAGCAGATTGGTTCTTCCCTAGCAAAATAATTTTGCTAGATTCATCCTAGATTTATACCCATTCCTTTCGCTTTTATTTAGACTTAAAATCTATTTATCCTCCCTTCTATGAAAAGAATCATTCTTGTTTTCTTCCTCTTCAGTTCGCTGACTTCCTATTCCCAAACTTTTGATTCCTCACTTCCTCTAAAATACCGCAATATCGGACCCTTTAGAGGAGGTCGATCCGTAGCCGCATCAGGTGTACTCCAAGACCCGCTCACCTATTACTTTGGAACTACGGGCGGTGGACTTTGGAAAACAAGCGACGCAGGACAACATTGGGAAAATAGTTCGGACGGGTATTTTGCTACGAGCTCAATAGGTGCAGTGGCAGTGGCAGAAAGCAATCCCAACATCGTCTATGTGGGAATGGGTGAACATGCACCTAGAGGTGTCATGACCTCCTACGGCGACGGGGTGTACAAATCCACCGATGCTGGTAAAACCTGGAAAAAAATGGGTTTGGAAAAGACCCAACATATCTCAAGAATTCAAATTCATCCTAGCAACCCAGATGTGCTCTATGTGGCTGCACAAGGTGCTCTTCATGCACCAAATGAAGACCGAGGGGTCTACAAAAGTGTAGACGGAGGACTGAACTGGGAAAAAGTACTCTACGTAGATACCATGACCGGCGCGGTAGAACTGTCCATGGATATGAACTATCCGGAAATCCTCTATGCCGCCATGTGGGAGCACCAGCGCTTTCCTTGGCAGGTGAAGTCTGGAGGCCCTGGATCTGGGCTTTACAAATCCACAGATTCGGGCAAAACCTGGAATAAAATCCACAAGGGCCTTCCTGAAGAAAAAGGAAAAATGGCCATATCTGTTTCTAGAGCAAATTCCAACAAGGTCTATGCCTTGATTGAAAGCAATACCGAGAAAGATTTAGGCGGACTTTTTGTCTCCGAGGATGCTGGTGAGAACTGGACCCTAATCAACAAGAGCAACCGATTGACGCAACGCGCCTGGTACTACATCGAAGTCTTTGCCGATCCTGTCAACGAGCACAAAGTATTTGTACAAAGCGCTCCATTCTTAGTTTCTATCGATGGAGGGAAAACTTTTGAAGGTATCGATGGCCCACATGGGGACTACCATGACCTATGGATCAACCCCAAAAACCCCAATAACCTACTCCTCGCCGACGATGGCGGAGGATCCATCTCTTTCAATGGCGGAAAAACTTGGTCTACTCAGAGCAACATGCCAACGGCCCAGTTTTACCGCATCAATGTAGATAACCAGTTTCCCTACCGCATTTATGGCGGGCAGCAAGACAATACCTCAGTAGTGATATCTAGTATAGGCCTTGGCCGCGGAGGAATCACCCAAGAGCATTGGAATAATTCTGCTGGTGGGGAATCCGCCTTCCTGGCTTTTGACCCGAATGATCCCCGCTATGTTTTAGGAGGCAGCTACCAAGGCACGATTGAGGTGTTGGATATGCAAACCCAAGGATCGACTAACATCATGGCTGCCCCTATCCAATACCTAGGTATGGATGCCAAGGACATGAAGTATCGATACAACTGGAACGCACCGATCATCTGGTCGCAGCATGAAAAGAATACCTATTACCATGGTGCTCAGATCTTATTGAAAACCCAAGATTGGGGCAAAACTTGGAAAGAGGTTTCTCCAGACCTCACCCGCAACGAAAAATCAAAGCAAGGCAAAGGAGGAGTTCCCTTCACCAATGAAGCTGTAGGAGCAGAAAATTACGGTACACTTGCCTATGTCATCGAAAGCCCACATGTAGCCGGAACGATTTGGACTGGAAGTGATGACGGCTTCGTCCAATTGACCCGAGATGGTGGGGAAACTTGGACCAATGTCACTCCCAAGGACTTAAAAGAATCCTTAATCAATGCCATTGAGGTATCTCCCCATGATCCTGCCACGGCCTACATAGCGACCACACGCTACAAATTCAACGACTATACGCCTGCGATCTACAAGACTATGGACTACGGAAAAACCTGGACCAATATTTCCAAAGGCATTCCTTACGGTGCCTTTACACGTGTATTGCGGGAAGATACGAAGGTGAAAAATCTACTTTTTGCAGGCACCGAACAGGGCATGTACCTCTCCAAAGACGGAGGCCTCAACTGGGCTTCCTTCCAGCTCAACTTACCAGTAACCCCCATTACCGACTTAAAAGTAGCTCATGACGACCTGATTGTGGCTACGGCTGGAAGATCCTACTGGATCTTGGATGAACTCAATGCGGTAAGAGAAGTAAAAGCTAGCGTGGAAAAAGTTACCCTCTATACCCCAGAAAAAGTGCTTTTAGGCAGTTGGAGTTCTTCCATGAATGGGGGTAACCTAGATGGATTTACGGGCACCAACCCTTTCCAAGGTCAAAACCCCGCCTCTGGAATGGTGATCTACTACCAGGTACCGCAAACATTTGCAGACAGCACCGAATTGGTACTTGAAATTCTGGATGCAGAAGGAAATCTGGTACGGAAACTGAGCTCGAAGAGAAACCCAGATTTTCAATCCTATGACGGAGGTCCTTCTCCAGAACCTACACTTTCTACAAGAAAAGGAGTCAATCGATTTGTTTGGGATCTACGCTATCCAACCGTTCCAGGTATTCCTACTGCCTATATCGAGTCGAGCTTCCGAGGCCATAAGGCCATTCCAGGTGCCTACACCTTGAAATTAAGCACTGCTGGAATCACATCCGAAGCCAAAGGAGAAATTCAGGATGTTCCAGGAAGTAAGTTAATGGCATCTGATTTCCAAGCCTATCACCAGTGGATGAGCACCCTGGAAGGGGAAGTGACTCAGATGCATCAGCTCGTCAATAACGCCAAAGGATACCAGGATCAATTGAAGGACTTGGTGGGGCGATTGGATAGCAAAACAGAATTCCAAGAAGTTAAAGTGGCAGCTCAGGCACTCATCAAAGAATTGACTGCTTGGGATGAGTCCATGGTGCAGCGCAAATCTACTGCCTACGACGACGTGGAGAACTTCCCAAACAAGTTTACGGCCAACTTCCTATTTATGATGAATCATGGAGAAAGCAGTATCCCAAGCATCAACGAAGGGACCAAAGCAAGACATGCAGAGTTGCTAGAGCAGTGGAAGCCATTGGAGGCCGAAGGCAAGCGATTGGTAGAAAAAGCTATCCCAACATTCAATGCACTAGCCAAGGAAAAAGGGGTGGGCGTGCTGCTTTTGAAATAAACAAGGCTACCAAATTCCCCCTGCAGCTGGAATCAGAAATCACCTGATTCCAGCTGCTACCTCAAATTATACCGAACACCCGCAAACCGAAACGCATGAGACATCTCACTTTTTTACTCGCTTTATTGATTTTTGCAGCCTGCAATTCAAAAGCTCCTTCCCTAAACCAAGGAGATGCTTTGGCTGCAGTAGATTCGATTTTTACCACGCCTCTAGGTAAAGTATATGAGATTCCGGTGCCAAGTGAAGCCGCACTAGCAAACTATGCGGCAGCAAAACAGGCCTTCGAAACAAATCCACAAGATGCCGATGCACTCATTTGGTTCGGGAGAAGGACGGCTTACCTAGGCAGGTACCGTGAAGCTATTGCTATTTATTCCGATGGAATCAAAAATTTTCCCAAAGATGCACGCATCTTCCGGCACCGGGGTCACCGCTACCTCAGCATTCGGGAGTACGATAAAGCCATCGCAGATTTAGAAAAAGCAGTGACCCTTATCCAAGGCACAGCAGACCAAATCGAACCTGACGGCTTACCGAATGCACAAAATATTCCCTTAAGTTCACTCCATAGCAATGTGTGGTACCATCTCGGTCTAGCCTACTACCTCAGGCACCAATACGAAAAAGCCTATGTAGCCTATCTCAAGTGTAGAGATAGTGGGTCCAACTACGATAATATCGTGTCCAGTACACACTGGTTGTACATGATTCAGCAGCGCTTGGGAAACCCGAAAAAGGCAGATTCACTACTTGCCCCGATTCAAAAAGAGAGGGCAGTAATCGAAAATCAGAGTTATGCAGATTTATGTCGACTTTATAAGGGCTGGCTTTCTCCAGATTCCTTGCTTCAAGCGAGTCCAGGAAATCCTTCCAATGATGCCGTTAATTATGGACTCGCAAATTGGTATTTGTATCAAGGTGATTCAGCAAAAGCAAAGCAATTGATGGAGGCGCTAGTAGAAGGAAAGGCATTTACTTCCTTTGGCTACCTCGCGGCGGAAAAGGACTTAATGCATTTCTTATCGAGCAAAAAGTAAATAAACATGGGCTGGCTCTAGCAATAAAAAAGAGCTAAGGCCTTTATTTCAAGCTTATCTCCATTTTTAGGTTGCAGCGTCCGTATGCACCGCATTCCAGTTCGCAGGGTACAAAACCAAGTCGATGGTAGAGTTTAAGGGCAGCCTCCAACTTGGTGTGGGTGTAAAGGCGAACTTTTAGTGCCCCCTTTTGGCGGGCAATCGCCAAGATATGCTTCCCAAGGAGTTTCCCAGCACCTTTTCCTTGAAAGGCTGGATCTACCCCCATTTTGATCATTTCCCAAACCCCCTCCTCACTAGGGATTAGGGCCACTGTACCAGCAATAGTGTCCCCAATTCGTGCAAAAATGATCTCTCCTCCCTTCGCGATAATGGTCTCTTCTGGATTTTCCAATTGAGCCAGGTCAAAGGGTTCTAAGGAAAAATACTGACTCACCCAAGCCTTATTGATGGATTCAAAATAAGGTTGCAAGGCAGGGGAAAAAAGAATGATTTCAAATGAATCTTGAGCCATACACAGAAAATTTTATCAAAAATAAAGCAAATCAAGTAGCTTAGAAATTAAAACAATCTGATTCTCCATGAAAAGCACATTCTTTTTCCTCAGCTTCCTCCTCTTTATTGGGCTCTTGAACCCTACTGCTGCACAAACTCCCGCAGAAAAAATCCAGCAACTCGGTTTGCAGGTGCCTGAAATAAGCCAGCCCATAGCCAACTATGTGAAGTGGAAACAAGTGGGCAACTTGCTTTACTTGGCCGGGTCGGGGCCAAAAATCTACGGAAAAGTAGGGGCAGACCTAACTACCGAAGAAGGCTATGCGGCAGCCAAGGCTACCGGCTTAGAGATCATTGCCGTGCTGCAAGCCGCGACGGGTGATCTTGGCCGCATCAAACAGTTTGTCAAAGTATTGGGTATGGTAAATTGCACGCCGGACTACACGGCACAGCCAGCGGTCATCAATGGATTTTCTGACTTGATGGTTGCCGTCTTTGGTGAAAAAGGAAAACATGCCCGATCGGCGGTTGGGGTAGGATCACTCCCAAATAACATGGCTGTAGAGATCGAAGTGATCGTCGAATTGGAAGACAAGTAAGCAAATCGCTTCGGAAGGAGTACACCAAGACTTTAAAACAAACTCCCTTGAAAAGGATGGCCCTCTAACTCCAAGAGGGCTTTTTTCTTGTCCAATCCTCCGGCATAACCAGTAAGGCTTCCATTGCTTCCGATGATGCGATGGCAGGGTAAAATAATCAAGAGGGGATTGGCTCCTATAGCCGTGCCTACTGCGCGAATGGCTGCTGGATTGCCCAGCTGCTCGGCCAACTTGGCATAGGTAGTGGTTTTCCCAAAGGGGATTTTACCCACGGCCAACCACACTTTTCGCTGAAAGTCCGTGCCTCCCAAACCAATAGGCAGGTTGAAGATTTTTCGTTGCCCCGAAAAGTACTCCTCCAATTGCTTCTTGGCTTCCAGCAAGAGTGGATCCGACAGTTCCCCCTCCGGCTGCTGCTGGGTAAATTTCAATTCCGAAAGACATTCTTCTCGGATGCTCAATTGGATGTTTCCTAGTGGTGAGGGGATGATGGGCATGGATGAAATTGGGTTAACTGATGCATAATCTATATTTCCATACTTCCCGTACTTGTTCAAAATCCACTTCAAAGGGAGGATAGATCGGATTGGCGGAGCAAAGCAAGATTTTTTGTTGCCCTTGATGTCGCTTGTACCCAATCTTAAAAGTAACACCATCCTGCTCGGTCACGATGACATAGCGATCTCCATCCTTTAAGCCGGTCCAGTCCTCCAGGTATTCGCAGACAATCCAGGCGCCATCCGGGATGGGAAGCATGGAGTCTCCATCTACTTGAAAGACCCGGTGTTTTTTATTCGAAGGAAGAAAAGGCAACGAAAACCGCGGCAAGTCGGAGATAAATTCCGGGTCGGCAAATCCCGCCAAATAGCTCGCCTTGGCCCGCTGCGAGACAACCTCAATCAGTTCACGTCCCTCCGCATCTACAGTGGTGGAGAGAATTCTGAGGTTTCGCCCACGGAGAAAGTGATCCGTTTCCAAAAGTTCGCGCAGCTTGTATTCCGAATAGGAAGCCAAATCCTCCCGAGCCAACACATCCAGGGACACCTTGAAGTAGTCGGCAATCAAAAGGAGTACCTCCAAGGGAGGGGTAATGTTCCGTTCGTAGCCTGCCAACTTGGACCGAGAGATTCCCACTGCCT
>CAMDEU010000079.1 GCA_945897085.1 Spirosoma fluviale | reverse complement strand
GGAGCAACATCTGAGGACGCCTCGCCTACAGGTTTGCCTCAAACTTCAGCTGAATTAGGAGTAGTTATTTCTGCCGTTGATACGCTCTCGCCGCTAGAAGATTCTCAAGAAGTAGCGGAAAAAGGAAAGCTATCTATTTCAGGATACATCGACAGTTACTACTTCACCAATTTTAATAATCCTGCATCTAGGGACAACATGGGAGTATCGGGTGTAGGAAGGGGCTTCGATCGGAAAGTGGATCAGTTCGCTTTAGGATTGGTTCAAACTATTTTTACCTACAGTAATGACAAGTCTGAAGCGGTTCTTGATTTGGCCTACGGACCCAACGCTCAATACGGAAACTACGGCAATGTTCCCACCTCATTTCCTGCGTATGGGTACCAATTCGGAAAGGAGGATAGTTTTTCTGCGCTCATCATCAAGCAAGCCTACTTCAATTACCATGTGACAGAAAGACTAACCTTTACCCTTGGTCAATTTGGAACTCATCTTGGGTATGAATTTATCGATGCTCCGCTTAACTTTTTTTATACCATCAATCACACCTTCAATAGTGGAATTCCTTTTTATCACACAGGTTTGAAATCGAGTTATGCATTTAGTGATAAGGTTTCCCTAATGCTCGGAATTGTCAATGGCTTTGACTACGTGCAAGACAACAATCGCTCAAAAGGGTTGATTGGACAGCTGTCAATAAAACCAGTGGAGGATTTTCAAATTTATTTGAATTACATCAACACGAATGAATCCAACGCGGATGACCAGGGCAACACCCCCAATGGAAATTTTACAGTATATGACCTGAATGGAGGATACCAACTAACCAATAAATTCTTTATCGGCTATTGGTACATGTTGGGTACACAAAGGGGAGCCTTGGGTTCACCAGGCACCTTTATCCCAGCCGATGGAGACGTAGTCAACACCAAAACCTGGTATGGTGCCAATCTTTATTTTACCTATGCCCTAACAGATTTCGTTGATCTAGGAATGAGAGCTGAACATTTCAATAATGAGGATGGTGCAAGGGGATTAAGGAATTACGATATCAAATCGGCTTCATTTATTGGGGCTTCTGTGAATACCCTTACCCTAACTGGCAACCTAAAACTGGCAGACGGTCACCTCTTGTTGAAGCCTGAATTGAGATTGGATGTTTTTCAAAAGGTGCCCGAAGGTGGGACTGAGCAAGGCTCTCAACAATTTATGGATTCGAAGGGTTTGTTTACAAAGAATAGCCAAACTACGCTGGGAATCGCTGCCATTTACAAATTTTAGCCTTGGGAGAATTTAGGCTACTGTTGGTAAGAATGAAAGGCATGAAAATCTCAAAGTAAGTCTACTTTGGGATTTTCATGCCTGTAATTTTCACAGCACCTTCTTGAAGAAAAATTGGATGCCTTCCAAAACCTAGGGTGTAGCATCTCAAAATGGGGTTGGCAAAAGTAGCTTACGGATTAATTTCAAAAAAAAATAGCTCTTCGGTAGCTTTGACTTGTTATTCATATACTTTTGCAAAAAATAAAAGTGCAATGATCCGTTTAGGGCTTCTTATCACCTTGCTGTTTTCCACCTTGTCTTTCGAGCGAGTGGAGGTTAAGGCTATGGCGGCTAGCGAAGAATCGCAAAACGTAAAAACGGTCATTGAATTCTCCAATTCCTACGGAGATTATTTTTTTGGAGGGAGAGAATCTTCAAATTTACCCACCTTCACTCAGCATCAAAGATTCACGGAATTAGGAGACTTTACTTTATACAGTTCCTTTTTTCATTTTTCTTCAGGAGTTGATTTTTTCAGGCAACACGTTGCTACTACCCCGCAGTGGATAGTCAAGGATATCCTCATTTTTATCAGCGTTTTAAGGATTTAGGAGCCCGTTAACTTTTTGGCTTGTATACTCACGACCTAAGAAAGTAGATCGAGAGCCCATCTATTCCTTTCCTTTAACATCATTTTAGTTATGTATAAATACCTAATGGTTTTGCTTTGCATTACCATTCCAGAAAAGCTTTTGTCTCAAGAATTTACTGGGGACAAAAAAGTGCTTGAACTTACCTACACGGAGGCAGTAGGCGTGTTATTAGCGCAAAATCTACCGCTCTTAAGTTCACATTTTCAAGTGGAGGCTTCCGAAGGGGAATTGCTGCAAGCAAAAGCTTGGAACAACCCGCACTTCAACTGGAACCAAGACTTGTATAGCGCTGAGCGAAACGAATATTTCAACCAAAAAAATCAGCGCTTAATCCAGCTGGATTTTATGTTTTCAGTATCCGGAAAACATACCAGAGCGGTAAAATTGGCGAAGATTGGTGTAGAACAAAATCAGCTTTTTTATGAAAACACCAAAAGAAGTTTGGTTTTTGAGTTGGGCTTGAAATTCCATCAATTGCTTATGCTTCAAAAAAGAAGCGAACTGTACAACGTGGTTTTTTCCCAGTTCAAGTCTCTCATCGACAAGTATGAGATTCAATACAAAGTAGGTGAAATTCCTGGTAGTGAATTGATCCGACTGAAGTCCGAATTGCTGACGTTGCAAAACACCATTGTTTCGAATCAAAACGAGGTGGAAAAGGAGATGTCTGAAATTCGGGCCTTATTGAATTTGAGACCTGATGTAACCATCCAAACCAAGGAAGCAATTGTAGCGATGCCTGATTCAGGCAAGCTAAACTATGGGGAGTTGATCAGCTTTGCTGAGGAAAACAGACCAGATTATTTGGCGCGGCTAAATGAAATTTCCTACGAGCAAATGAACCTGAAGTTACAAAAGTCAAGATCTGTTCCCGATCTAATGCTAGGCTACCAGCCTCACGACAAAGGCAGTAACTATGTCAGGCCCTATTCAGGATTAGTCTTTGAAATGGACGTGCCCATTTTCAATAGAAACCAAGGAAATATAGCTGTATCGGAAGCAAATATCAACCGTGCAAAAACGGATGCAGAGCAGGCTTTGGTATCTCTTCAAAATGAGATCTATGCTTCTGTGAATAAGTATTTTCATTCACGTTCAGCCCTGGATAATTACAATTTGGAATTCTTAAAGGAACTGGAGCAACTCAATAACAGTGCGCTTCAAAATTACAACAACAAGAATATCAACATATTACAATACCTCGATATGCAACGAACGTATATCAATACCATGTCAGAATACCTCGGTCTTCAGTCTGAGATCGTGCAACGAGTAATTGACATTGAGTTCACTACAGGTTATCAACTTTACAACTAAACCATCATGAATACCTATAAAACGTCATTCCTATTACTTCTTTCTATTCTCTTTTTCGCGTGTTCTGAAGAAAAAGCAACTGAAACTGAGGTAACCAGTCCACCAATTACCAGTATCAAGGTAAGTGAGGAAGCATCGAAGAATATTACCACTGTTGCGGCAGACAGCATCAATGATTTCAGCAGGTTCAACACCGTTGGTGAAATCAGTTTTGATGAGGATAATGTGGTTCGGATTTTCCCTATCGTCAGCGGTAGTGTGGAGAAAGTATACGTCTCTTTAGGGGACTATGTAAAAGCTGGCCAGCGCTTGTCGACCATCCTAAGTACAGATGTAATTTCTTTTCAAAAGGACTATTCCATCTCAAAATATAACCTGGAGGTAGCCGAGAAGGGATTTGAAAGAACCAAAGAGTTGTTCAAATCCAATATTGCCTCTTCCAAGGATTATACCGAAGCAGAAAATCAATACAAAAACGCATTAGCTGAATTTCAAGAAAAAGGAAAGAAGTTGGAGCTGTACGGTGCATCAAACAAGCAGGATGCGGTGTTTGAATTGTATGCCCCAAAGAGCGGGTATATCGTCGAAAGAAATGTAAATGAAGGACAACAAATCCGTACCGATAACAATGCGTCCCTATTTACCATTTCTGATTTGAAGACCATTTGGGTATGGGCCAATATCTACGAAAGCGATCTTTCCAAGGTACGAGTTGGCGATACCATGGAAGTAACTGCCTTGGCCTACCCAGATAGGTTGTACAAAGGAGCAGTTTCTAAAATCAATACCATGTTGGATCACGACTCGCGAATCATCAAGGTGCGTACCGAAGTAGACAATTCCGATGCCTTGCTGAAGCCTGAGATGTTTGCCTCTGTGGCGATGGTTTCTTCCGTTGGACTGAGAGCCTTGGCCCTCCCGACGGAGTCTGTCATTATTGAAAGCAACAAAACCTATGTGATGAAAAAAGTGGGAGCTAACGAATTTGCGAAAGCAGAAGTGAAAGTTGGAAAGACCATTGGGGCCTTCACGCAAATCGAAAGCGGTATTGCTGTTGGTGACGTGGTAGCGAAGGAATACTCCCTATTTTTAATGACCGCATTTAATAACGCCAAGTAATCATGAACAAGTTATTAAGTGGATTAATATCCTTTTGCTTAAAGAACAAGGTAACTGTTTTTGCAGCTACTGCTATTCTAGCAGCTTGGGGATATTTCAGTTTTGCAAATACGCCTATTGAGGCATTCCCTGACGTAATCAATACCCGAGTGGTGGTCATTACCCAATGGCCTGGAAGAAGTGCGGAGGAGGTTGAAAAGTTCATTACTATTCCAGTGGAAATAGAGATGAATGTGGTTCCGGATAAAACAAGTTTGCGTTCTATTTCGGTCTATGGTCTTTCAGTGGTGACCATGATTTTTGATGACGATGTTGATTATTTCACTGCGAGGCAGCTTGTAGGAAATCAACTCCAGAATATTGATTTACCAGAAAATGCGGAGGCAGAAATTCAGCCGCCCTCTGGTCCTACAGGTGAAATTTACCGCTACACGCTAAAAGGAGAGAACAAGTCTGTCCGAGAACTTAAGGAAGTACAAGACTGGGTAATCGACAAACGGCTTAAATCCGTTCCGGGTGTAGCCGATGTCATCAGCTTTGGGGGCGAGGTAAAAATCTTTGAGGTTATCATTAACCCCCTTCAACTAAATCAATACAATCTGGCAACAGATGATGTATTTAAAGCGCTTCGAGAGAATAATTCCAACGTAGGCGCGGATGTGTTGGAAATCGCTCCCCAATCCTTTATTGTGAGAGGTATTGGTTTGGTGAAGAATATTGAGGACATCAAACAAATCCCAATTAAATCTGTGGAAGGTACGCCTATCCTCATTTCGAATGTGGCTCAGGTCATGGAATCATCCAAACCCCGACTTGGAAAGGTAGGTCGTGACGATCAGCCCGATGTAGTGGAAGGAATTGTGTTGTTGAGAAGGGGAGAAAATCCAAGTGAGGTACTGAAGGTGCTCAATGAAAAGATCAGGGAGCTAAACGAACGCGTTTTGCCAGAAGGTGTCAAAATTGATCCCTTTTACGATCGAACTACCTTGGTGAATGTGACTACCCATACGGTGATGGAAAACCTCATCGTCGGCGTCTTGCTGGTTACCTTCATTTTATTGATTTTCTTGGCAGATTGGAGAACTACCTTGATCGTTTCGATCATTATACCACTTTCCCTGCTTTTTGCTTTTATCTGCTTGAAGCTTCAGGGAATGTCTGCCAACCTGCTCTCGATAGGCGCAATCGATTTTGGAATCATCGTGGATGGCTCGGTGGTAATGGTAGAGGGGATGTTCGTCTACCTTGCCCACCAACAGAGTAAACTAGGGGTACAGCGCTTCAATCTGATCTCTAAAATGAGCATGATTAAACAGATTTCCGTCGAGATGGGAAAGCCAATTTTCTTTTCGAAGCTCATCATCATCACCGCATTGCTTCCAATTTTTGCTTTCCAAAAAGTGGAGGGTAAGATGTTTTCGCCTCTTGCCTATACCATCGGATTTGCTTTGCTGGGGGCCTTGATTTTCACGCTGACACTCGTGCCTGTTTTAGGGCATTTATTGCTCAATAAAAATGTCCGAGAAAAAAGTAATCCTTTGGTTAGCTTTTTGGAAAATATCTACAGACCAGGATTAGAGTGGTGTATCCGCAAGAAAAAAACCGCACTATTGATCTCGGGATCCCTTCTTTTGGTCAGTTTGATCATAGGCTCTAATCTTGGAACAGAATTTCTTCCCCAATTGAATGAGGGATCGATTTATGTGCGAGCCTCCATGCCTCAAAGTATCTCCTTTTCGAATGCTAACCTGCAGTCAGAAAAAATGAGGCTGATTGTAAAAAAATATCCCGAAGTAAGGGGAGTGATTTCCCAGAACGGGCGACCCAATGACGGTACCGATCCTACAGGGTTTTTCAACATGGAGCTATTCGTAGACCTGTTTCCGAAGGACGAGTGGGAAAGCGGATTGAAAAAAGAAGAGCTGATCGCAACCATGCAGAATGAGCTTGAACAAGCCTTTCCGGGAGTAGTTTTTGGGTTTTCTCAACCTATTTCGGACAACGTTCAAGAAGCGGTATCAGGTGTAAAAGGAGAGATGGCGATCAAAGTTTTTGGGGATGACTTCACCAAAATCGAGGGGAAAGCCGATAGCATCAAGGACATCATGGGGAAGATTGATGGGGTGCGCGATCTGGGGGTGTTTAAGAGTTTGGGGCAGCCTGAACTAAGCATTAAACTAGATCATGCTAAAATGTCTCGCTACGGGGTAACTAGTAAAGAGGCTCAGGATATTATCGAAATGGCCATTGGAGGTAAAACGGCTTCACTTCTCTATGAAGGGGAGCGAAAGTTTGACATCCGTGTCCGCTATTCTGCAGAATATAGAAATAGTATCGAGGATGTGGGCAAACTGTTGGTTCCTAGCACCAGTGGAATAAAGATTCCATTGAGTGAGATTGCAGATATCAGTCTAGTTACTGGAACCGCCTTTGTTTACAGAGAAAATAACCAGCGATTTGTTCCTGTCAAGTTTTCCGTTAGGGACCGTGACCTAGGAGGTACCATTGCCGAAGCGCAAGAAAAAGTTGCTGCAGCAATTCCCACAGAAAAAGGATATTCTTTAAGTTGGAATGGGGAATTCGAAAACCAAGTTCGCGCCACGAAAACCTTATCCTATGTAGTTCCTGTATCGGTTCTCCTGATCTTCGTGCTCTTGTTTATCATGTTTGGGTCGGTAAGGGATGCTAGCATTGTATTGCTCAATGTCCCTTTTGCCTTAATTGGAGGAATTATGGCCCTTTACATGACGAATATCAACTTTAGTATTTCTGCGGGTGTAGGATTTATAGCCCTATTTGGAGTGTGTATTCAAAATGGGGTGATTCTAGTATCTGTTTTCAATAAGAATATTGAGGAGGGGATGTCTTCCTTGGACGCCGTAATAAGTGGGTCAATGACCAGAGTTCGGCCCGTAGTGATGACAGCATTGATGGCTGGACTAGGCCTTTTGCCTGCAGCACTGTCTTCAGGTATTGGTTCAGAGACGCAACGCCCGCTAGCAGTAGTGGTCATCGGAGGTCTAGTCACTGCCACTGTGCTTACCCTTTTGATTTTGCCAGTGATCTATCTGATGTTCGTTAGAAAAAAAGAGAAGAAATCAAAGTCAAAACCTGTTGCTACTCATTAATCGAAAACCGATGAAAAAACTACTAATTATACTAACGTTTGTCTTTGGAGTGACTTTGGCTTATGGCCAAGAAAAAGGAGCTGAAAAGGCAGAACCGAAACACGATAAATTCAGATGGGGATTTTCCTTCTTGAATGTTTGGACTGATGTAAAAGGAACGACTCCCGATTTGTACACTAAGCCATCCCTAGGGGGAACGTTAAAGGTGGAATATTACCCAGTAGAATTCCTAGGAATCACTGCTGGCATAGGCTACCAACAAAGAGGATATGGCCTCATTTTGCCTGACACAGGTTTTGTAGCCCCTTCGATCAACACCTATCGAAATAGGGTTCGTACCAATAATGTTGAATTCCCAATTGGGCTAATTTTGAAAACGCCCAAGCCTATCGCAGGTGGATCTACTTGGTTAACAGCAACTTTAGGGATTTCTCCCCTCCGGATGTTTGAAGCTAGTGATGTCTACTTGAGCGTAGAAGATGGCTTCCATGTAGTGAAAGACGTGACCGCGGCATTCAGCCGTTCGGATTCCCCTTTGTTTGTATCGATTGGTCCGGAAATAGATACTTCCGCAGGATTTCTTCAAGTTCAATTGATCGGATCTTTCGGTTCTTCAGAGGTATTTACAGCTGTAAACAATCCTAAGGGCTATTCTGCTAAAAATAGATTCTTTGGAGTATCCATAGGTTGTACTTTTTGAAAATGTTAAAAAGATAACAACCTTCTATTTCTTAATTACACTGTTACTAGTTTACTAGCAAAAGAGGCAATTTACCGCCTCTTTTGCTTTTCAACAAAAGTTTTCACCAATGAATAAAAAGCTTATCCCCCTTGTTTTTGTTTTCTTTTTTTTTTGCAAATGCCTTGGACAAGGATTGATTCAAACGGATCGACCTGATCAAACGGAAGGAGTATTTATTGTAGGGAAAAAGATTTTTCAGGTGGAGACTGGAATTTTGGTAGCCCAAAATCGAGGTGGTCAATCCAATTACCTTTTTCCCACTACCTTACTTAAGTATGGGTTGAGTGAAAATTTTGAGCTGCAGTCGGTGGTGGATCTTGTCCAAGAAAATGGTGCCTATGGGTTGTCGCCTGTATCGCTTGGCTTCAAAGCGAATTTGCTGAAAGAAAAAGGCGCACGTCCGGAAATTGCAGTCATTGGGAGGGTTCAGGTAAAAAATCTAAGCACCAGGGAATTTACCTCCCCCAAGTCCTTGCCCATGTTTCGGATAGCCTTTCATAATACGCTTTCCAATGTGGTTGTT
>CAMDEU010000078.1 GCA_945897085.1 Spirosoma fluviale | reverse complement strand
AAGCAGATGCTCGTAAGTCCGCCCTTGCTGCTGAAACAGCCAAAAATCAGGCGCGTATCGATTCAATCAAAGCAAGAGAAGTAGCAGCACTAGCCGCCGCAGCTCCAGCAGTTGAAGAAGTTGAAACTCCCGCTGCTGAAGTTGAAGAAACTCCTGAAGTAGAAGAAACTCCTGCAGTTGAAGCTGTAGTAGAAGATACTACCTCCGCTGACGCTCCGGAAGTTGAAGCTGCAATTGTTGAAGAAACTCCAGTAGCTGAAGAGACTGCTCCGGAAGTTGAAACTCCTGAAGTTGAAGAAGCTCCTGCAGTTGAAGCTGAAGTAGAAGAAACTCCTGCTGCTGAAGCTCCGGTAGTTGAAGCTGCTGCTGAAGAAGCTCCTGCTGCTGATGATGCCCCTGCTGCTGATGCAGTAGACGGTAGCGCAGAATAATATATCCCTCCCATGAACAAGGACCAGTGCTTTTTGATAGGCCGGATAGCCAAAGTTCATGGACTTCGTGGTGAAGTAAATGTGGTGCTCGACGTAGATTATCCTGAGGAATACGAAGGATTAGAGCACCTCTTCCTCGATCAAAAAGGGCGCCTAGTCCCCTTCTTTCTGGAACACTTTGTGATCCAGCACGGAGGCAAGGCACTCGCCAAGTTTGAGGAGCTCGATCGAATCGAAGAAGTGGAACACCTCGTAGGATCGGAAGTATACCTTCCACTCTCCGAGCTTCCCCAACTAGATGAAGATCAGTATTACTTCCACGAACTGATAGGTTTTGACGTCATCGATTTGACGATGGGACCCATCGGACCTGTGCAGGTCGTCTACGATCTGGAAACACAGGACCTCCTCGGAGTGACCTACCAAGGCAAAGAAGTGCTCATCCCTATACAGGATGGCATCATTACCCAGGTGGACAAGGCAGCAAAAAAAGTTTTCTGCCAGTTGCCCGAAGGCTTACTTGAAATTTATCTGGAAGATTAACCCATGCATATCGATCTCATCACGGTAGTGCCCGGATTATTGGAAGGCCCTTTTTCGCATTCGATCCTCAAACGAGCGGAAGAAAAAGGAATCGCCACAGTTCGGATTCACAACCTCAGAGACTATGCCACCGGCAAACAAAAGCAAGTGGACGATTATGCATTTGGTGGGGGCGCAGGAATGGTCTTGATGATCGAGCCGATCGCCCGCTGCATTGAAGCCCTTCAGAAGGAACGCGTGTACGATGAAATCATCTACATGACCCCCGATGGAGAAACTTTCGATCAGCAGATGGCCAACACCCTTTCCCAAAAGAAAAACCTCCTGATCCTCTGCGGTCATTACAAAGGAGTGGATCAGCGGGTTCGGGATGCCTTTATCACCAAGGAAATCAGTATCGGAGATTACGTCCTTTCAGGCGGAGAATTGGCAGCTGCTGTAGTAGCGGATGCACTGATTCGACTGATCCCAGGCGTACTCAACGACGAGACTTCGGCCTTGACGGATTCCTTCCAAGATAATTTACTTGCCCCGCCGGTGTATACCCGGCCAGCAGTGTACGAAGGAAGAGAAATTCCTGAGGTACTGCTCTCGGGTCATGAAGCCAAGATAAGCCAGTGGAGATTCGAAGAGTCGGTTCGCCGAACCCAAGAAAAAAGACCCGATCTTCTCAAAGATTCAGGTTGGGAGTAGGCGAGACAAGAGTATAGAAAAAATAATTCATTTATACCGCTGCGGCGGAGCACTGCGAAAGCATTAAAACATAGAGCTATGAGCGATCTAATGAAAATTGTAGAAGCGGAATACAGCGAGGCGAGAGCCAAATTCCCTTCTTTCAAAGCCGGTGATACCATCAACGTACACGTACGTATCAAAGAAGGTAACAAGGAAAGAATCCAGCAGTTCCAAGGAACTGTGATCCAACGAAAAAACCCAAACTCCAACGGAGAAACCTTTACCGTGCGTAAGATTTCCAATGGAATTGGCGTAGAGCGTATCTTCCCAATCATCTCCCCATCCATCGAGCAAATTGACCTGGTAAGAGAAGGTAAAGTAAGAAGAGCTCGTCTATTCTACTTGAGAGGACGTCAAGGTAAGGCGGCTCGTATCAAGGAAAAAATCAGAGCAAGACAGTAAGTTGAGCCTAATCCTACAAAAAAGGCCCCGTACGGGGCCTTTTTTTTTAACCTTTGCTGTTTTTTTTAACAGCGAAGGTTTTGACTTAAATCTCCCTTATGTAGATCTTCGAGGTCTCGAAGACCGCAAAGGTCGCTCAACCTTTGCTGTTTTTTTTAACAGCGAAGGTTTTGACTTAAATCTCCCTTATGTAGACCTTCGAGGTCTGAAAGAACTCAAAGGTCGCTTAACCTTTGCTGTTTTTTTTAACAGCGAAGGTTTAATCCTAATTTACCTTCATTTAGACCTTCGAGGTCTGAAAGACCTCAAAGGTTTAGATTAAGACCTTCGAGGTCTGGAAGACCTCAAAGGTCAGGAACAAATTCCTATCTTTGTGGGCTTAGAAGCCAACTACCAACATGACTAGAGAAGTTCGCGTACGATTTGCTCCTTCCCCCACCGGTGCACTCCATATCGGAGGACTGCGCACCGCCCTGTACAACTACCTGTTTGCCAAAAAAATGGGAGGGAAGTTTCTCCTCCGCATTGAAGATACCGACCAAACGCGCTTTGTACCCGGCGCCGAAGAATACATTCAAGAATCCCTAGACTGGTTGGGTATCTCTCCCGACGAAAGCCCCTGGAAACCAGGTGCGTCAGCCCCCTACCGCCAATCGGAACGGAAGGCAAGCTACATGAATTATGCCCTGGACCTCGTAGAAAAAGGCCATGCCTACTATGCCTTCGATACCTCAGCCGAACTCGAAGCCATGCGGGAGCGCCTCACCGCCGCCCGCGTGCTCCAGCCTCAATACAACAGCATCACCCGCAGTCAAATGAAAAACTCCCTCACCCTCTCCGCAGCAGAGGTGAAGGAAAGGCTTGCTTCGGGAGATCCCTACGTCATCCGTGCCAAACTGCCCCTCAAAGAGGAGGTGCGCCTCCACGACCTGATCCGTGGTTGGGTCATGGTGCATTCAAGCACACTTGATGACAAGGTCCTGATGAAGTCGGACGGCATGCCTACCTACCACCTCGCCAATATTGTCGACGATCACCTCATGGGCATCACACACGTGATCCGCGGCGAAGAATGGCTTCCCTCTGCCCCCCTACATGTACTGTTGTACCGATTTTTCGGATGGGAGGATACCATGCCCCAGTTTGCCCACCTGCCCCTGCTCCTCAAGCCGGATGGCAATGGCAAGCTCTCCAAGCGTGATGGCGATAAGCTGGGCTTTCCCGTATTTCCACTCAATTGGGTCGATCCTTTTACAGGAGATAAGTCCAGCGGATTTCGAGAAAATGGCTACCTCCCAGAAGCGCTACTCAACTTCCTTGCTTTCCTAGGCTGGAATCCAGGCGATGAGCGCGAGATTTTCTCGGTGGACGAACTCGTAGAAGCCTTTTCCATCGAACGCATCGGCAAGTCGGGAACGAAGTTTGACATCGCCAAAGCGAAGTGGTTCAACGAGCATTACCTCCGAGGCAGCTCCCAAGAGCTCCTCGTCAGCTACCTCCAAAAGGATGCGGACGCTGCAGGAGTAGCGATTGGTAATGAAAAAGCAGCAGCCATCGTGGCACTGCTCCGTGAGCGCGTGACTTTCCCTGCTGACTTTTGGAGAGACAGCCAGTTTCTTCACCAGGCCCCTAGCGACTTTGATCTAGAGGTAGCCACCAAAAAGTGGAATGCGGACGCAGCGACCCTATTGAAGGCCTATGCTCAGACCCTCGAGTCTGGAATACCGGCTCCTTTTGATTCCACTGCCGCCAAAGCGCTTTTGGAAAGTACGGCCGAAGCGCAAGGCATCAAACTGGGCAAAGTCATGCAGGCGGTTCGTCTCGCGGTAACCGGCCTTGGTGCTGGCCCAGACCTCATGGAAGTTTTTGCGATTTTAGGTCCGCAAGAGGTAGCCAAAAGAATTCGTTTTGCGTTAGATACGCTAGCAATCGTAGACTGAGATGACCAAAAAGAAGAAAAAAGAAGAGCAGCCCCGCGTACACGAGGAATTGAAGGGCTTCAAGATGGAGATCAACTCCTTTGGAGAAATCTCCTCCAGCCTTCCCATCGAGGCGATCAATGACTTCCTCAATAAAAACGTGGAGGATAAAAAGTTGAAAGATCGGGAGGAGTAGCCCCCCTTCTTTTTTCCGTACACCAGCAAACTGCACTACTATGACTAAGCAATTTTACTTCTTTTTGCTCCTCCTGTGCCTCCCTTTGCTTGCCTGGGGACAGACCGCTACGCTTAACGGAAAGGTAAAGGATGCGGAAACAGGAGAGCTGCTTCCTTTTTGTTCGGTATTTATCAACAATACGACCGTATCCACTGCAACCGATATGCAGGGAAACTATTCCCTCTCGGGGCTTGAAGCTGGGACAGTAGACATTGGATTTTCTTTTTTGGGCTACACCGCCCAAACACGCAAGATTACGCTAAAACCTGGGGGAACCTTTACCCTCAACCTTTCTATGGTTCCGCTGGCACAGGAACTCACCGAACAAGAAGTAAAGGCCTCTCGAGATAAAAACTGGGAGCGTGACCTCCGCAAATTCCAAAGTCTTTTTTTAGGGATAGATGAGGCTGCTACACAAACCAGCATTCTTAACCCCTGGGTGATTGAATTTCCTTCCCCTACTGAAAAAGGAACCTTTCTAGCCCGTGCAGAGCAGCCGATCGAAATTGAAAACCGCTACCTAGGCTATAAAATCACTTTCAACCTAACCGAGTTTCTAGATGCGCCTACCAACTACCGAATCGTAGGTGCAGCAAGGTTTGAACTCCTACCTCCCGACTCAGATGCACAGCAAGCCCTTTGGGAGAAAAACCGAGCTAACATCTACCAACGTTCTCCGATGAACCTATTTCGATCCATACTCAAGGGGAATTCCGAACGGGAGGGCTTTTACCTCTATGGAGACAAGGCCGGAGGCTCAGCAAGTATGAATATCCGTACGGATATTTTTGCAAATGAACTGGGTAAGTCTGTGGTTCCCTACAAGGCTGATCCCCTCGTCATTCCAGGCAGTACCCCCGGTGAGTTTCTGCTGCAGCTTAAAGGCCGCATTGAAATTCACTACCAGAAAGGCTTTGCCCAAGCTAATACCTACCGAGATGCTCCATACCCCATCTCCTGGATAGAAGTAAAAAATGGACAGGTGCGCGTACGGGAAAATGGAACGGTGCTCAACCCCGAGGATCTGGTTTTCTCTGGAGACATGGACCGCAAGCGGATCTCCAACCTATTGCCCCTAGACTACGATGCGGTGAAAGCACTGCTGCTGCAGGATTTGGCCAAAACAGCCAAAAACTACCAAGAGAAGGTGTACCTCCACACTGACAAGCCCTACTACTACGCAGGAGACTCCCTCTTCTTTAAGGGATATTTTGCCTACGGCAATCCCTACCTGAGGGATGGGCTGAGTGAGGTTCTCCATGTGGAATTGATTTCCAATGAACGCGATATTCTCCTTGCTAAGAAATACCCAATTCGCGATGGCATCGTGATTGGGGATCTCCTACTGCCTGACTCACTAGATGGTGAACAATACTACTTGAGGGCCTACACCAACTGGATGCGAAATTATGGTCCCAACCAGTATTTTATGCAAGCCCTTCCCGTGTTAAATCCTTACAAACGAATTGTGGCATCGGAGATCGATGAACAGTGGACCAACCGAGGGGTTCAAATGCAGTCGGATAAGGCAAATTTTGGCCCCCGAGAAGAGGTAAGCCTGCGACTGCAGCTTACAGACGAAAAAGGGCGGCCCGCAGCAGCCACCCTTTCGGTAAGTATATGGGATGCAGAGCAGCTCGTGCCTATTCGGAGAGAAACTGATATTGGAGCAAGCCTGAAGCTTAGTGAAATTCCAGAAACATTGGGGACGGAACGATTTTCGTATCCGATTGAAACCCGAATTTCTGTGAATGGGAAGGTAACGGATCAAAAAGATAAGGGCCAGGCCGCCGAAATAACGGCCTTTGTGAATGACTTCCAGGGCTTGATCACTCTAAATTCCAATACCGAAGGAGATTTTGAGATGCAGGAAATGGAATTTTATGGACCGCTTCGGCTGGGCTTTGTGGCTGCTGACAAAAAAGGCCGGCCACTGAATATCCAACTTCAAGAGCCACTCAAGGCCCCTGTGGTCTTGCCTCAAGTGCCTTATTTCCCCAAAGTCACTACGCTGGCTACGCCAGCAAAAATCCGGGAACCTGAAGTAGCCAACCAAGAAGCGAAGAAGGAAAAAGTGGAAAAAAAAGCCATCTATGGCAATCCTGATTTTATTATCGAAGGAGAAAGGCTTACTAAAACAGGCAGTTCCACGGATTTAGTCAACAGTTTGGTGGGCAATATCCCAGGGGCTCAAGTTACGCTTGTGGGAGGCACGGGGCAACAAACTATCCGCCTTCGAGGTGGCGCGGTTTCAGCTTTGGGGTCGATGGAACCGGTTGTCATGGTGGATGGGGTGGTGCTTGTAAGGGGTGGGATGTCCACTGCAGCGGACAACATTCGAACGATCAACGCCTTCGATATTGATCGGGTGGAGGTAGTTACTCGGATGGTTCCGATGCTAGGAGACCAGGGGCGAAATGGCGTCATTGCCATATACCTGAAAGATGAGATGGACGAGGATCAGAATCCCCTGGAAGGAAAGGGAATTGTAACCTATACGCTAGAGGGTTTCCAAGTTCCAAGTGACTTTATCCCCCGTAGCTATGGCCCCGACAGTACACAGTCTGAAAAGGACGATCGGCAAACCTTGTATTGGAATCCGTATTTGGTGACTAATGAAAAGGGAGAGTTGGTTCTTTCCTTTTTCTCCAACGACCTAGGGGGCGCCGTGATTGTGGAGGTGCGTGGATTAACTGTAGCTGGGGATCCAATTCAGGGAACTTTTAGGTTGAATAAAAAATAGTTGAAATCGAAAAATTCCGTAGGTTCAGGTATGTATAAAAAGTGCTTTGCTCTCATCCTATTTCTCTTGCCAGGAATTGCTTTCGCGCAGTTGAGCATCGGCATTCGAGGAGGGTTGAGTAGCAGCTCCTACAGCTATCAGGCGACAGCAGGTACCCGGGTCAAAAAAGTGGAGGGAGTTGCTGCACCAACCTTCGCCGTGGTAGTCGAATATTTTGACTCCAAAAATGCAGGGGTAGAGCTCAATATCCAGCAGATTACCCTCGGCTTCGCCCAAGTCAACGATGCAGGGAAGGTCAATCAAACCGAGTTTACCTACCTCAAATTCCCAGTTCTGGCGAGTATTTTCGCAGGGCGGTCCGGGCGATTTCAAATTAAGTTTGGCCCACACTTTGGGGTGCTAAGACAGGTTGAGGACCTTACTCGGGAGTATTCAGGTGCTACCCCCAAGGAGCTGCCCACCTTTGGACAGCCTTCAGATACACCCAACAAAAGAATGTATGGATTGACTGGGGGAGCAGGAATTTCCAAACTTTTTGGAAAGTCTACCCTGTCTGCTGAGGCGCGATTTGCCTATGACTTTACCAACCCTGAATCTCAGGATCGAATTTTCGACATGAGTTCTACCAATCTTGAATTTACGCTAGCCTACCTATTTCGTGTCAAGGAGCGAAAGCAGAAAAGTCCTTAACTAAGCCTTGGCAAGCTTGAAAGGAGTCGATACCTTTACCATTCATTTAGTTGATGCAATCATGAAAATCCAGGTGATCAATGGCCCTAATCTCAACTTGCTTGGCAAGCGAGAGCCAGAAGTATACGGGAGTGAATCCTTTGAAAGCTATTTCATCAAACTCCAGGCGCAGTTTCCTGAGGTCCAGCTTTCCTACTTCCAAAGTAATGTAGAAGGGGAGCTCATCAACAAAATTCAGGAGGTAGGCTTTTCCGTGGAGGGCATTATTTTGAACGCCGGGGGCTATACGCACACCTCTGTTGCTCTCTCGGATGCGGTGGCCGCAGTTACCACCCCTACGGTGGAGGTGCACATCTCCAATTTGTACAAGCGTGAAGAATTTCGCCACAAAAGCATTCTTTCCAAATCCTGTGTGGGCATGATTGCCGGACTAGGTCTAACCGGCTATGCCTTGGCTGTCCAGTTTTTTCTTAGCAACCCTTCCAGATGATCACTTTCGCCCCAGGACCTTCCAAAGTATTCGATGCGCTGCCCCAGTACCTGCAGGACGCTTATGCCCAAGGAATATTGAGTGCCAATCACCGCAGTTCGGTGTTTATGGATTTGTACCGGGATACCGAACAGCTTTTTCGAGAGAAGTTGCAGCTGCCTGCAGACTTCACTTTACTATTTACCTCATCGGCCACAGAAAGCTGGGAGATTATTTCACAGTCCCTCGTAGAGCAGTCCAGCTATCACTTGTATTCGGGTTCTTTTGGTGAAAAATGGTTTGAATATGCCCAGCATATTCTTCCTTCTACCCAAGGACACAAGCTTTCTGCCAATGAATCCATTCCAGTGGATCAATTGCAAGTGGGGCCTGGGGTAGATCTGATTGCAGTCACACAAAACGAAACAGCCAACGCCTCGCAGGTGCCCATGTCCGTGCTCAGGGAACTGGCAGTGCGCTATCCAGACAAGATGATTGCCGTGGATACTACCTCCTCCATGGGAGGGATTGTGTTTGATTTTTCGTTGGCAGACGTATGGTATGCATCTGTTCAGAAATGCTTTGGCTTGCCTGCAGGACTAGGAATTCTCTTGCTTTCGGGCAAGGCCAAAGAAAAGGTAGCTCGTAAAGGTGAGCAGGGGCGCTACAACAGCCTCAGCTTTATGCTCGAAAATGCAGCCAGCTACCAGACACACTACACCCCCAATGTTTTGGGGATTTACCTCCTGTATCGGGTTTT
>CAMDEU010000077.1 GCA_945897085.1 Spirosoma fluviale | reverse complement strand
AAGTTCATCACCTCCCCCTTGATTGTTCGGGTATACTTGACGGTAACTAGGTAGCCAATTACCTGTACGATTTTACCTAGCTGCTGCGGTAGCTCCTTCGCCTTCACTCCTTGGATGCCTTGATCTTGTAGCAAGTGGAAGGGGGATTCCAGTGGGAATTCCAACACATCGATCTGATCCAAGATGTCCTGACGCACATCGAGCTCCTCCAATACCGGCACCTGAGGAGGCAAGCTTTCCCCCCAACTTCCTCCTCCCACCGCTGCAAACAACTCCTGTGTAGGCCGTGTCCCCACCTGCTTATGGTGGAGAAAGTGGGCCTCCCAGAGGAGCTGCTGCTTGGGTTTGCCTGTAAACCGAAACGCCTGAATTCGAATCAAAATCAGGAGCTGCTCCAATCCACAGGCTACCCGTCGCACAAAGTCTTCCAGCCCCAGAAAAGGACCCTGAGCATGCCGCTCCTGCAAGAGCTTCTCCACGGTTCTTTTTTCAAGGTGCTTCAGGTGGATCCAGCCCAGGCAAACAGTCTTTCCAGTGATTTTGGTCAGGTAATCACTCTCGTTGAGATGAGGGCCTTCTACGATGGCTCCCTGCATCCGCAACTCGTGTACGTAAAATTCGGTGGAGTAAAACCCTCCAAAATTGTTGATTACCCCCACCATAAACTCCAAGGGGAAGTAGGCCTTCAGGTACAAACTCTGGTAGCTCTCCACCGCAAAGGAAGCGGAGTGCCCCTTGGCAAAGGAGTAGCCAGCAAAGCTCTCAATCTGCATCCATATCGCAGCCGCCTCGGCATCCTGCCTCCCCAGTCGCTTGCAGTTGTCAAAGTAGGCAGCCTTCACCCGCTCAAACTCATCCTTGGAGCGGGATTTGCCACTCATGCCCCTGCGCAGCACATCGGCCTCTGCCAGGCTCAGCCCCGCAAAATGGTGTGCTACCTTGATCACATCCTCCTGATAGACCATAATACCGTAGGTTTCGGGCATGATCTCCGCCAGCACGGGATGGGCTTGCTTCCTGCGCTCCGGGTCCCGATGCCGCAAGATGTACTCCCGCATCATGCCCGATCGAGCCACCCCAGGACGGATGATGGAGCTAGCCGCCACGAGCTCCAAGTAGGTGTCGGCCTGCAGCTTAGCCAGCAGCATGCGCATGGCAGGGGATTCCACATAAAAGGCGCCAATGGTATGCCCACTGCGGAGGAGTTCCTTGATCTTTAGATCTTCCTTAAACTTTTTAACTTCTCGGATATTTACGGTAATCCCCTGATTGCGCTGAATCAACTCCAAGCTGGACTTGATATGGCCTAAGCCCCGCTGACTCAGGAGGTCAAACTTGTGTAAGCCAATGTCTTCGGCCACGTGCATGTCGATATGCGCCACCGGAAAGCCCTTGGGGGGCAAACTGGTAGCGGTGTAGTAATGCATCGACTTGTGCGACAGCAGCAGTCCACAGGCATGAATCGTCAGGTGAGATGGCATGTCATGCAGTACCTGGGCATAGCGAAGGATTAGCTTACTCAAGCCATCGGGCCTGTAGCCTTCCTTGTTTGCCTGCTGCAGCAGGGACTCGATCTCTGCCTTGGGTAAGCCAAAGACTTTACCTAGTTCGCGAATCACGGAATTGTACTGAAAGGTACTGTACGAACCGAGTAACGCTACATAGGCCTCTTGACCCACATTGTATTTTTTAAAGAGGTAGTCAAACACCTCATCGCGGTCGGTCCAGCTAAAGTCAATGTCGAAGTCAGGTGGATTTTCACGGTAGAGGTTGATGAAGCGCTCAAAGTAGAGATCCAGCTCCATAGGATCCACATCGGTGATCCCCAAGCAGTAGGCCACCACCGAGTTGGCCCCGGAGCCTCGGCCCACATGGTAAAAATTTCGGCTATGGGCAAAGCGGATGATGTCGTAGTTGATCAGAAAATAGGACACAAAACTCTTTTGTTGGATCAGCTCCAGCTCCTTTTCAATGCGCTTGCTGACGGCTTCGGAGAGCTGTGGGTAGCGCTCCTCGGCTCCTCGGAGTGTTTCCTGGCGGAGAAATTCAAAGTCCTCCCCTCCATTGCCGAGTAGGTCTCGCTTGTTTTTGATCGCCTGAAAGTAGAAGGAAAACTGGCACTGCTCCAGAAGTTTCTGGGCATTGAGGAGCAGGTAGCTGTGGTTTTCGCAACGGGCAATTAGCTCTGCATAGCCGTAGAGTTGGTCCGAGGGATCTGCCTGCTCCTGCGTAGGCAGCTTGCTGAGCAGCGTATTCAGATCCATGCTTCGCAGGAGCCGATGCGCGTTAAACTCCAATTTGGAGGAGAAGCTGACCGGCTGCAGGAGCACCAATTTCTCTCTTTTGCGGTACCAAGGGGAGGACCGCAGCTTGTTGAGCTGGCTGGGATGGATACCGACATACTCATGCTCGGCCAAGGGAAAGTACTCCCTCGGAAAAGGATAGACCACAAAGCTATTTTCAAAAGGAGGTGCTTTGTCTGCAAATGGACGCTGCTGGATCAGGTGCTCCGAAAGGTGCTTATTGAGTTCGTACATACCCTCCTGATTTCGTGCGAGGCCAATGTATTGCTGCAAAATGCCGTTTCTGAAATCAATCCCGATCACTGGATGAATACCTGCTTTTTGAGCCGCACGGATAAAAGGAAATACAGCTGCACTGCTGTTGATGTCTGTGAGGGCTAAGGCATCCAGCTTTTTGTTTTTTGCCTCGGCAACGAGCTTGTCCACGGATAGGGTCCCGTATTTGAAACTGAAGTGAGTATGGCAATTGAGAAACATGGGGTCGGCAAGATTCTTTCCCGAAGACTGTCCTAGGGATGAAGCGGAATAAGTAAAATGGAACTATAGGAGTTATCCCTTTCCTGAAGAGCAGGTGGGATCAGGAAATTAAAATGTTAATATTTTTAACATTTTAATGTTTATAATATAAACAAAAAAAAATAATAAAAAAAGGATGCTGTAAAAAAATGAAGAAGATTGTCGCAAAAGTAGGGCAAGCGGCAACGCGGCTTCTCAAAACTAGAAATGAGTCCTTCCAGCGATTGGGTAGCGTGAGTGAACGGGAGAGGACTTAGGCTTTTGCAAGTAGGAGCTGAAACTCCAGTGCACTGCAGGGCTTGAACTCATCGGCTTTGAGGTCCTCAAAAATCTCTTCGTCACCTTCGATCCCTGTTTTTTCGATTTTCCCATCGGGATGTACGATCAGTTCTACCCCAGAAAAATCCTGCGGGTTGATCATCACTAACACTTGATAATCGTCAAAAATTCGTTTGAAGTACTGCGAAATTACATTTGCCACGGTGTCAAGATTAGGTATGCTCAAAAATAAGTTAAAAAAAACGAAGGGACGCATTGCTTATTCCAAAGCCTTTCTAAATTTGCATCTTCTTATGACAACAAACGCAAACATGTATGGTTGGTGGCATCACAACTCTTTCCTCGGGAGAGCTCAGAAAGCCATTGCCAACTAATTGCGCAATACATACCACAAAAGGCTTACTGGTTTCCCCCAGTAAGCCTTTTTTTATGCCCATTTCTATCCTATGACTACCTTTAGCATCCATACACAGTACCGCAAGCGGCTCGCAGACACGATCACCCCGGTGAGCATTTACCTACAGATTCGTGATCGCTTTGCGAATCCTATTCTACTTGAATCCTCCGACTACCGAGGCCAAGACAACAGCTACTCCTACATTTGCTTTAACCCGGTAGCATCTTTCTCTTTTCATGGAGGGAGGGTCCTAGAGAAATTGCCCGATGGTACAGAACAGCGCTACGAGGTAAGCCCGGAGCAGCCCCTAATGACTTGCCTGCAACGATTCGGAAATTCCTTTCAATCTCCCCCTGACTCTTTTAAATTTAGCACGAATGGACTTTTTGGCTATACCCAATACGATACGGTAGGCTGGTTTGAGGACATCAAATTGAAAGCCTCCGCTTCGGATGAGGTACCGATGATGTACTATGCCATGTACCAAAACATCATCGTGGTGGACCACTACAAAAACGAACTTCACCTCTTCGAACACCTGATTGACGGCATCAAGTCTGTAGAATACCTCTCAGAAATCGAGACCTTGCTCAACAACAAGAACATCCCTGCCTACTCCTTCAAAAAAGTAGGAGAGGAGGAGTCCAATTACAGCGATGCGGAGTTTTTGGAAATGCTCGGCCAAGCAAGGCAGCATTGCCTCCGCGGGGACGTATTCCAGTTGGTACTCTCCAGGCGCTTTACCACGGCTTTCAAAGGAGACGAGTTTAACGTCTACCGCGCCCTTCGCTCGGTCAATCCCTCTCCTTACCTATTCTACTTCGACTACGGTTCCTTCAAGGTATTTGGGAGTTCCCCCGAAGCTCAAATCGTGGTTAAAAACCGAAAAGCAACCCTATTTCCGATCGCAGGAACCTTCCGCCGCACAGGCAATGATGCAGAGGATGCTGACCTGGCAAGAAAACTCTTCGACGACCCCAAGGAAAATGCAGAGCACGTGATGCTGGTGGATTTGGCACGAAATGACCTCTCCCGAACCTCAGATCTGGTGCAGGTGGAGGTCTTCAAAGAGATTCAGTACTTCTCCCACGTGATTCACCTAGTCTCCAAAGTGACTGGGCAGCTGGCCGAAGGAGTCAATCCCCTACAGCTGGTGGCCGACACTTTTCCGGCAGGAACTCTCTCTGGCGCGCCAAAGTACCGAGCGATGCAACTGATCGATGAATTGGAAACAGTGAGCCGTCAATTTTATGGTGGAGCAATCGGCTACCTGGGATTCAATGGGGATTTCAACCATGCCATTGTCATCCGTTCTTTTGTTTCTGAGAACAATCAGCTTCGGTTTCAAGCAGGTGCTGGCGTAGTCGCCAAAAGTGATATCCACTCTGAATTGCAAGAAGTGGCCAACAAACTGGAAGCGTTACGGGTGGCATTGAAAACCGCAGAACAGATTTAAGTAAAGGATTCATGAAAATTTTAGTACTAGATAATTACGATTCCTTCACCTATAACCTGGTCTACCTGATCCGTCAATTGGGCTATGGGGAGCAATTAGATATCCGTCGAAATGATGCTTTTGCCTTAAGCGAGGTGGATCGTTACGAAAAAATATTACTCTCCCCAGGACCAGGCATTCCTTCGGAGGCAGGCCTGATGCCTGCAGTACTGAAGCAGTACGGAGCTACCAAATCCATTCTTGGAATTTGTTTGGGACACCAAGCCATTGCAGAAGCCTTTGGCGGAAAGCTACACAACTTGGCCGAGGTGCAGCATGGAGTTGCTTCCACGCTCACCGTAGTGCCTGACCGACTATTTGAAGGGCTACCCTCCCAGTTTGCCGTGGGAAGATACCATTCTTGGGTGGTTGACGAATCTCATCTTCCCAATGAATTGGAAGTCATTGGCAGAACGTCAGACCAACAAATTATGGCGATTCGTCACCGACAATTTGACCTCCGAGGGCTTCAATTTCATCCGGAAAGTATCCTCACCGAACATGGGGCCAAGCTGATTCAAAACTGGCTTCATTCCTAAACCGATCTCAACTTAGTACCATACGATGAAAGACATTTTAAATCAGTTGATTGAACACAAAACCCTCTCGCAGCAGCAGGCGAAAGAGGTGTTGAAAAACTTGGCTACAGGATCCTATCCTAGCAGTCAGGTGGCCGCATTTATGACGGTGTACCTAATGCGCAGCATCACGGTGGAGGAACTCCGTGGTTTCCGGGAAGCGATGCTTGAGCTCTGCGTACCGGTAGACCTCTCCGAATACGATGCCATGGACCTTTGTGGAACAGGCGGAGATGGCAAAGATACCTTCAATATTTCCACCCTCTCCTCCTTTATTGTAGCGGGAGCTGGACAGGCTGTCGCCAAACACGGCAATACGGGTGTATCCTCAATTTGTGGCTCCTCTAACTTACTTGCACATTTTGGATATGAATTTAGCGCTGATCCAGATCAGCTGCGGCGCAATTTGGATCAGGTAGGCCTCTGTTTCTTGCATGCTCCACTTTTTCATCCAGCTATGAAAAGTGTGGCTCCCGTCCGAAAGGAACTTGGGGTGAAGACTTTTTTCAACATGCTTGGACCTATGGTGAATCCCAGTTTTCCCCGAAAGCAACTGGTAGGGGTATTTAGCTTGGAATTGGCTCGCCTCTATGGGTATTTGTACCAAGAAACGGAGGGACGCTTTGCCATCCTCCACTCCCTAGATGGCTATGATGAGATTTCCCTCACTGGACCCTTCAAGATGATCACCAATACCGGTGAGAAACTCTACCATCCTGAAGCCCTAGGGCTTAGGCAACTATCTCCAGAAAGTATTCTGGGAGGAACTTCCATAGCTGAATCTGCACGAATCTTTGAAGATGTGCTTCGAGGCAAAGGTACCTCCGCACAAAACCAAGTGGTGGTAGCGAATGCCGCTGCTGCTTTAGTTACCGCTCGTGAAGGTCTTGGTTTCGAGGAGGCAATCGCCCTTGCCAATGAGACGCTTCTAAGCGGCAAAGCACTTCGCGTCTTTACAGGATTGATCCAGCCTCAAACTTCCGTGTCCTTTAACTAAGTTGCTCCGATGAATACGCTAGAAAAAATCATTGCCGATAAGTACTTGGAAGTGGAAGCTCGAAAGCAGCAGCGTCCTGTAGCTGTCTTGGAAAAAAGCGCCGCTTTTTCGAGAACCCCCTTGTCCTTAAAGTCTTTTCTACTTGATCCTTCCAAGTCTGGGATCATCACCGAATTTAAACGAAAATCTCCCTCCAAGGGACTGATTAACGGAACATCCTCGGTGGAGGTGGTGAGCAAAGGGTACGAGCAGGCAGGCGCATCAGCGCTATCAGTGTTGACAGACCAGAACTACTTCGGAGGTTGTACGGAAGACTTAGAATTAGCGAGAAAACAGGTGGCTATCCCGATCTTGAGAAAGGAATTTGTGGTAGATGAGTACCAGATTGTTGAAGCCAAATCCATGGGTGCCGATTGTATTTTACTGATTGCCGCTGCTCTTAGCCCCCAAAAAGTAAAGTCATTGGCCATCTTTGCACAAAGTCTTGGCTTAGAGGTGCTGTTGGAAGTACACAACTTGGAGGAGTTGGAACAATCGTTTTGTGACTTCCTAGATGTGGTGGGCGTGAACAATCGAAATTTAAAAACTTTTGAAGTGTCTTTGGACACTTCTTTAGCCCTGGTAGACCGTATTCCAAACCAAGTGGTAAAAATTTCTGAAAGTGGGATTTCCGATCCTGCTACGCTAGTAGCTTTCCGAAAGGCAGGCTTCGATGGCTTCTTGATTGGAGAAAACTTTATGAAAACCTCCAGTCCAGAGCAGGCAGCTGCAGACTTCATCCAGGAGTTTAGACGCATGATGGGGGATAACCAAATTGGAAAAGTAGGGTATGGAAATTAAAGTTTGCGGCATGCGGGAACGGGACAATTGTCATCAATTGGTCCAAGAAGTCAATCCAGATTGGATGGGGTTGATTTTCTATTCCAAATCCCCTCGACTAGTGCCTTTTGAAAGCGCCGATTGGTTGATTGATTTGCCTTTAAAAAAAGTGGGAGTTTTCGTAGGGGAGGACCAGTCGGAAATACGTCGAAAAACAACCTTGTTTGGCCTATCGGCGCTTCAGCTGCATGGAGGAGAATCTGTGGAGGAGGTAAAGCAACTGAAGGAAGATACCGAACTAGAAATTTGGAAGGTTTTTGGCGTTGGGGAGAATTTGGATTGGAAGGTGATGGAAGAATTTATTCCCCATGTAGATCGTTTTCTATTTGATACGGCTACTGCGGGCAAGGGAGGGTCTGGAAAAACCTTTGATTGGAAACTTCTGAAAGGATATCCTTTTGAAAAAGGATTTTTCTTGAGTGGAGGATTGAGATTGGAGCATGCAGCTGAAATTTTAGAGTTAAGTGTGGATATTCCCCAGCTGCTGGGCGTGGATGTCAACTCTGGTTTTGAAATTGCCCCAGGACTAAAGAATATTCCTGATTTGAAGGAGTTTAAACAAAAGTTGAACAGATAATGTCTACCAGTTGGAGACGATAACTAGCGATATGATGATACAAGTTGACGAAAAAGGATTTTATGGAAATTTTGGTGGCGCCTACATTCCAGAGATGCTCTATCCCAATGTGGAGGAGCTCCGAGAAAACTGGGAAGCAATTGTGGCAAGCCCGACCTATCAAGAAGAGTTTCAAAGTTTGCTCAAGGACTTTGTGGGAAGACCTACGCCACTCTATCTTGCAGCTAGACTTTCAGAAACATTTGGAGCCAAGATTTACCTCAAGCGGGAGGACTTATGCCATACTGGAGCACACAAGGTCAACAATACCGTAGGGCAGATTATCCTAGCTAAGAAGCTGGGTAAAAAGCGCATCATCGCTGAGACTGGAGCGGGACAGCACGGAGTGGCTACAGCTACTGTCTGTGCGTTGATGGGCATGGATTGTACAATCTACATGGGTGAGTTGGATATCAAGCGACAGCGCCCCAATGTGGAGCGGATGCGTATTCTCGGCGCCAAAATAGTACCTGCAGTGTCTGGTTCGAAAACGCTAAAAGACGCCACAAATGAGGCCATGCGTGCCTGGATCGCGGATCCAGTGGGCACGCATTACATTATCGGTTCGGTGGTGGGCCCTCATCCCTATCCGGAGATGGTGGCACGATTTCAGTCCGTCATATCGGAAGAGATCAAATGGCAGCTGAAGGCAAAAGAAGGCAGGGAAAATCCTGACCTCGTGATTGCCTGTGTTGGAGGAGGATCCAATGCAGCCGGAGCATTTTACCACTATTACAATGAACCTAAGGTGAGACTTATTGCTGTGGAGGCTGCGGGGCATGGGATTCATTCCGGTAAGTCTGCTGCCACCTCCGTATTGGGTACTCCTGGGATTTTACATGGATCAAAAACCTTGTTGATGCAAACCGAAGATGGGCAAGTGATTGAGCCGCATTCCATCTCTGCTGGCTTGGACTATCCGGGAATCGGGCCAGTGCATGCCCATTTGCATGAAATTGGACGGGCTGAGT
>CAMDEU010000076.1 GCA_945897085.1 Spirosoma fluviale | reverse complement strand
AATCCTAAAGAAATTGAAAATCGACCAGTATTAAGATTAAATGAGGAACAATACAAAAAATATTCGCCTGTTCACTATGCTACAAAAGACGATCCCCCTACTCTTATAATGCATGGCAATACAGATGAAATTGTACCACTTGTTCAGGGAAAATTAATGCACAAAGCACTAGAGAGAGCTGGCATAACATCTAAGTTTATTGAGTTTGAAAAAACAACTCACACACCCACACTTGAACAAGCAGCAAAAGGTATTGAAGAAACCCTATTCTGGTTCAATAAATATCTCAAAAATTAATTTGTCATCTACTAACTCGATTTTTAAAAAATTATAGAATATACACTTTGCGTGAGGAAAACACCCCCTGAATTTGACTGAAATCGGTTGATTTTGGTTTTGTATAAACATAACTAATTAAAAATGTAAGTACCCCCAAAATTCGGACTGGTTATAAGCTGGCAAAACAGCTTACTATCAACTGCAGCTTTTGTCAATAGGGTGAGCCACACTGGAAAAGCCATCATTTCTGATGGCTTTTTCTATGTCTATCAGTGCCACGAAGAAGAAAAATTTTAAACCTTAAGTAAAAATACAAAAAGGTCGATTTAACAAATGGAAGAGAAAAAATAAGTTTTAGAATCTAAAATCATATGATTTTACTATATTTTGAAATATTTTAAAATACCGCCGAATGAAACATTTTGTGACAGCAACAATTTTAATGGTACTACTAATTGCTTCTTTTAGCATGGAATCCTGTACAAAAAAATCTGACGAGGCAATTGATGGAGGTGCTCTTGCAAAAGATACCTGGGCAATTATTCAGGACGATATTCTCACACTGTCTTGTGCAACAAGTGGGTGTCATGGATCTACCAGCGATGCTAACTACGCTCAGCATAACCTACTGTTAAACTCAACTAACGCGTACGAGAATTTAATTAATATCATTTCAAAAAATCCGGCAGCAAAAACAGCTGGCCTAGTAAGGGTAAAGCCGGGTGATTATATGATGAGTTTGTTATTTCAGAAAATTGATTGTCAAACACCGGCTAAATATGGTGCAACGATGCCATTGGGGGGGACAAATCTGACATCGGGACAAATAGAATTTATCAAACAATGGATAATCAAAGGTGCACCTAAAAAAGGAAGTGTTGTTGATGAAAACATACTGACCAGTAATACAGTATGCAGTCAGGCTTTTGTACCAATGACGGCACCTGCCACTACAGAGGGATTTCAATTAGCAATCAACGCGTTCACAGTAAGAGCCAAAACAGAACGTGAAGTGTTTGTAAACAGAACCTCCCCCAATACTTCCACGGTATATGTAAATAAAATTACCATGCAAGGACGGCCAAACAGTCACCATTTTGTTTTATATGGGTTCAAAAGTACTACTTTGTTACCACCCGTAAATACATTGAGGGATTTGTATAATGCAGACGCAACTATCAACATAACCACATTTGCACAAATGCAGAACCATATATTTTTGGGTGGAGGTACAGATGTAAACACAACCTATACATTTCCTGAAGGTGTTGCTCTGAAAGTTCCCCCGGCTACAGCGCTTGACCTGAATGCACATTATTTTAATATACAGAACACCAATTTAATAGGCGAGAACTATATCAATATGTATACCGTTTCTCAGGCAAATGTTGTAAAAGAGGCGCAGTCTATAAACTTTGCCAACTATAATTTTTCTATTCCTGCTACTTCACGTAAAACGATTACAACCAATTTTACATTTGACAAAGAAGTAACCGTAATTACACTTACCTCGCATTTTCATAAGTTGGGCGAAAAATTTCAAATTAAAATTCTGGGTGGAACAAGAAATGGAGAGGTCGTTTATGAAAATACAGATTGGGAGCACCCCGTAGTCATCAACCTTGCCAAACCCATTCAGCTGAAAGCAGGAGAAGGATTGACCAGTGTGGTGACCTATAATAATACCACTAATAAAACGGTGAATTTCGGATTAACCAGTGAGGATGAAATGAATATTATTTTCGGATATTACTATTAAACATTTGGTGCAAAAAGAACCGCCTCAGTCGTTTTTTTCCAAACTTAGATTTTTAGGTCCTGGTTTTATTCTTTCAGCCTCTATCGTGGGGTCTGGAGAGTTAATTGCCACTACTATTCTGGGAGCAAAAGGTGGATTTATCACCTTTTGGGTTGTTCTAGTCAGTTGCTTTGTGAAAGTTGCCATACAACTTGAATTCGGTAAAAACGCAATCATTACCGGAAAGACTTTAATGTTTTCTTTCTCAAAACTCCCTGGTCCTACTTTCAAAAAAGGAAATTGGGCCATTTGGGCAACGTTTATGCTTACCCTTTTAAAGATTTTACAAGTAGGCGGTATGCTCGGTGGTTCAGCTATAGCTATCGGCATGATATTTCCACAAATCCCAATACTCATCTGGGCACCGATTTTAGGAATCTTTCTAAGCTTTTTAATCTATAAGAATTATTATTCCATCATTGAGAAAACTTCAATTTTGATGGTAGCAGGATTTACTCTTTTTACACTTGCGTCAGTATTAGCTATTTCTTTTACTCCTTTTGCGTTTACTTTTTTCGATGTACTGACTGGATTGAGATTTGAACTCCCATCTGACCTTGTTTTCATTGCAATTGGGGCATTTGGCATCACAGGAGTTGCCAGTGATGAAATCATCGCTTATACCTATTGGTGCTTGGAAAAAGGATATGCTACTTATACAGGCGTAAACGATGGATCCGAAGAATGGCAATTGAGGGCAAATGGATGGATAAAAATCATGCAACTTGATGCTGTCGTTGCCATGGTTATTTATACCCTTGTCACCGCTGCATTTTATCTTTTGGGAGCATCCATTCTTCATGGTCAGAAGGAAATCCCGGAGGGGAATGAGTTAATTAATTCTTTGGCATTAATCTACACACAATCTTTAGGCAGTGAAGCCCGTTTGGCCTATTTGGCAGGAGCTTTTTTCGTATTGTACTCTAGCGTATTTGCTACTTTAGCGTATTGGTCAAGACTCTTTCCTGACATATTCGGGCAACTTGGATGGATAAATTCGGAAAGCTTAACTGACCGAAAGAAGTGGGTTGCCATTCTGGCCTGGCTTTTCCCATGTCTATGGGTAATCGCATATCTATTCATAGAAATGCCAACTTTCATGATTCTTTCAGGCGGCGCTGTCGGCTCTATTTTACTTTTAATTGTGGTCTTCGCTGCAATTAACTTCAGATCACATAACAAATTTTTAAAAATCGCATCTGGTCCTGTTTCTGAAATACTGTTTTGGCTCAGCGTGGCTTCTATTGCATCTATTTCAATGTATGGGATTTTTAAATTATTCTAAAACCGAAAATCTTTACCCTTTTTAAAAATTAGCAGATCTATAAAACAAAAAAAGCCTCCCGTTTGGGAGGCTTTCTGTAACCTAAGGTAGTGCCAACCTTATTTTACTCGTTCAACTACAGCTTTGAATGCTTCAGGATGATTCATTGCCAAGTCAGCCAAAACCTTTCTGTTCAATTCGATTTCTGCTTTCTTTAACAATCCCATCAACTGAGAATAGGAAACTCCATAGGCTCTTGCCCCTGCATTGATACGCTGAATCCACAAAGCTCTGAACTCTCTTTTCTTCGCTTTACGGTCCCTGTACGCATACTGAAGACCTTTCTCATACTTGTTTTTGGCTACAGTCCACACGTTCTTACCTCTTCCGAAGTAACCTCTTGTGGCTTTTAAAACCTTTTTTCTTCTTGCTCTTGACGCAACCGCGTTTACCGATCTAGGCATAGTGTTTTGTTTTTTGACTCGTGGTGTCCCTTGTTAGGAGCTTAGTGACCAACGCATCTGGTGAATAAATAAACCTGTTTAATCTAAGACAATTCTGAAAATCAGATTCTCAACATGTCTCTTACTCTACCCTCGTCCGACTCATGCACCAAACCAGATTTGGTTAGGTTGTGCTTACGCTTGGTAGATTTCTTCGTAAGGATATGGCTTTTGAAAGCGTGCTTCCTTTTGATTTTGCCGGTACCTGTGAGGGTAAACCGCTTTTTTGCACTGGATTTGGTTTTTACTTTTGGCATTTTACTGTATTTATAGTTGTTGAAATCACTTTTTACCTGGCTTCGGCGCAATGAAAATATTCATCCGCTTTCCTTCCAGTCTTGGCATCTGTTCCACAATCCCTACATCTTCCAAAGCTTGAGCAAACTTTAAAAGCAACATTTCTCCACGCTCCTTGAAGACAATACTCCGCCCTACAAAGTGTACATAAGCTTTTACTTTTGCTCCTTCTTTTAGAAAACTGATGGCATGCTTCAATTTGAAATTGAAATCGTGGTCATCTGTATTCGGTCCAAATCGAATTTCTTTTAAAACAACTTTCGCTGCATTGGCTTTGATCTCCTTCTGCTTCTTCTTTTGCTCGAACTTAAACTTCGCATAATCAATGATCTTACATACCGGAGGCTCAGCATTTGGAGAGATCTCGACTAAGTCTAAATCGTTTTCCTCAGCGAGTTGAATGGCCTTTTCTGTGAGAAGAACGGCGTTGCCGCCCTCTACAAAATCACCCACTACTCTCACCTCACGTACTCTGATCTTTTGATTGATCTTGTAAGGTTCTTCTTGTCTACCTCTTGGTTGATATGGTCTTTGATTCAAGTTAGCTGTTTTTGTTTTAATTAATTTGGCCTGCAAATATCGGAATTATTTCGAATCCAAAAAATGGAATCCCATTTCTAGCCTATTCTTTGGCCAATGATTCGGAAATAATCCCCTTAAAATACTGAATAAATTCTTCTGAACTGAAAACTCCCAGATCTCCTTGACCATGCTTTCGTACAGCTACTTTTCCTTCCTCTTGCTCCTTTTCCCCCACAATAAGCATAAAAGGCACTTTTCTAACTTCTGAATCCCGAATCTTACGACCAATCTTCTCATCTCGATTGTCTATCGTACCCGTAATTCCAGCTTCATCAAGTATTCCTTTCAATTCCTCTGCATAGGAAATAAATTTTTCAGAAATCGGTAAAATATTAATTTGCTCCGGGGCCAACCACAATGGAAAGTCTCCGGCACAGTGCTCAATGAGCACAGCTACGAAGCGCTCCAATGATCCGAAAGGCGCTCTGTGAATCATCACGGGGCGATGCTTCTGGTTGTCCGAACCAATGTATTCCAACTGGAATCGATCCGGTAGCTGGTAATCCACCTGGATGGTTCCCAACTGCCACTTTCTTCCCAAAGCATCCTTCACCATAAAATCAAGCTTTGGACCATAGAAGGCCGCTTCACCCAATACAGTCACGGTATCCAAACCCTTTTCAGCAGAAGCTTCAATGATCGCCGCCTCCGCTTTATCCCAAGCTTCATCCGAACCGATGTACTTCTCCTTTTTTTCAGGATCACGAAGGGATATCTGAGCCGTATATTCTGAAAAGCCCAAGGCCTTAAAGACGTATAAAACCAAGTCAATCACCTTGATAAACTCTTCTTTTACCTGGTCAGGTCGACAGAAAATGTGTGCATCGTCCTGAGTAAATCCACGAACTCGGGTCAAACCATGCAATTCCCCACTCTGCTCGTAGCGGTACACGGTACCAAACTCGGCATATCGTATAGGCAGATCCTTGTAAGACCGAGGCTTGTATTTGTAGATCTCGCAGTGATGCGGGCAGTTCATCGGCTTCAACAAGAAGGTCTCCCCTTCGTGTGGCGTAGCAATTGGCTGAAAAGAATCCTTGCCGTACTTTTCGTAGTGCCCAGAAGTCTCATACAAGGCCTTATGGCCTATATGAGGGGTGGTCACCTGCTGGTAGCCTGACTTGTCCTGCGCCTTTTTCATGAAGTTGATCAGGCGTTCTCTCAAAAGTGTTCCCTTTGGAAGCCATAAGGGAAGCCCCATTCCTACCTTTTCTGAAAAGGTAAACAACTCCAATTCACGACCCAGCTTGCGGTGGTCACGCTTTTTGGCCTCTTCAAGAAGTGTCAAGTAATCTTTCAACTCCTGGGCCTTGGGAAAGGTCACTCCATAAATACGGGTAAGCATCTTGCGCTTCTCATCCCCTCTCCAGTAAGCTCCAGCGATGTTGGTCAACTTCACCGCTTTGATAAAACCGGTATTCGGAATATGCGGCCCGCGGCAGAGGTCGGTGAAATTGCCCTGCTCGTAAAAAGTGATCGTTCCATCTTCCAAACCTTCCAAAAGATCGAGCTTGTATTCGTCTCCCTTCTGCTGGAAATAGCTTACCGCATCTTTTTTTGATACATCCTTGCGGATAAAGTCTGACTTGAGGCGAGCAAGTTCGAGCATCTTTTCTTCGATCATCTCCAACTCCTCCCCGTCCAACTTGTGGTCACCAAAGTCCACATCGTAGTAAAACCCAGTTTCAATGGAAGGTCCAATACCTAGTTTTACGCCAGGATAGAGGGCTTCCAATGCTTCGGCCATCAAGTGTGCTGAGGAATGCCAAAAGGTGCTCTTGGCCTCTAAATCGTTCCAGGTAAGCAATTGCAAACGGGAATGGCTCGTGATGGGACGGGACGCATCCCAAACTTCTCCATTCACTTTGGCTGCAAGGACATTCCGAGCTAAACCCTCGCTGATACTTGCAGCAATCTGTAGTCCGGTAATGCCTTGTTCGTACTCCCTAACCGATCCGTCGGGAAGGGTGATTTTAATTTGCTGTGACATGTTCTATTTTTTTGCTGCCTATACAAACAGGCAGTTGATTCAGCTGCAAATATGCACAAAAGCTACTCTTCATGGAAAGCTTTTGCACTAGAATGGATGAAACTTTTCCCTATAAAATTATCTGAGCACTTAATTTGACCAGAAAAGGCCGCGCCTCAGGACTATCTAAGTAGCTCATGCGGTGAAAAAAGTCGACCCTAAAAAACCTGAAAATGTTCTCAATCCCATAGCCCAACTCCACATAGGGTACCTTGGGATCCAATCGACCAAAGGACTCCAATACACTTCCATCTGGAGCAGTTAGTGGAAGGTTTAGGATGTTTTGATCCCCTACTGCCCCCATCAGCACGTTGGCATTGCCTACCATACGCCATTTTAACTTTTTGATCAAGGGGATGGAATTGAATAAAAAGCCTTCAAAGGACTGTCGGTAGCGTATACTTGCAAAACGATCGGAAGCAAACTCATTGAAGTTCATCGTATTGAATGCTGCCGTAGTGTAAAAAAAGGTTTCGTTGCCCAAGTGGTTTTTCAACAAGGGATACGGCACCTCTCCCCAAATTTTGCCTGCATCGATTTCATAACGCCCCACCCCTAATATCCCCAAATTGATCCGATGGTAGAGGTAGAAATTTAACTTGGAATAGCTCAAATTAGCCCCTAATGAAGGAATACCCTGTGCGTAATTCAACTCCACAACCGGCCATTTGCTGGATCCCAAAGAAGTACGCGTATTGTCATTGATAAGGATGATTTCATCACGACCATAGCGGATGCCGGTACGGATCTCCGTAGTTTGGAAACTCGTTCGCAAGTCCTTAGATCCCTTTTCGTAGTAGTAAAAGTCAAAGAGTGGATCAAATTGACTCTTGTTCAAACTTGAGGTTACCAGGAATCCCTTGAAGAACTCACGCTGGAAGGTGAGTCGCTGATTGGTCGACACAAATGGCCTACGCAGTCTTCCAAAACGGCTTGCCGCCAAGAAAATTGAATTGCCTTCTAGATTCTCCATCTCCAAGCCCACTTGGTCTAGCTCCCTCCCTACCCGTACGCCTAGCGTAGTCCAGTTTTTCCGAGATAGAATCAACGTAGACCCCAACTTATACTTCCAGCGCTGATCCACCGTACCGTAGGCACCATAACCCTCTATAAGAAATTTGTTGGAAAAGGAATAATTGGTTCGCAAGCCAAACCCAAATCGTAGGCCTTCCACATTGTTGTAGTTGCCAAATTCGGTCCAGGGTCCCAAATCGAGTTTCTTTACAGGCAAGTAGCCCGTTGCAAAAAACTTTAGGCTTTCGGAATAAAAACGGATGATGGGAATTTTCTTCAGTGTATCCACCATTTGCAAGACAGCCAACTCCTCCTCACTCAAAGGGTCTGGACGCCTATTTTTCCAATAGTCAGCCGAAACCTGGTTGAAGTCCGGCTTCAAGACCACTGCTTGATCAAAAAAAGAGGTTTCCAGAGGCTGGTTGACTACAATGCTATCGGTAGCCGTGTAGAACTTGGCCAAAAGCCCCGCCGAGTTCTCTGTGACTTGCCCAATTTTAAGTAGGACACGGGTTTTCGCTGGCATCAAAGCACCGGCAGTTGTAGGAACCAGTTCTTGCTGAATTTTTATGCGATCTACAAAATTCAGGTTAGCGGCCTTGGGAATCGTTAAGTCTACCTGCTTGAGTGAATAATCAGACTTTTTGATCCATATCGTACCCGTAAACGCCAAGTCCTGCTCTCGACGTGGATACACCTGTAGTTTGTAGCAGCTATCCTGCCCTACGAGCACGTCCTCGAGTAAGTCGTAGTCGTAATAAGTTTTCCAGCCATCCGCTATGGGGGAAATGAAATCCTTGTTGAGGATGGATAACCAATTTTTGTAGAAGTTATATTCCTGAAATACCGATCCGGTGATCTGTGAGGTTGTGGAACCATCCGTGATGCCTACTCCTGTCACCTTGGTTTTTTCAATGATTTCCTTTCGTAGTTCCGGATTATTGCGGTAGTAAAAGGAAGACACCGTCTCTGAGAAAAATACCGGCAAAATCTTTTCTCCCTCCTCGTTGGTGAGCTGGCGGATGCTATCCAAAACAGCCGTCACCGACCGTACCGATTTCAGTTGGTTAAATTCCTCGGATAAGTTGTCGATGTCAACTTCGATTTTGGTGTAGTTTTTTGTTTGATAGGCATCCAAACTTCGTTTGTCATACACCTTTCGCTTTTCTACCGCCTGGCGAATCACGTCAAATGCTGGGTTTTCTCCCGATTCAAACACAAAGGTGCTCAGCTCAAATGCTACAGGCCTTAATTGAAAATTGAGGGTTTGGGTAGCCTCCTTGGTCAAAACCTTCGATTGCGTAGCATAACC
>CAMDEU010000075.1 GCA_945897085.1 Spirosoma fluviale | reverse complement strand
TCGTTACCTACTAACTGAAGTAACAAGTCAACAGATCCACCAAGTTTACCCGTATTCAATACGTTTACGGTCAAGGTTCCAAAGCTAGACCCTGCAGGGATAGTCAAGGTGCCAGGAGCCACATAGTCTCTTCCTGCTGCTGCCGTAGTACGATCAGCCACTACCGAATAAGTAATGATTTCATCAGAAGGTCTATGTGAACCAACTAGGTTGACACGAAGGTTTACAGTACCAACAGTGTTAGCCACCGTAATTATTGGATAGGTCAATCCTGCTGCTGGAGCACGGTCCACGGCATCCTGAAACTCTACTACATGATCTTCCCAAACAGGGTAGTTTTGCTCAATGCAAGAAGAGAATCCAAGGACTAAGGCCAGAGTAAATAGCGAAAATAACTTTTTCATAATTTCTGATTTTAGTAGCCTTTGTTTTGTTTAATATTTGGATTACCATCCACCTCACGCTGAGGAATTGGAGGCAAGATTTTGAAGTCGTCAAAGGTTAGGTTCACCGCAGGAGTTGTTTTCACAATTCCTCTTCCATAGCGCTTCAAGTCAAAGAAACGATGGCCCTCACCAATAAACTCTTTTAATCTTTCCAAAAGAATTTCTTCCAAAAGCGCGTTACCAGCCAAAGTTACTGCAGGTAGACCTCTCAAGCTTTTGAAGGCATTCAATTCGGTAAGCGCATCAGTTTCATTCTTCAACTGATAGTTTGCCTCAGCTCTGTTCAAGTGCATTTCAGACTTACGGATTACCGGTACGTTATCCGCATAGGCGAAACCAGACTTAGAAAGGAACTTCGTGTTCTCAATCTGACGACCAGCACCTCTAACGGTATTACCGGTAGTAAACAATTGCGCTCTTACATCTGCATTCCGAGTCACATCCCAGTTGTTGTTGTCTGAAGCTGGAGTTCCAATTTGTAAAGCAGTTAAACCAAATAAAGCACGAACTGTAGCGTTTGGAATGAAGTCACCCCATCCACCCTGAGAGTTTTTATTGGTCAAGTTAAGCAACGCAGTGTATGTAGACTGTAGCGACTCGTTTACTCCGATAGACTCTTCTGCCAAGGCAAAACGTACCTCAAACATAGATTCTGGATTCACTGGAGCTCTCCAGCCGTTCACGTAAGCTGATCCTGAAAGTACAGTGCCTACGCTACTCGCCAAAGCGGTAGTTGATTCAGCAACCACTTTTGCCCAATCGCCTCTGTATAAGGCTACTCGAGAAAGCAAAGCCGAAGCTGCAGGACTAGATCCGTATTGTACACCTCTACCGGTGCCCAACAATTTTTTGGCATCTTCCAAATCTTTGTAGATCTGAGCATATACCTCGTTGATGGTTGATCTTGGGGTTTGACGACTCAAGGCAACTCCTGATGAAATTACCCCTTCGGTAACTACTGGAATACCTCCCTGACCGATGACACCTTGCTCATAAATTGCCGTTGGAATATACGAGTAGACCTTTACCAAGTCAAAGTAGTACAAGCCTCTTAGGAACTTGGCTTCCCCTTCCCAACGTGCAATCTGGGCCGCAGATGCGCCTTCCACTTTGCTAATTCCATCCAAAATAAGGTTGGCTTCGTTGATCGCAAAGTAGGCGGTTTGCCAGGTACCGAAGTGTGCACCCGGCTGGTTGTTGTTTTCTCCAATCAGACGACCTGAGTTGGAAGTAGTTACACCAACGTCGGCCAAGGCATCACCTACTGCAAATAGGTCACGTCCGTAGAGTCTTGCAGATCTCAATTTGGAATAAACCGAATTGAGAGCTGCATTCATTGCATCAGGAGTAGTCAAGGCACCATCGGCATCGATGGACTGTCTTGGATCTACCTGAAGCAAGCTATCGCAAGAACTTACCAGTAGAGAACCTGTAAGTGCGAGAGATAAGAGCGCTTTATTTATTAATTTCATAGTTTTTTTCCTTTTGCTGATTAGAATCCGATTTGTACGCCAAGGGTATAAGACTTGGTCAAAGGAACCTGACCTGTACCTGCTCCTGTAAATTCAGGATCGTAGCCAGGATAATCCGTGTAAGTCCACAAGTTAACTCCCTGCATGTAGATCCGTGCACGGGAAAGACCGATGCGGCTTACCAAGCTAGGCTTGAAGCTGTAGGCAAGGGTCAACTGCGATAGACGGATGAAGTCATACTTTAGCAAAGAAGCAGTACCTGAGTTTCTACCGACGCTCCTTAGTTCGTTACCACCGTTAGTCGTAACGTTTCTTGGGATGTCTGTAATCTGTCCTGGTGTCTTCCATGATCTATCGTTGACTTCACGAAGCGCATTCAAGGTGAGTCGAGTACCGTTTTCTCTCAAAAAGCTATACTGACCGTCACCACCGATACCTCCATATTCATAAGTGAAGAAGGTAGTCAATTCAAATCCTTTGTAGGAGAAGTTATTGTTCAAACCTCCAAACACAGTACCTAAACTTGATCCTTGGTATTTTCTATCTGCCGCAAGCGGTAGGTAGGTTATGTTACCTTTAATGTCTAACCACATTGGGCGGCCAGTAGCTGGGTTTACCCCTACATATTCTTGTGAGAAAACAGCACCTTCACCTGATCTACCTACTGGCTGACCTACGGCGATGCCCGGGTTAGCTGGAAGGAATTGAAGGCCGCTGTACAAGCTCAAGATTTGGTTGTCAATCTTCGTGATGTTGAAGCTGGTGTTCCAACGGAAACCACCCTTATCAATGTTCACGGTAGACAATTCAAATTCAAGACCTCTGTTTTGAAGCTCACCAACGTTGTTGGAGATGCCGCTAAAACCGTTGGTCCAAAGAATTGGCTGGCTTAAAAGCAAGTCTTTTGTTCTTCTATCGAAGGCATCAACCGAACCCGTAATTCTGTTTTCAAAGAAACCGAAGTCCAAACCTAGGTTAAGTGTATTGTTGGTCTCCCAGCTAAGGCCTAGGTTGGCCAAAGAAGAAGGTACAATACCTGCACTACCAGAGTAGTTTCCACCACCACCGTATAGGCCTCTGGCGTCGAAGTTTCCGATTTGATCGTTACCAGTCAAACCGTAAGAAGCTCTAAACTTCATTTCAGAAACGGTACTGGAATTCTTCAAGAATTCCTCTTCTACCAAGCTCCATCCTACACGGACGGAAGGGAATAGACCGTATTGATTTTCGGTACCGAATCGCGAAGATCCATCGTAACGTGCGGTTAAAGTAACCAAATACTTCTTCTTGAAGTCATAGTTTACAGAGGAAAAAGCGGATGCTCTTCTGTAACCGGTCCAGAAACCAGATACGGATTCCGGTGTAGCAGCTGATTGAATCGTTCTGAACTGGAAGGTTGGGAAGCCGATACCTGCACCAGAGATTCCTTCTCTTGTCTCAGATAGGTATTCCACACCTGCAATAGCAGACATGTTGTGAATGCCATTGAAGGTTTTGTTCCAATTCAAGGTTTGGGTTGTGATGAAACGAGTTCTCCAGTCAGACTGTACGGAGCTTCTACCGATTACACCTGCTCCATCTGGAGTACGTGGATCGCGGTAGTTATCACCCTGAAGTAGACGGTAATCCAAACCAAATAAAGAACGGAAAGTAAGATTTTTAGCAATCTTATAGTTAGAAATCAAGTTACCTACTACCGTATTGGTACGCTGAAGACCTGAATTGTAAGCGTTAACTAATACTACGTTTTGACCCAATACACCAGCAATAGCTGTGTTGTAGGTACCATCCTCGTTGTAAATTGCGTTGTGAGGCAATACTGCAGATGAGGAGAAGGCAGGACTTCCCAAGAAAGAGCCTTCTACTGCAAAAGGAACGTTCTGCTGGAATGTAGACAAGTTGATATTGGTTTCGATACTCAAGCGCTTAGTTGCTTGATGCGTCAAGGCCAAACGTACAGTGCCTCGTTTGAAGTCAACAGGTTTGAAAGAAGCTTCTTGGTAATTGTATGATCCGGAAAGGAAGAAGGTCGTTTTTTCATCCCCACCAGATACCGACATCTCGTAGTTCTGCAATCTACCTGCACCCATTACTTCACGCTGCCAATCGTAAGTTGGCAATGCCAATCCTATCGCGTCTAATGCTGGTCTGGTAAGCGTCTGCCAAGTGGCTGGAAGTCTTCCCATATTGCTCAGTGCATTGGCTTCTGGATTTGGTACACCAGAGTTGATGAACGCATTTCTTCGCATGCCATACCATTCTGAACCTCCGAGGACGTCCAAGAACTTCATCGGCTGAGTTTCTCCAGAGAAGGCGTTGAATTCAAATTTCGCTTTTCCTTGCTTACCCTTTTTGGTCGTGATGATCACAACACCGTTTGCAGCCTGAGAACCGTAGATCGCAGCAGATGCCGCATCTTTCAAGATCTCCATAGACTCGATGTCATTCGGGTTTAAGAATGCAAGGGGGTTGGACTGGGTGAAGGATGCGTTGGACTGATTGTTCAACTGCACACCATCCACGATAAATAACGGTTCGTTACCTGCGTTTACAGAACCTACACCTCGAATACGGATGTTTACTGCACCACCTGGGAGACCGTTAGAAGATCTAACTTGTACACCCGATGCACGTCCTTGTAGCGCACGGTCAAATGATTGTAGGGGTAGGTTTTGGATCGCATCCCCTTTTACAGAAGAAACCGCACCGGTTACTTCTCGCTTAGGCTGCGTGCCATATCCTGTTACAATCACCTCACTCAAGGCGGTCACATCCGACTCCAAAGCCACGTTGATCGTGGATCTGTTGCCAATGTTCACCTCTTGAGAGGTTAGTCCCACAAATGTGAAGACCAATACATTGCTTCCGGCAGGGATATTGATTGAATACTTGCCATCAATGTCTGTGGCAGTACCAATGGTCGTTCCCTTCACCAGAACTGTTGCACCGGGTACGCCCATTCCGTCTTCTAACGATGTAACTGTACCAGTGACTACGCGACCCTGAGCAAATGCCATTGCATTTAACAAAAAGAGCGTAAGTCCTAGAAGTAAAATTTTCCTCATATTGGTTAATTTATAGTTTTACAAGTTCAATAATATCCCGAAAATTGGAATAACTCAAATTATTAATACCAAAAAAGATTGAAAGGTTTAAAACCCTGATTAGCCTAAAAATTGGTTATTTATATGAATTCCAAATATAATATTGTTTAAGGGGTCCTAGAAAATACAAACGCCTTATTATTTGGGTTTTATTAATGTTAACAAAAGTTAATTTTTTGAATTTTTTTTTAACAATTTGAAAATATAGAAGGTAAGCGGATAAAAAAATTACAATTTCGGTAGACTCATACTTTTTTCACTCTTTTTCTTTCAGCTCCCAAATCGAGGTCAAAATACTCTTATCGATGTTCAAAAGATTATTTTATAAAAGTGGATTTTGAAAAAATTGAAGATTATATAGATCAATTTCACACTAATCTTCTATTAATTTTATTGATTTTTTAAAATTTTCTTTTGTTTATTGAACAGACACGGTAATCCTCCGGTTTTTAGCCTGATTGGTAGGGCTGGTATTCGGCACAATCGGCTCTCGGAAACCCTTTCCAACTACTTTCATCCGATCCGACTTGATCCCGGCTTTTAATAGATAGTTCTGGACACTTTGCGCTCGTTGTAAACTTAGTTTTAAGTTATACTCATCCGAACCCAAGTTATCAGTATGACCCGTAATCAAAATAGCTACCTTAGGATTGTCTTGTAAAAAGCGATGGAGTCGACGGAGCGAACTCAAGGATTCCTGCTTCAGATCAAAACTATCAAATTCAAAAAATACGTTTTCAAACACAAACTCTTCTCCCGAAGCAATAGGAACCAACTCCACTTTCAAGTCTTTTACATTTTTGATGGAATCTCGATCCACATTGTAAATCTTCGGTAAGAAACCTTTTTTCTCCACATAGAGGCCTGCAGCATCTTGGTCTGGGTATAGCATCAAAAAAGACCCATCTTGACCATTGGATTGAAACTGGTAGCGGGTACTGTCATTTCCCAAAGAAACCAAAGAAAGGCTTGCCGCAATCGGCTCTCCAGTTTTGGCATGAACCACTTGCCCGCCGGTAACTGTCAAATTCTCACCTATTTCAATCTCTTCAGGAAACTTAAATCGGTACAAAAATGCTCGGTCATTGGAGGTGTTTGAGGATGTAAGCTCGCTGTAATAGGCATATTCTTTCTGGGCTGTAATAAACAAGGCTACTTGGTCCAAGTGATCGTTGATGGGGAGACCCAAATTCTCAGGTGCATGGAACCGACCCTCCTCGACACGAGAAAGAAAGATATCCATCCCCCCAAGTCCCAAGTGCCCATCCGAGGCAAAGAATAAGGTCTCATTGTTGAAAAACAGAAAGGGAGAGATCTCATCTTTAGCCGTATTGATTGGCGCACCAAGGTTGGCCGCCTCGGACCAGGACCCATCCAGCTTTCTTTTGGCATACCAAATATCGTTACCTCCAAGACCTCCTCTTCTGTCTGATGAAAAAAACAATAACCTGCCGTCAGCGGACAGGGAGGGTTGAGAATCCCAGAAAGTCGAGTTGATTTTCGCTCCCATATTGCTAGGCGATTGCCATACCCCATCCACCTTCTGTACGCTATACAAGTCACAACTCCCCTGGGTGTCTGGAGCATCACAAGAAGTGAAAATTAAGAAATTACCATCCGCAGTGACCGAACAAGTTCCTTCGTTGTACGGGGAGTTGATCTGTGGAGAAATACTTTGAGGTGAAGACCAGGTTGTGGGAGAACTGGCATAGGAAACATAGATATCCTCCTTGTCAAAATGAGCTGTCCCTCCTCTTCTAGTGAAAAAAATCTGCGATCCATCTGCCGTCAATACCGGAAAATATTGCAGGGTAAATTCATTCAATGGGGTGGGTAAAATTTCTTTTACGATGGATTTTTGGGTGGCAAGTTGCGTTTCCACAAATTCCATTTGATCCTTCATTTGCAGGTAGTAACTGGACTTTTTAAAATCATCGCTAACTATCAAATTAAGCTCTTTAAAGATGCGATTTGCATCCTCAAACTGTCCCTTTTTCAAGTAAATGGTGGAAAGTAGCCAGCCAAAATCTCCTAAATACTGGGGTTTTTCTGGTGTTATAGCTGATTTACCCTGTAAGGCAAGAGCCTCTGCTTCTTCAAATCTTCCAAGCGAAACCAATAGCTGGGTGGCTTTTTGATAGGCCTCAAAAAATCTTTTCTCTCTAGCAACTGCTGCCTTGTACTTTTCTAATGCCTCGGGATATTTTTTAATGGAAAGGAACAGTTCTCCTTCTTGAAAAAGTTTAATTGCCCTATTGTCTATCACCGAATACGACTGTGCATTGGCTAGCGGAGCCAAACACAATAGCAGTAGAACAAGGAGGACCTTAGGCATGGATTAGGGTATATCCATAAATTTATGCGTTTGGAGTGAAATTTTCCAATTTGGATTGTTTTTTATAAAGTCAATTAGCTCTGGAAGGCGCTCGGAGGCTTTGCTCCACTCGGGCTGTAGCCTGAGATCACAGTTTCCCCGTACTTGAGTAGCATGCTCTTCAGCAAAAGAAAGGTCACTGGGATGATACACTACCACCTTCAATTCATCGGCCACTCCGTAAATAGAAGGATGGGGCTTTTTGAATTTTTTAGGAGAGAAACAAACCCAGTCAAATTGACCCGAGAACGGATGTGCACCGGAGGTTTCTAGGTGAATAGCAAATCCTTTAGACTTCAACAATTGTGTGAGGGGAGCTAAATCATATAGTAAGGGTTCTCCACCTGTGATTACCACCAACCTACCTGGATAGGAAAGGGCACTGGCTACCATTTCTTCGATAGATACGATGGGCCACTTTCCAGCCTCCCAACTTTCCTTCACATCACACCAAACACATCCCACATCGCATCCGCCTAGGCGTATGAAATACGCGGCGTGACCCGAAAATCGACCTTCTCCTTGAATGGTGTAAAAAGCCTCCATGAGTGGAAGCTGTAGCCCTGAGGCTACTAGTTCTTGTGTTGTCATTTGAATTTTTGGTAAAGCGGGTGATTCGACCGCTAATGGGAAGGCAAAGGTAAGTGATAAGATTGAAAGAAAAAGTACGAAGTACTAAGTACGAAGTACCAAGTACCAAGTACCTGCCTGCGGCAGGCAGGCGAAGTACGAAATTGCTAAGCACCTCAAGCTTTTTTCACCAGCTGAACAGTTAAAAATAATAGCTGAAGTCCAAAACAGCGTCGAAAATCTGAATTCTAAAAAAAAAGGCCGAGATAAGCTCTCTCAGCCTTTTTTCAATCTTACAACTTCCCAGCTATTTCTGGAACAAGCCCATCCGCGGCGGAAGGCAAGCGCTAAATTGCTCCTTACTTCTTTATTGTCGGGTAGGTTACTCCCAACTGCTCCAAATAAGATCCATACTTGGTTTCGTCGTAGTAAAACTTCTCCAATTCAGGACGGAAACGGTTCATGATGTCTCGGTTCAAATAAATCGGTGGCGCATCCTCCTTGGTGATCATCGGCTTGTAGGTTTCCTCCTTGGTTTGCACATTCTTGAAATAGTCCCAAGCCTGTGCCACTAATTCCGGCTGAAGCAGAAAATCTAAAATGGTCATTGCTTCTGCCTTTGCACCAGCAGTGACACCCTTATGCGCAATCGGGGTGGCCATGGCAATCGCATTGCTCCAGTGGTGACCAGGAAGCCCAGGAATGTTGGAAGGAAATCGAAGCGTCACAGTTGGTACCACCCAAGATACATCCCCGATGTCGTCGGAACCACCAGATACCGGTTCCTTCAGCGGCACGCCCAGTTCGTCCAAGGTGGTAGCAAGCCCCTCTTCTTTAGAACCTAGCTCACGCTGCACGGCTTTGGCTAAAGAAAGGTCATTTTCGTCCCAAGCAGGCAAGCCTACCTTAACGATATTTTGGTACATTTTTTCTGCGATCACCTTATTAAAGTGCCTTGGCCAAGCGGTACCCAATACCTTGGAGGTCATCTTGGTTCCGGTCATCAAAGCTGCTCCCTTTGCGATGTCGTTGGCCTGGGCATACATATCCATGATGCCAGTGTAGTTGACGTCTCGGAAATAGTACCAGATTGAGGCCTGTGATGGCACCACGTTGGGCTGATCACCCCCGTCAGTGATGATGGAATGCGATCGTTTCAAGGGATGTAAATGTTCTCTTTTGTAGTTCCATCCGATGTTCATCAGTTCCGTGGCATCGGCCGCACTTTTGCCTCTCCAAGGGGCGCCTGCGGAATGCGCTGCATCGCCAGCGAAGGTATATTCTACCGAAATCAAGCCCGTGCCTGTTGCCTGTCCCCAACTCACGCCAAGGTTATTGGCCACGTGGGT
>CAMDEU010000074.1 GCA_945897085.1 Spirosoma fluviale | reverse complement strand
GCGCCGCTTTCGGCGATGGCAGTTTCATTTGGATCTAATTCAATTTCAACAAATTGGAGTTCTTCTCCGTAGATTTTGTAATCAATTTTGTGGTTGCTAATCATGACGTATTTTTTTGAGTGAATAAATTAATCTGTAATATAAACAGTGGAGCCGAATAGATGTTCTAGCGCATTGTTAATAAATTAATACCTTTTTTAATTCTTAAATTTTGTCCCATTTATCATTGGGACTAATGGACAAGAGCCAATCCAGAACCTGGGGGATCCACACTCATTTAATCTAGAAAAATCCCCTCAATTATACAGAGATTTTTCTTTGGATACTCTTTAATATAGCCTGGGTAGCAGGTGAATCTGGTTAAAACGAAGTTCATTCTATCGGCTTGGCATCTCTTAAAAATGGTAAATAAAAGCAAGCACGCAAATCAAAATAAATACGTTGAATAGTAAAAAATAATGTACAAATTTCATTACTAAAACAGGTCAATGAAACGAAATACACTGCTGCTAATCCTTTGTTGCTTTTTCTCTTTTTCGAGCCTTTTTGCACAGGTCGAACCTGCAACAACCCTACCGAATATCGTTTGGATTGTTTGCGAGGACATGTCCCCTCATTTGGGATCTTACGGAGAAAAGGTGGCCAAAACTCCCATATTGGATCAATTAGCCAAAGAATCAGTACGCTATACACAAGCCTATTCAACCGCCGGAGTTTGTGCTCCCAGTCGCTCTGCGTTGATTACTGGTAATTACCAAACTTCCATCGGCAGTCATAACATGCGGACCTTAGGAACCTCAGCGTCACCCTCGAGTGATTATCCTATAGGCTTAAAACCCTATTCAACTGTAATTCCTGAAGGGGTGAAATGCTTTCCTGAATATTTGCGAATTGCCGGCTATTATTGTACGAATAATGCCAAAGAAGATTATCAATTTGAGGCTCCAGTCACGGCTTGGGATGAAAGTAGCAAAAAGGCGCATTGGCGAAATCGTCCAGATAAAACCAAACCCTTTTTCTCGGTTTTTAATTTGGAAACAACACATGAATCTCAAGTTTGGGCTAGAGATAAAGAACCGTTATTAGTGGACCCTAAGACGGTGGAAGTACCTCCTTACTACCCAGATGATAGTATAAGTCGGCATGTCATCGCACGGTTTTTATCCAATGTGATGGTGATGGACAAGCAAGTGGGGGAAATCATTCAGCAATTGAAAGATGATGGACTTTACAACAATACAATCTTGTTTTTTTACAGCGATCATGGCGATGGCTTACCCTTTGTAAAACGCGAATTGCATCACCGGGGCCTGAAAGTACCCTTATTGATTAAGGCGCCTTTTTTACCCAAAGGAACGACAGATGACCAGCTAATCAGTTTTGTCGATTTTGGCCCCAGCATCCTTTCCCTAGCAGGCATCCCTATCCCTAAAACCATGCAAGGGCAGGCTTTTTTAGGAACCCAAGAAGCAGAGACCAAACGGAAATACATCTATGCCGCAAGGGACAGGATGGATTCAGAATATGATCGGGTGCGGTCGGTCAGCGATGGCAGATTTAACTATTTGCGCAATTATATGCCTGAAAAACCGTATTATCAGAACATCAACTACCGATTGAAAAATCCATTGATGTCGAATTTGCTGGCACTCAAAAAAGATGGAGGTTTAAATCAGGAACAGCTGCTTTGGTTTCGCCCAAACAAGGTGAAGGAAGAGTTATTTGATACTCAAAATGATCCATATGAATTTGAGAACCTAGCCTCCAATCCCGAGTATGCCTCTAAATTAGCGGAACTGCGGGAAGAGCATGAGGCATGGACGAAGCAGTTTGGGGATTTGGGAGCAGTCAATGAAATTGAATTGGTCAAAAATTGGTGGGGTGGTCAAACTGAAGCTCCCAAAACAGCCGTACCAGAAATCCGGTTAGAAGGAGGCTATGTAACCATTTCTTGCCAAACAGCAGGTGCCTCGATAGGCTATCGGACCGACATGCAACAAGCTTGGAAAGTATATACAGAACCTTTTCTTGCGACACCTGGAGAGAAAATTTTCGTGACCGCACAACGAATCGGTTACCAAGCTTCCTTCAAAAATTGAAGCGTTTTAAACCAGAGTCTTGGGCAATAATTTTCGGAGAAAGAGAGGTAGTAAAAAATGTGAAAGTCAGACCTTCAAGAGGGAGATTGAGAAGATCGTTGAGCTAATAAAAGAAGTTCCGCTATTTACTTCTACCGCTTACTACTAAAATGCCTATTTTTGATTATGACAGTTACGGATCTACTATTCCTCCTATTAATCATTTGGAGTATTCCAAGCACGCATTATCGAAGTAAGTTTCGAAAAATTGTATACCAAACTGAGGATTGGAAAATTAACATTAGGCCCCTTTTCAAAAAGGAGCTACTCGCTTTATTCGGCAATATGTATCCTGAGAATACGAATTACCTCAAAACAAGAAATTTCTACCGCATCTATTTAGCGGTTTATCTGGTTTTATTTCTCATTTACCAGGTTGTCAAAAGCTCGAGTTAGCAGTCCTCTCTGATGGCCATTTAGAAATTTTGAACTCCCATGAAGCAAGCAGTACTTAATCTATTTTTTGCCTTAATCGCCTTTATCCTGGTGTATGGCGTTGCGCTGTTGACTGGGCTGACAGTGATACAGGAAGCTGTATTAATTGCCTTTCTGATTCAATGGATTTGTTTTGTTCCTGCTTATTTTTTTCAAACCGAAAAATTTTATGACCTCGCGGGAAGTGGTACCTACTTATTTATGGTGATTTATGTAAGCTTCACTAGTTATTCTTCACTCAATCTCAATACAGCGAGCATGCTGTTGGCCTCCTGCATATCAATTTGGGCCATCCGCTTAGGCACCTTCTTATTCTTAAGGATTCATCGAGCTAAAGAAGATAAAAGATTTAGAGACATTAAGCCCGCTGCCACTCGATTTTTTATGGCCTGGACCTTACAAGGGATGTGGGTTTGTTTATGTTCTATGTGCGCCTTAACAGCCATCGCAAGCCAAAATGGGGTACTTCAAAATGGGTTTTTTTATGGAGGGTTGCTGGTCTTTAGTCTCGGTTTCAGCATAGAGATTAGTGCCGACTGGCAGAAATCGAACTTCAGAAAAAACCCTGAAAATAAGGAGCTGTTTATTACGTCTGGCCTTTGGAAGTATGCCAGGCACCCAAACTACTTTGGGGAAATCGTCTTATGGACAGGGATTTCTTTGATGTCTTTTTCCTCCTTATCCAATTGGCAGTATGTTACATTAATCTCTCCACTCTTCACGTACTTCCTGCTAGTTTACATCAGTGGCGTACGAATTTTGGAAGCTTCAGGGATGGAAAAATGGGGGCATTTGGAAAGCTATCAACAGTACATCCGTTCCACCCCTTCCCTAGTCCCCTTTTCTAAGCTGTTAAAAAACAAGGAAATTTCAGGGAGCTGAAGGCAAATTTCAGCTTGAACTATCAAAAGATTCAAAACCTAAGCCTAGCTAATCCCAAGAAATCCTCCCTGTAAAAGAGGGATTATAGCTTCAGTTGGCGTACTAGATTCCCGAGTTTGACAGCTTTGAATCCAACCAAGTGAAAGCATCCTCTTGCATCTTCAGGTCAAACCGATGCGTACCAGGATAGAATGCAGATTTGTATTGGGATTCCGCGCCAGCTTTTTTATAGATATCCGCAAGCATGCGATCGGCTCTTTGGACTTCAGACAGCGTGAAGAGTTGATCGTGTTCGGCATTCTGCACAAAGATTGGTAGCGGTACCCGCAGGCCGAGAATTTCGGGATAGTCCAGGTCGCGCGTAAATCCTGGTGGATAGATCATCCAAGTGTGCGTATAGCTTTTGTTGAGACAAAGATCTCGCCAAGTGGTCATCATTCCGACGCAACAAGCGGCTGCAATGCGGTCGTCCAAGCCAGCTAAATAAAGCGTGCGCAAGCCCCCGCTCGACAGCCCACAGCAACCGATACGGCTGACATCCACATCCTCACGCGAGCAGAGGTAATCGAGGGCTCGCTGATCTTCTCCCACCACGACACCAGGCATTGTAGTACCTGCGCAAAGCAGGCTTTTCGCGACATCGTGTTCATGTTGGCTCGCCCAGCGGTTGTAAGCCACGATATCTAGGTCGTTGTCTGGGTTTCCTTCCACAAGCAAACCGCGCATGATTCGAGGAACCTCTGACAAACGAATCCTCCTGCTCCCAAAAAGAAAAGCATCTGGTACGAGAACGGCATAACCGCGACGTGCCATCTGATTGGCCCACCAGACGCCTTCATAGTATTCGTCTACGTGTTGCTTGATGAGTGGATCCACTTCACTGCTAGCACAACTAATCTTTTGGTGTCCAAAATATTTTTTCCCTGAGTGATCGTGCAGCGCAAGGATTGCCGGAAGTTTACCTTTAGCGTTGGAGGGCTTGAGAAACATCGCCTTTGTCGGCGGACCGTAAGGCAAGTCCCACTGCAAGTGTTGGATGGTCAATCCTTCGAATTCTACTTGTTGCAAGACCTGGACTTTAGGGACTCCGCCTGAGTCGGGCATCGCTAGGCAGTCTAGCAGTCGCAACCTTGCTTTTTTTCGCCAACTGTCAATTCCACCACGGTTGAATTCATCTCGTAGAAAAGAAAGTTTCGCGGGGGCATCATCTAGTATTTTCTTCGCCCAAGGTCCATATTCTCCCAGCACATTTTCGAACACGATGGGTTGCGATGGATTCGATTGTGCTTGGGCTGGAGTCGATACAAGTTCAGGTAAGGTTCCGCTGAGGGCGATGCCTCCCGCGGTGACAATGCCTGCGTGTTGGAAAAAATCTCGGCGCGTGATTTTGCTCATAACAGGGATCATTAATTGTTAATGCCCAGTAATATAAAAAAAACCTTCTGAATTTAAAGTGCCCCCAATAAGTGTCTAACTTTTTGGGGGCTAGTCCAGCGGCGGAGGTCTTTTTATTTGTAATCCCCCTAATTAACGAAAGCTGCAGCTTGAATCAAGAAATTCACAAGCAACTAGTTCTGGAAGTTCCATCTCATTCCTAAACCTTGACTTTTTTTATTGCTGCGCGCAAAGTTTAAGTTAAAACTCTATTTTTAGGGAGCACCAAAAAAGCAGCCCTTCCCATGAAATTTCTCCCCCTCCTCCTGACTTTGCTCCTCATTGCTTTTTCATCCTTCGGTCAAACCACCCAAGAGCAGCTTGTGGAATTGGATAAGGGTTGGGAAAGGGCACTGTTAAATTCTGAGGTGGCATTTTTAGATAAGCTCTTGGCAGAGGAGTTTATCTGGGTTCATAACCATGCAACCCAAATCGATGGAAAAGAAGAAGCACTCGATCGGGCAAAAAAAATCCGAGCAGGACAGCAGGATGATACTAAAAACCGAAGTCCTAGAGACCATCAGGTAGTCCTACTGGGACAAACCGCCGTGGTGAGTGGCTTTACGGTGGTAGATAGGGGTCCACAACCCACCACCTACCATTTCATGCGAACCTACGCACTTGTAGATGGAAAGTGGAAACTGATCGCAAACCATACCATGGCAATTCCCGAAGAATAAGCCCTCCTCTTCCCTTAAAAAGGGGACCGATTGAGAAATATACTAGGGCAAGGATCGATCTGATATATTTTGTAAAAAATTCTGTTAATCCGCTTTTTCACCAGAAACGGTATGAAATGAGGATTGTAGTTCAATTGGGTGAGCTGTGGTCTGTCGTCCGTCAACTGTTAACTATTTTCAACCGCCGACAGTCCACTGACGACAGCCGAGTCGTTTAGCGTCAAGATTAGCATCCAGATTTAAATACGTTTTTTAGGCATTCACAACTAGGTACATTGTACTTAGTACTTGGTACATACTTGTGGTCTGTCGTCCGTCAACCGTTGACCAATTTTTTGTACTCCTTTGGTGCTACTGGCTTACTTGCGGGTCATCCTATAAATTCCACCTGTTTTCCAGTGTTACTTTCAAACAACCATTTCTTTTGTAAATTGATCTCTCAAATAAAAAAATTATGAAACATTTTCTATTCATGATGCTCTGCATCAGTTCTTTGGTAGCAACCGCACAAAAGAAAAAAGCAGAACCCCAAGTTCCAGTTACACCTTCGCCAGATTCACTTTTTAGCAATCTCAAGTGGAGAAACATCGGACCATTCCGTGGTGGAAGGGCCAATGCAGTTTCAGGTGTGGTAGGAAATGACCAGAAATTTTATGCCGGTTATACTGGCGGTGGTCTATGGACAACAGAAGATGGCGGGATAAATTGGGAAAACATTTCGGATGGATTTTTCACTGTTGGATCCATCGGAGAGATTACCGTCTCCGAATCTGACCCCAATGTGGTGTATGTCGGATCAGGTGAACATGCAGTTCGCGGCGTCATGACCAGCTATGGAAATGGGGTGTACAAATCCACAGATGCAGGAAAGACTTGGAAGAACATTGGATTAGAAAAGACCCGCCACATTTCAGATATCGCTGTACATCCTTCAAACCCAGATCTGGTATACGTTGCGGGCCAAGGAACCGTGCATGGTCCAAACAACGACCGTGGCGTATTTAAATCCACCGATGGCGGATCCACCTGGAAGAAAGTACTGTACATCAATGATAGCACAGGGATTTCATCGCTCTCGATGGACATGAACAATCCACGAATACTGTATGCCACTTCATGGGAACATAGAAGGCTCCCTTGGACTGTTTCCAGTGGAGGAGCAGGTTCTGCGATTTGGAAATCAACCGACGAAGGAAATACCTGGCATAAGCTCACCGAGGGCCTGCCAAAAATGATGGGCAAGATGGGAATCAGCGTATCCCGTGCAAATTCAAATCGCGTGTTCGCCATCGTAGAAACTGAAAAAAGTAAATCAGGGGTGTACCGTTCGGATGATGGCGGCAAAACCTGGGCCTTGCTATCCAACAACCAAGATATTAGCTCACGCTCCTGGTATTACATGGAAGTTTTTGCGGATCCCATCAATGAAAATATAGTTTATGTGCTCAATGCCCCAATGATGAAATCCATGGATGGCGGCAAAACATTTGCTCAAATACGAGTTCAACACGGGGATACCCATGATCTCTGGATCAATCCAAGTAAAAATAATGTCATCGCACTAGGCGATGATGGGGGTGCTGAAATAAGTTTCGACTATGGGAAATCCTGGTCAAGCATCATGAACCAGCCTACCGCACAATTTTACCGGGTGAATACAGACAATGTATTTCCTTACAAGGTATATGGCGGCCAGCAAGACAACTCATCCGTAATTATCGCAAGCCGAAACAATGGAGCTACGCTTACAGAGCGTGATTGGACCACAGGTGCTGGTTGCGAGTCTGCATTTCTTGCATTTGATCCTAACGATCCCAGCCTTGTTTTTGGTGGATGCTATCAAGGCTATATTGACGTGTTGAATAGGGAAACAAATGAATCAAAGGATGTGCAGGCCTATCCTACCCTCAACCTTGCCATCGAACCAAAAGACATGAAATACCGCTTCAATTGGAATGCACCAATTGTGGTATCCCCCCATGATCCAAAAACAATTTACCATGCAGGCAATGTATTGCTAAAGTCTACCAATGCGGGAATGAGTTGGGATGCCATCAGCGGAGACCTCACACGCAATGACAAATCAAAACAAGGACCAGGAGGAATTCCATTCACCAACGAAGGTGCAGGAGGAGAGAATTACAATACGATCTTTTACGTCGCTGAATCTACGCTTGAGAAAGGCGTAATCTGGACAGGCAGTGATTGTGGTTTGGTGAATGTGACCTTGGATGGTGGTAAAACATGGACCAATGTAACCCCAGCTGATCTTCCAGAATCACAAATTAATAGCATTGAGCTTTCTGGGTTCGACAAAGGCGTGGCTTATATTTCAGCAACGAGATATAAGTTGAATGATTATGGGGCTTATGCATACAAGACCGCTGACTATGGTAAAACTTGGACAAAAATAAACAAGGGCGTAAAGCCGGATGATTTTATCAAAGTAATCCGGGAGGATACCAAGAACAAAAGCATTTTGTTTGCGGGCAGTGAAAGAGGATTTTACCTTTCTACAGATGCCGGCAGCAGCTGGCAGCCTTTCCAATTAAATCTACCGATTGTACCTGTCACTGATTTGATGATCCGAGACAATGATCTTGTGGCAGCTACAGCGGGCAGGGCTTTTTGGATTCTTGATGATTTGGGAGCCATCCAACAAGCTGCATCTGCTTCGACAGTCACCTTATTTTCACCAAAGCCTGCTTACAAGTTTGGTGGTGGCACGGGATTGCCGGAAGCAAAATACAGTGCTGGGCAAAATGCCCCAGAAGGTGTGATACTTGACTACATCCTTCCTGAGGTGACAGACAGCACCTCGGTAACCTTAACAATTACGGATGCATCCGGTAAGCTGATTCGAACTTACTCCAATAAAAAAGACGCATCCTATGTAAAATATCCGGGTGGTCCAGCAGCAGCTACCTTACTGAGTGCTAAGAAAGGGCACAATCGTTTCTTATGGAACCTGAGAAATGAAAACATTATGCCGGATGTAAAGAACGTTTTTGTTTACGGAAGCTATGATGGCTATGCAGTTCCTCCAGGAAAATACAAGGCGCAATTAAATTTCAATGGAACCATTTCAGAGACGGAAATGATTGTGTTGGCCAATCCTACCATTTCTGCAACAGCAACTAATTGGGCCGAACAGCAGCAAATTCTTTCTTCTATTACTACTTCAATAAGTGAAATGCATCAACAGGTAAATGAGCTACGGAAAATTAGAAAACAGCTTGCGCACCATAGCGATATTCTTAATGGCGTGAAACCTGCAGAAAAAGTTTTGGTTGAAGCCAAGAAACTAATTGAAGGGATTGATGCTTGGGAGTCAAACATCGTGGAGGGTAGAATTCAAAACGGGCAAGACGTCATCAACTGGCCGAGCAAACTCAATGTTGAATTCTTCAATATAAAGAGACTTGCCGATGCTGCTGATCCAAGAATTACACAAGGAATAAAAGCCAGGTTGGCTGATTTGCAAGCACAATGGAATGCAGAAAAAGGTAAACTTGAGGCAATCAAAAAATCCGTTGCTGCCTACAATTCACTGTATAAATCTCAGCAGCTCGAAGCACTCATTTTTTAAAAAATAGAAAAGGGGTTCGCAAGTACGGAACAGATTGTGGTTTCTTACTTGCTAATCCCTTACTCGTCCTAATTTAAGGTTACTGTAAGTACCCCTAAAATTCGGACTGGTTATAAGTTGGCAAAACCACTAACTTAGAGCCAATCCTATGAAGAAAACCCCTTTCAATACAAGGAAAATTAAGAATGGTTTCCTTTTCTTTTCAAAATAACACCACCAGCAGCCTCTTTG
>CAMDEU010000073.1 GCA_945897085.1 Spirosoma fluviale | reverse complement strand
AAGCATTACGCAAAGAAGATGGTCAATCCTTCCATGAATAAGGATGAATTGCACCAAAATAATGCCTCAGACATCTACAACTCACTCAGCGAGCTAAAAGGCTCAGCTTTGAAGGTGGCTCAAATGATGTCCATGGACAAAAATTTACTGCCACTAGCCTATCAGGACAAGTTTACGATGGCCCAGTATTCTGCGCCCCCGCTATCCTATCCGCTGGTGGTCAAGACCTTTCAAAAGTACTTCCAGAAAACCCCTGAGCAGCTATTTGATACCTTCACGCGTTCCGCTGTGAATGCGGCTTCCATCGGTCAAGTACATCAAGCGACCAAAGGAGGCAAAACCTTGGCCATAAAAATTCAGTATCCAGGCATTGCCGACTCGGTAAGTTCCGATCTGAGATTGGTTCGTCCTTTTGCCTTGCGACTGCTCAACATGAATGAGAAGGAGTTGGACCACTACATGGGAGAGGTGGAAGAGCGCTTGCTTGAAGAGACCGATTATAATCTTGAAATAGCTCGATCACGTGAGATCTCCGAAGCCTGTGCCCACATTCCCAATATTCGGTTTCCTAAATACTACGATGCGCTGAGCTCCGAACAAATCATTACGATGGACTGGATTGAAGGAAAGCACATCAAAGAATGGATGGATACTCAGCCTTCGCAAGAGGCAAGAAATCAGGTCGGACAGGCCCTGTGGGACTTTTACCACCATCAGGTACACAACCTAAACCAAGTGCACGCCGATCCTCATCCTGGGAACTTTATCATTCAGGAAGACGGGACCCTTGGCATCATTGACTTTGGCTGTGTTAAGGTGATTCCGAAAGACTTCTACACCGGTTATTTTTCCTTGATCAAAAGAGATTTACTGATCAATGAGGCTGAATTGAACCAGATATTCTATGACCTAGAATTCATCTCAGACAAGGATACTGAGGTTGAAAAGGCCTTTTTCAGTGCCATCTTCTCCGAGATGATTGCGTTGCTTGGTACACCCTTTCATGTGGAGAAATTTGACTTTTCTGACAACGGTTTCTTCAACCAGATTTTCCAGTTGGGAGATCGGATTGCCAACGATAAAATGTTTAGGAAGTCCAATCAGGCCCGAGGCTCTCGGCATGGGCTTTATGTAAATAGAACCTATTTTGGCATCTACAACCTGCTCAATCAGCTGCAGGCAGAGGTGGTGACCACCAAACCTGCTTGGTTAACCTAAAACAGGCCTATGCTGCGAAAGGAGTCCGAAGGGAGGCGAATTCGGAAGATGTTTAGTACCTTTCATTGTTACCTTTTCTTGTGCCCTTTCCCGTACTAGTCCTATCTTTTCTCATTCACCAAAAAAAATCAACGTATGCTTTCTACACTCGCTTTTGTCGCCCAGCTTGTCATTGCTATTTCAATTGTCATTGTTTGGGTTTTTCGATTCGATAATATTGTCAAAGAATTTGAGCAATACGGGTTAAGTACCCTAATTCGCTCTATGGTTGGCGCATCCAAACTCGTGTTGGCTACCCTGCTCGTAGTAGGTGTGTGGTATCCCGCCTTGGTGTTGATACCGGCCTTGCTGATGGGCTTTTTGATGATTTGTGCGCAGTACTTCCACTTCAAAGTGAACAATCCTTTCCAAAAACGCATTCCCTCTTTATTCTTATTGAGTCTTTGCTTGTTTGTTGCAGCAGTTTCGCTCAACTGGATCGCTTGATGGGAGTATTTGAAGTGCTAGTGCTTATTTCTAGTTTTTCTTTTATCTCCTACGGTGTTGCGTTTTTTACCTCATCCAAAATGAAGGAGGAGTTTATTCGTTTTGGTCTTGCCAAATTTGGAACCCTTACCGCTGTCCTGGAGATTCTTGGCGCACTGGGCTTACTTCTGGGGTTGTTTTATATCCCTTTGCTCGTTTTTTCTTCTGGAGGACTTTCCCTGCTGATGTTGCTAGGTGTGGGCGTACGGGTGGGGATCAAAGATTCCTGGTTGGAGATTGTACCTGCCTTCTCGTTTTTTGTGCTGAATGCGTACCTTTTTTATGTGGGGCTGAATTTGCTTTAACTAGGCTTACTAGTAGCTTTTGGGGGTTGAGTCAGCTTCGTTTTATGACCTTATCCCAATGCATTAAAGGCTCTTGCAAGGCCGATAAATGAAGCTTAAGTGGATTTGTTGATGTTCATCTTAGTTAAACTTTCTGATTATCTGCTTTGTCACCAGTACCCAAAGAAAATAAGTTTTGAAGTTCAAGTAAGTGAGCTGTAGACCGTGGACCGTCGTCTGTCGACGATTATCCGCTGTAATTCAAAGAAATCTTAAGCCACTGGTAAGATTGCGGATAATCATATTAAACTTCTACTTAACCTAGTTTTAATTTAGGTGAAATAAAGTTTCGTTTTAAACATAAAAACATAATGTTTCAAACATTACAAAGTGACATTTGTAATCCAACTTGCAAATTATATAGCATCGAAAGATGTGATCAAATTTCATGGTACATGGCTAATAAGAAGATAAATCCATAGTTGTTAGTTAAAAAAACACGAATGAACCCACGGTTAGTTGTTTCAAAAGCCAGCATCATCAACCAGGGTTTCGGTCCGGGGGAGAAAGCTTCATTTAATGGGACTGTCTATGAGGTAGTGGATAACAAACTTCTACGTGAGCGAGTTCGGCAGCAGGCCGATCTTACCAAGCTCTGTACTTCTTTGGTGACCGATATGTCGGGACTTTTTTTCAACACCAAAATCAGCCAGCCCATCCACTACTGGGATGTGAGTCAAGTGGAAGACATGAGCCGCATGTTTGCCCAGTCCATCTTCAATCATCCCATTGGCAATTGGGATGTCAGCAAAGTGAAGACCATGCGGAGCATGTTTCAAGATTCCTGCTTCAATCAACCAATTGCCAATTGGAACGTGTCCCAGGTCCAGGACATGGGATATCTATTCTTCAATTCCTTTTTCAATCAACCGATAGGGAAGTGGCAGGTATCCAAGGTCAAGGACATGAGTTTTATGTTTTCCAAATCCCTTTTTAACCAAGAAATTGGGGATTGGGATGTAGGAAAGGTGAAAACCATGAAAGGGATGTTTAAAGATTTTAATGACAGGTTGCCTTTTGCTTACAAAAATCCCTTCAATCAGTCTATTGCTCGCTGGGATGTAAGTCGAGTGAAGGACATGAGCATGCTATTTTCCAATTCTATTTTCAACCAGCCCATTGACGATTGGGACGTGCGAAATGTCCTGAGATTTACTCGAATGTTTAAAAATTCGCTGTTTAATCAGCCGATAGGCAGCTGGCAGGTCAGCAAGGCGGAAGACCTGGAAGAAATGTTTTGCAATGGAAGGTTTAATCAAGATTTGTCTTCTTGGCCTGTTCAGGAGTTTTCTAAGCCACTAAATTTTGATGCGAATTGCCCCTTGTGGATACAGCCAAAACCGCTTTGGAGCTGTGCTAGCACAACTGATAAACAATAAGGTATCAGCTAATACTCGGCTGGATGGACCAATAAAAAACGTGGGTTGGTTAATTAGACTTATAGCTCAATCGATAAATGCAATTTGCTACATCATCGGAGATCAGCAGACTGCCATCTGGTAGTTGCTGCACATCTACTGGCCTACCCCAGGCCTCTTGAGTAGCTTGGTCAAGCCATCCTGATACCATGACTTCCTGGGAACTTACCTTGCCCATTGAATCCAATCGGGCAAGCACTACCTCGTAGCCAGATTTCTTGCTGCGATTCCAGCTGCCGTGCTTGGCAATGAAGAGTTGGTTTTTGTATGTCGCAGGGAACTGATCCCCTGTATAAAATCGTAATCCCAATGGTGCGGTATGAGCTCCAAGTTTAGCTTCTGGTCCGGTGTAGAAAGCCGCTTCCTTTCCTTCTGAACCAACTTCTGGATCTTTGATGGTACCCGCATGCCAATAAGGATAGCCGAAATGTTGACCTAGGCTAGTTGCTTTATTCAGTTCGCAGTCAGGCGTATCGTCACCCAGCATGTCACGGCCATTGTCGGTAAACCAGAGTTCCTTGGTCTCTGGATGCCAGGTCATTCCTACCGAATTCCGTATCCCATGCGCATAGATTTCTGGTTTCGCACCTGGTTTGCTTACATTCAATCGGGTGATACTTGCAAAAATAGGATCCTCTGAAATGCAAATGTTGCAAGGGGCACCGACAGGAACGTAGAGTAGGCCATCGGGTCCAAAAGCGATAAACTTCCATCCATGGTGCGCTTCGTCGGGGTATCCGTCGTAGACCACTTCGTAGCTTGGGTTGGTCAAGTTGTTTTCAATATCCTTGAATCGAAGAATCCGTGACACTTCTGCCACATATAGGTCTCCATCTTTAATAGCAACTCCATTGGGCATGCGGAGGTCATTGGCCAACACATACTTGCTGTCTGCCCTGCCGTCCCCATTTTCATCGATCAAAGCATACACATTATTTTCTTGCCGATTGCCGACAAAGAGGATCCCAGTTTCGGAAATAGCCATGGAGCGTGCATTGGATACTTCCGCTGCCCAGACATCGATGCTAAACCCTTCAGGAAGCTTCAGTTTGTCCAGCTGAACATCCGCTTTGGCATCCGCAATGGAGATTTTTTGACCGAGTGGACCGCTAATAGCTGCTGCTTTTTCTTCTTTGCAAGCGGATAAGCTGAGTAGGAAAACTGCTAAAAGGGTAGGGGAGAAACGAAGTAGAGAAGTCATGTGCTTGTATTTTGGGTAAATTTAATCGAATACTTTAGAGAATGATTCAGATTAAAGGACAGTATTGGTTATTTTTGCGCCATGTTATCGATTAGTAACCTCTCTTATTTTATTGGCGGCCGTGCGCTTTACGAAAATGCCAACTTGCACATCAAGCCAAAAGACAAAATTGGCCTAGTAGGCCAAAATGGCACAGGCAAATCCACCTTACTTAAAATCATCAACGGCGACTACCTCCCGTCCTCTGGCGATGTACAAAAAGCTAAAGACTGTACCCTTGGATTTTTAAATCAGGATTTGCTTTCCTACCAATCTGACGATAGCATTTTGAATGTGGCCTTGGCGGCATTCAAAGAAACTTTGGCCATCCAAGACGAAATCGAAAAGGTTTTGAAATTGATGGAAACCGATTATTCGGATGAAGTGATCAACAAGTTGGCTTTTTTGCAGGACCGATTTGAGTCCAACGAAGGCTACACCATCAAAGCGAAAGCTGAAGAGGTGCTGGAGGGGATTGGTTTTCAAACGAGTGATCTACAAAAGCCGCTCCGCCAATTTTCTGGAGGATGGAGAATGCGGGTGATGCTCGCCAAGTTGCTCCTGGAAAAACCATCCTTGCTTATGCTGGATGAGCCTACCAACCACCTCGACCTTCCTTCCATCCAATGGGTGGAGAACTACTTGAAAAATTACGAGGGGGCGGTCATAGTGGTGTCTCACGATCAAACTTTCTTGGACAATTGCATCAGCACCACGGTAGAAGTGGCCAGCGAGACCTTGACGGCCTATGCGGGTAACTATTCCTATTACAGGGAGGAGAAAAAACTCCGCATGGAACTCCAGCAAAATGCTTTTGAAAATCAGCAGCAGATGATCAAGCAGACAGAGAAATTCATTGAGCGTTTCCGTGCCAAGGCTACCAAGTCTAACCAGGTACAATCCCGAATCAAGGCCTTGGATAGGCTGGACCGGGTGCATGAAGTGGTCAATGACGAAGCCTTTGTCAATTTCAAATTTAAGTTTTCCCAAAAATCAGGGAGGGACGTGATTACCTTGGACAAGGTATCCAAGGCCTATGGGGACCTGACTATTCTGAAAAATACCGCAGCTAGAATCGAGCGGGGCGATAAAATCGCCTTGATTGGTGCCAACGGCAAGGGAAAGTCTACGCTACTCCGCCTCATCGCCGGCACGGAAGTAGGGCAGGGCTCGCGTGTGGAAGGACACAATTTGATCAAGGCCTTTTTTGCACAACACCAGCTGGAAGCATTGACGCTGGACAACGAGATCATCCAAGAAATGTCTCAGGCAGGAAGTAGGAAAACAGAAATGGAGCTGAGAGGGGTACTGGGATGTTTCTTGTTTTCCAACGAGGAAGTGTACAAGAAAATTAAGGTGCTGTCAGGAGGAGAGAAGTCGCGTGTGGCCTTGGCCAAAACGCTAATCTCTGAGGCTAATTTTTTGTTGCTCGATGAACCGACCAACCACTTGGATTTTCAATCAGTAAATATTCTAATTCAAGCCTTGCAGCAATACGAAGGTACGTTCATCACAGTGTCTCACGACAGGCACTTCATCAAGGGCGTGGCGAACAAAATCTGGTACATCGAGCAGCACGAAATCAAAGAATACCCAGGAACATACGAGGAGTACGAATTTTGGCGAAGTCAGCAGGTCGAAGTTCCTGTCACAGCAGCTGCCCCAAAGCCGGTCAAGGTAGAAGTGGCTCCCCCGAAAAGTAAGGAGGATGCCCATCAGGCCAAGCGAGAACTGAAGAAACTGGAAGAGCAGTTGCAAATTATCGAAAAAGAAATCAGTCAGCTTGAGGCTAAAAAGAAGGAATTGGAGGATAAATTGGCCGATCCATCCTTGTATTTGGATGAGTCTCAGGCCCAAAAAATCCAAGCTAGCTACCAACAAGTGGACGACTCACTAGATGGGGCAAATACATCTTGGGAGAAGTTGGTAGATCAAATCTCCCAGCTTCAACAGCAAGCCACCCTCGCTTAAAACTCGATGTATATGAAATTACGTCTACTATTTATCCTTTTCACGACCTTGACATGTAGAATAAATGCGCAGGTTCTAGAAGATAAAGTATTCGTAGATCATATTTTATCGGTTCGTATGTTCCCTCAGGGATCAGAAACAGAAAGCAAGCTGCTTTCTCCTGTGATCTCCTTGACTGATTCGAAGTCTTTGGTGTTGTTGTTTGATGATTTGTCTTATGATCCTGAGTTGTATACTGCCAAACTCGTGCATTGCGATGCGGATTGGAAAAAATCAGCCTTGAAGGACACTGATTTTTCGTTAGCATTCAACGAATACAATGTGTTGGACTATGCCTATTCTGTGAATACGCGAATGCCTTATATCCGGTATTCGTTTACCCTTCCCCGCGTACGTAAATCCGGAAATTACCTGCTGAAAGTTTACAAGAACCGAGATGAAAATGCGGTCATCTTCACGCGAAGGTTTATGATCGTAGAAAATCTAGCTGTTGTAGGTGCACAATTGGTGCCTCCCGTGCAGACTGAAGATCGGCGTGCACTGCAGCAAATCAATGCAACGGTGAATTACAGCAACCTAGAGGTGATTGATCCGCTCACTCAAATCAAGGTTTACATGCGTCAAAATCAACGCTGGGACAATGTGAAATTCCTTTCCAAACCTACCTTTTTGAACCAGAATTCAAAGTTGATTCGCTACGAACCATTTGAAGGGGAGAGCACCTTTCGTGCTGGCAATGAATTTCGATTTTTAGACTTAAGGTTTATCCGTGCTACGGGTGTCAATGTGGCCTCGATCAAGGTAGAAGAATCATTAATTTCAGCGGAGGCAAGGGTAGATCTTCCTCGACCTGGGGGAGCCTATACGCAGTATTTAGACCTGAATGGGCAATATGTAGTGCAAACAAATGACCGTCCCGGAGGGGATCCTGAACTGGAGAGTGAATACATCTACACTACTTTTTACTTGAATGATGCGCCAGGAAAAACCATTAAACTGATGGGGGCACTTAGTCAATGGGGTAAAGCACCTGAGGCTACCCTGGTCTACGATGCCAAGAAGCAGGTTTACAGCACCTCCTTACTGTTGAAGCAAGGATGGTATGACTACCAGTATGCAACAGATCTTGGGAATGGACGCCTTGATTTGGAGTCTTTAGAAGGGAGTTATTTCCAGACTGAAAATGAGTACGAGATCTTGGTGTATTACCGAGCTCTTGGATCTCGCTACGATCAGCTGGTAGGATATGTGTACCTGCAGCCCAATAAGCGAAGGCTCTGAATCTTTTTAGGTAAAAAAATAACCCCCAAAAAGCTGAAGCTCTTTGGGGATCGATTAAGTTGAACCTAAGGAATTATAATTCCTCGGTGGAACCTTCTCTTTCTTCTTCAGTAGGAGCTACATTTTGCCGAACTCGATCCCCAGTGGTTTTGTAAGGAACAAATCCCTCTCTTTTAAATTTGTAAGGGGTAGTCTTATTGTCAGCAGGATGCGTGGCCAAGTCCATCATCCCGAAACCCTTGTGGGTGAAGGCACCTAATCCACACTTGAATACGAAATCTTGTACTTCAGGAGCTGCATAGAGTATAAATGGAAGCGTATAGCCTCTTACTTCATATTTCACATCGAGGTCATAGACCGCATAGATGCGTGCAAATTTCTTCTGCTGCTCTTTCAATTTGTTGACGTACACCATGTCAGGCACCACCTGGAACTTGAAGAAAGACTCCATTTGTTCTGGGCTGTACCATCCTGATTTTTCCATACGAGTCAACGTGGATTCGTACAACAAATCAGAAAACTCGTCGCTGTCTGGGTTGATAAATCGCTTGCCCGCTTCTTCATTGAAAGCGGGAGTGATTAATACCAAAGGAGAGATGCACACAAACTTATTTGAAACTTCCAAAATTGGTTCAGTCTCAAGTTCCGTGTATTCCGGAGAGAGGATCAAATTACCGAGTTCAATTTTTGAAGTAGCAAAAACTTGTTCCAACAAGTAATCAATGAATTCCTCGCTTTGAGAAGAAAGGACGAGTGTCACCAAGCTAGAGTAGTAGTGCAAACCACTACGGCTGACCTTGGTTTGTCCCTTCAATCCCGAGAAATTAAAGAAGTTGTAGTTGTAGAAATCTTCTCTTCCTCCTTTGACAATCAGTCCTTTAAGGAATTGAGCCAGAATGTACTGGTGATGAAAAGGCAAAAAAGAGCCTTTGTTTTTCAGGGAAAATATTAGTCGAACTCTCACGATTATGAAAAATAAAATTAAATAATGTAGATCCTTAGGATCTAGTGCTTTTGTTTAAAATAAGTGCCTTAAAATTACACAATTTTTTCAGGAAAAATCAAACATTAAACCTAAAATGCATGATATCACCATCTTGGACTACGTATTCTTTGCCTTCGATGGATATTTTTCCGTTTTCTCTACAACCAGCTTCGGTTTTAAATTGTTTGTAGTCAGCGATACCAATTACTTCCGCCTTGATAAATCCTCTTTCGAAGTCGGTGTGAATGACACCTGCAGCCTGAGGAGCTTTCCAGCCTTTGCGTATGGTCCATGCTCGAACTTCCTGTACACCAGCAGTAAAATAGGTGATCAGGTTGAGTAGGGTATAGGCTCCGTAGATCAAACGGTTCAATCCACTTTCTTTGAGTCCATATTCATCTAGGAACATGTCTTTTTCTTCAGGATCTTCAAATTCCGCAATTTGGGATTCGATGGCTGCACAGAGCACGATAACTTCCGCATGTTCCTCCTTTA
>CAMDEU010000072.1 GCA_945897085.1 Spirosoma fluviale | reverse complement strand
CTATCACTTTAATTCCCCGGTGGAAGAAATTCTTGTCGAGAATCAACGGGCCTGTGGACTTCGTGTTCAGGGACAAGTAGTGAGTGGAGATCTTGTGGTCAACAACATGGATATGGTGAATGCCTACAAAACCATTCTCAAAAAGCAGGCGCAGCCCAAAAAATTATTGGAACAACCCAAGTCAAGTTCTGCCCTAATCTTTTATTGGGGTATCAGGAAGGTGTTTGAGGAAATTGGCATGCATAACATTTTTTTTTCGGAGGATTACGAACAGGAGTTTGAACACATATTTAGAAAAGGGATGATTTATGAGGATCCGACGGTTTATATCAATTGTACCTCAGTCTGCAAGCCAGACGATGCGCCAGATGGAGCAATGAATTGGTTTACGATGATCAATGTTCCCAATAACCAAGGTCAAGATTGGGATCAGCTGATTGCCAAGGCGAGGAAGGATATCCTTGCGAAGCTGAGCCGTCTCTTGCATGCGGATATTGAACAATTGATTGACTTTGAGGAAATTTTAGACCCCAGAAGTATTGAGTCCAAAACCTCATCTGCGCAGGGGGCCTTGTACGGGAATAGTTCAAACACGCGATTTGCTGCTTTTTTGAGGCATCCAAACTTTTCTTCTCAAGTAAAAGATTTATATTTCTGTGGAGGCTCAGTGCATCCTGGTGGTGGGATTCCTTTGGCCTTACTATCTGCAAAAATTATGGCGGAGGACATTCCCGACCTAAAAAAGTAACCCTGGATCAAAAGCAAAAAAAAGCGGCCCATTTCAACAGGCCGCTTTTTTAATTTTAGGAAGGGAGTATTAAAGCACTCGCTCGTATTGGTTGAAGAAGAAGCTACCTTCAATGGCTGCATTTTCATCAGAGTCAGACCCGTGAACGGCATTGGCTTCAATAGATTTAGCAAAGATTTTACGGATGGTACCATCAGCTGCGTTGGCAGGGTTGGTAGCGCCAATTAGGGCACGATAATCTTCCACTGCGTTATTTTTTTCTAGAATAGCAGCGATAATTGCTCCAGAAGACATGTAGTTGCAAAGGTCCTTGTAGAAAGGTCTTTCGCTATGTACCTCATAAAATTTTCCAGCCAATGCTGGGCTGAGTCGGGTAGCTTTTAGAGCAACGATTTTAAAACCTGCTTCTTCAATCATTTTAAAGATTGCACCTGAGTTGCCTGCTTCGAAAGCATCTGGCTTAATCATGGTGAATGTTCTGTTTCCTGCCATGGGATTTGGAGTTCTATTGGTTTATTTCGGCTGCAAAATTAGCGCTTTTTGATTCATAATTAAATAGCTGGCATGGAATTCTCCGGTAGTTGCGTCAGTACAAGTAAATTTCATGCTTTGGGAATTGTTTAAAATTTACTGACCTTTGCTGGCTGTGGAGCCAAGAGTGCGGCTGAATCAAATTAATGGAAGCTTTAGGTACGCTTATTCAAAAACTTTCCTCACCGAGGAAAATCGTCATTACTACCCATGTGAAGCCTGATGCAGATGCCTTGGGTTCCTCCTTGGGACTTTCAAACTACCTAATCAAGAAAGGGCACGAGGTAACGGTCATCACTCCCTCCGACTATCCTTATTTTTTGACTTGGATGAAAGGCAATGACCTGGTATTGGACTTTTCCATGGAGGCTGACAAAAAGAAAGCCCTTGGGAAGTTAGAAAAGGCAGAGGTAATTTTTTGTCTCGATTTTTCAGTCCTGAATCGGGTAAATGAATTGGGGGAATTGATTCGTCATTCCCAGGCCTTCATTGTGAATATTGATCACCATCAGGACCCAGAGGACTTTGCTCATTATAGACTATGGAGTACGGAAGCAGCGGCTACTTGTGAGCTAGTCTACGAATTGATTGTAGCGTTTGGGGACAAAAAGCTGATTGATAAAAACATTGCTTCCTGTCTGTATGCAGGGATATTGACTGATACCGGAGGGTTTCGTCATCCGAACACCACCAAAAATGTGCACCTGGTCGTGGCAGAATTATTGGAAGCAGGAGCAAATGCAACAGAAATTGCCAACCTGATTTACGACTCCAATTCCTTAAATAGGCTCAAATTCATTGGTTTCGCTATCACAAAGCGCTTGGTGGTACGGGAAGATTTGCATCTAGCCTATTTTGTGATCGGTAAAAAAGATCTTAAAAAATATCAAAGCCAGACTGGAGACACCGAAGGTTTGGTGAATTATGCCTTATCTTTGGAAGGAGTGAAGTTTGCTGCTTTATTTTCTGAACGAGAAGATGGCGTGAAAATCTCCTTTCGTTCCAGTGTCGATGTGGCAGTGAATAAGTTTGCTGCAGCTCATTTTGGAGGAGGAGGGCATAAGAATGCAGCTGGAGGGAAATCTTCTTTGAGCTTGAAAAAGACAGTGGTACGTTTTGAATCCCTTGTTCAGGAGTACCGAGAAGACCTTTTTCATTCACAAGCAGTACCTACACTATAACCCCAACCTAAATAAAATTGAAATTCACCTATCCTTTTATGAAAAATTACAAATCCCTTGTTCTCATTTTTGCCCTAATCACTGGGGTAAGCACCCTTTCTTCTTGCCAAAAAACTAAAGTAACGGAGAAGGATGCCATCGAATTTACCTACGTCAAAGAAGGCAAAGATAAGCCTGCCAATGGTGAATTTCTGTTGTATAATTTAGAGATTTTGACCCAGGCTGACTCGGTAATCTACAGCACCTTGACTCAGCCTTTTCCAGGCTATTTGATGGTCAATGATACCATTAAGGCTCAGAATGGCATGGACGAGATCTTTTTGGCACTTAAAAAAGGTGACTCGATCACCTTTGAAGCAGCTGCCAAAATCATTTTTAGTGGAAATCAACCTGCTCCTATAAAGGAAGACGACCTTATTAAAGTCCGATTGGGTGCTTATGACGTAAAGACGGAAGCAGATATGCAGGCGTTTTATGAAGAGGCGATGGCGAAGGAGCAAGAAAAAGCTGTAGAGCGTGCCAAGACACTTTTGGTAGAAGAATCTAAGACCATTGAAGAATATCTCGCAAAAAATAAGTTGACTGCTCAAAAAACAGAAAGCGGGCTCTATTATGTGATTGAAAAAGAAGGAACTGGCGAGGCAACTACTCAAGGAACCACCTTGTCTGTGAACTATGCGGGTTACCTAATTTCAGGCACCTTATTTGATACTTCATGGCCAGAAATTGCCAAAGCCAATAACATCTTCAGCGAGGAGCGTCCTTACGAGCCTCTACCAGTTAGTGTAGGCTTGGGCCAAGTAATTCCAGGATGGGACGAGGGCTTGATGCTCTTGAAAAAGGGTTCCAAAGCAAAATTCATTATCCCCTCCCCACTTGGTTATGGAGAAAGTGGAGCTGGAGCAATGATACCTTCCAACTCTATCCTCGTATTTGACGTAGAAGTAACCGACGCGAAGAAATAAGGCGTAACCTTTAAAACACCCAGAAACTATGAAATCCAGACTAATTGCCGCATTGGCTTTGTTTATCGGAGCGCTTTCTTTGCTTTCCTGTGTGGATGCTGATCAAACTCAAGAGGCAATCATGGAAAGGGATAAGCTGGCCATCGAAAAATTCCTTAAGGAGAACCCCATTGCTAGCGTTAAGGAATACAGTGAGCCAATTGAAGGAATTTATATGTTCTGGCAAGTTTCAGTCAAACCAGAGCGGAATAGTATCTTGCGAGGAGATACAGTCTCGGTCAATTATACGGGCAAGACTCTTGACAAAAAAATATTTGACACTTCCGTCGAGCAGGTAGCAAAAGACAACGGCATTTTCAATGCTGGAAGAAAGTATCAACCCCTTCGCTATGCAGTAGGCTATGGATATACCATAAGTGGATTTGAATTTGCGATTTCTATGATGCACGCTGGCGAAAAGGCAACGGTAATTTTTCCTTCGAGTCTTGGCTATGGAACGCAGTCAAGTGGGGGGATTCCTGCAAACTCTCCCTTGATTTTTGAAATTGATCTTGTACAGATTAAAAAAGGCCCGAATCTAAATCCATGATGCGTAATCTTTTAGTTCTCTTCCTTTTTGCCCTAGTTGGCCTCAGTTCTTGTGAGACTACTAATCCATACAATCAGGGGCCAGCATATGATTTTGAAGGAAACCTAGCAATTGATCGTAAGAAAATTGCTGCCTACCTAGATACTGCCAAAATAGATAGCATCTACCGTATCCATGATCCTAGCGGGGTAGTGGTGATTGTGCAGCAGGAAGGCAAGGGTTCTCGCCCAACTAACAATACCGTAGTCTACACGGATTACATTGGAAAGGTGATGGCAACTGGAACGGTGTTTGACACCTCCTACGAGGCTTTAGCTCGGCTCAAAAATACATTTGTGGAGGGTAGAGTCTATGCTCCACTTAGTTTTGTAATTGGAGGCGCCACCGTAATTACAGGTTGGGATATTGGATTCAAACGACTCCGTCCGACTTCAAAGGCGACCATCATTATTCCTTCACCATATGGCTATAGCAGTCAAAAAAACAACGACAAAATCCCAGAGAATTCGATCTTGATCTTCCAAGTAGATTTCTTAGGAATCGATTGATAAAGGGGTATTGAGCCCCTTTTTTTTGGTTAATGGCGATCCTTTTTTCAAGGAGATAGAGGGATTTGGCTTTAAAATTCTTGCTAACTTGTACAGGAATAGCCCCATCGACAGGGAAGCGCTTTTTGGAAGAAAGTATGCGGGCCAGATTGTTTGAACCAACTAAACCCAAATGACTTAGTGCTATGAAAATTGGTATCATTCGCGAAGGAAAAGTTCCAGCGGATCAACGAACACCATTTATCCCTGAACTCCTTCACGAAATTGAAAGCACTTTTGGTAATCGTATTTCAGTGTGTGTAGAATCGAGTGCGGTCCGCTGCTACGCAGATAAAGAGTACCTACAGCAAGGGATAGAAGTGGTTGATAACTTGTCAGGGGCGGACATTTTATTTGGGGTAAAAGAAGTGCCTATTGAGAACTTGATTCCAGAAAAGACCTATTTTTTCTTTTCGCATACCATAAAGAAGCAACTCAGAAACAAGGCTTTACTCCAAGCTATTTTGGCCAAATCTATCCGCCTAATAGATTACGAGCTGCTGAAGAATCCCAAAGGGGAGCGCGTGGTTGCCTTTGGGCGTTGGGCAGGAATTGTGGGAGCTTACAATGCTTTTTGGACGTATGGTATGAAGACGGGCTTGTTTGAGATTAGACGAGCAACAGCCTGTAGGGATTTGGAGGATTTAAAAGTAGAATTGAAGAAAGTGGTACTGCCTCCGATCAAAATTGTAGTGACTGGTAGAGGAAGAGTGGGAAAAGGGGTTTTGGAAATCTTGGAAATTTTGAAGATTATAGAGGTGGAACCCCAAGACTTTCTTCACTGCTACTTTGAAGAACCGGTATTTGTATGTCTTTCTTCTTCCGATTATATGCGAAGAAAATCTGATGGGGGCTTTGAGCAAGCTCATTTTTATGCCAATCCAGAAGGATATGAAAGTCAATTTTTGCCTTTTGCAGAAACGGGTGAAATTTTAATTGCAGCAGCCTTTTGGGACCCTAAAGCGCCTCGGTTATTTGAGCTGTCCGCAATCCAATCTCCAGAATTTTCAATTTCGGTCATAGCAGACATTACCTGTGACATCGATGGTTCAATCCCTACCACTCGGCGGGCTTCTACCATCTTAGATCCTGTGTATGACGTAGACCGCGATACCATGCAAGAGCTACCTCCTTTTGCAAAGCAGCACAGCATCTCCGTGATGGCTATTGATAATTTACCCTGCGAACTCCCAAGGGAATCTTCGGCAGAGTTTGCCCGACAGCTTCGGGAATGGGTAATTCCCGAATTGTATCAAGTAAATTCCCCAATTTTAGAAAAAGCAACTATCGCTAGAGATGGGGATTTGACTTTGGAATTCATGTATTTGAGTGATTATGTAAGTGATGCTCTCTGAAAAACTGAAATGAAACTAAATCGATACATAGAATCTACCCTACTCAAGCCGACAGTGACGGAGCGGGAGATTGAGGGATTGATTCAAGATGCCCAGGAACATCAATTTATTGGTGTTTGCGTGCCTCCATTTTGGGTAAAAAAAGTAAAGAGAGAGCTACAGGAGGAGGACATTCAGGTGGTCACTGTGATTGGATTTCCATTTGGGTACGAGGCCACAGAAACAAAGGTGGCAGAAGCAAAAATTGCGATTCAAGCAGGAGCAGATGAGCTAGACATGGTGTGGTCTCAAACCGCGTTACATTCGGGCATGTCCTGGCCCAAAATTGAGATTGCTCAGCTGGCTAAAGTATGTCACGAGCAGGAGCGAATCCTCAAGGTAATTATTGAAACTGCTTACCTGAGTCCAGCACAGATCCGGGAAGCTTGTTTGATTTGCCAAGATGCGGGTGCAGATTTTGTAAAGACCTCCACAGGTTATGCTCCTTGTGGAGCAAGGGTAGAGGATGTGGCCTTGATGCGCCAAGTTCTTCCTTCTACATTAGGAATCAAGGCTAGCGGAGGAATAAAAACACTTGAGCAAGCCTTGGCATTGATTCAAGCCGGAGCAGATCGTTTGGGAACTAGTTCCGGGACGGCTTTAATGGAGGCTTGGAGAAAAGAAAATCCTTAGCCTTTGGTAAAGTAGATGAGTAGAAAGGGGATGATGAAGAAGGTGAACAAAATATAGGCAAAGACCACCACTCGATGTTTCATGGATATTTTTCCCATGTAATTAGAAAGCCACACGGGAATTTTCCGGATGCTCGCAAAGGGTAAAAATATCAGTGCCCCAAAACTATTAAAAAGGACATGGACCAAGGCCAAGGCAATTGCCGCTTCAGGCTTGTAGATAGACGCAATCACTGCTGTCATAGTCGTGCCAATATTCGCCCCGATGATAAAGGGGAATACTTTGGCTAAGGTTACTTTTTTGCTGGCCACCAAAGGCACTACCAAGGAGGTGGTAACCGTACTTGACTGTACCGCAGCGGTAAAAAATAAGCCATAAAAAAAAGCAAGCCCTGTTTTTTGGAAAATAACCTTGTTGACTTCTTCAAACGATTCTTTAACAAAAGTTTTGTACATGGCCGTAGACAAGACTTTTATTGCAAAAAACACCAGAGCGATAGACAAAATCACCGTGACTAGGGTGGAGTCTATTTGGCCATCTACCCACTCGGAGAGCGACCTAGTGAATATCCTATTGTACACAATTGGCCCTTCAAAGGTATTGTCAGCAGCAAACCAACCGGCAATGTGGGCCGCCATTTTGGAGAGAAACCCAAAATAAATCTCCAATGGGAAAAGTAGGATTACAGTAAGGATATTAAAAAAATCATGAGAAATACCTGCAGAAAGACCCCTGCGAAATTCTTTTTTATCCATAAGGTAGGATAAGGACACCAAGGTAGAAGTAAGTGTGGTACCTATGTTAGCGCCTAGGACGATAGGCACCGCTTGCTGAAGCGTAAGATTGCCTGAAGCTACGATGGCCACCAAACTGGCCGTCACGGTGGAGCTACTCTGGATAAGTGCAGTCACTAGCAGGCCAATAAATAAGCTGATAAATGGATTTTTTGTTGCTTGTAAAATTTCCAGTGCCAATCCACTGTTGATTTTTCCTATAGCTACAGTGAGCAGATCAATGGCAAAAATGAAAAGTAGAAGGGATAGGAAAACCCAGCCATAATTTAAAAGTTTACGTTTTGCGGGTTTATTTTGCTTTTCCAAGCTTTCCATTTTAGTAGCGATAAGGTCCCGAAAAGAAAAAAGTCTGGGGATGTCTGGACCCTTTCAACCTTAAAATTTTAAAGAATACTCGGTACAAAAATTGACTTTTTTTTGCTAAAATCAATTCAAGAGCTCCGGCCAGAAGGTGTTTTTTTCCTTCTTTAACAATTTAATAATACATGTTGCTGAATATCTTATCTATTTTTGTTCCTAAGACCTACTCCTCCAAGCATGGCCAAGCAAAAGCCGATTGATCAAAACATAAATCAAGAATTCATTTCAAAGAAAGTTTTAGGGATTTTTGATTTAGCGAAGGCTCAACGTCCTTATTTAATTCTTATTGCAATCCTGGTTTCTATTGCAGGATTTATCACAGAATATACCTATGCTGCCATGTGGTTTGGATTTGCACTCGCTGCCTATTCTGCTATTGCGAATGATAGCATTCAAACCATTGGAACTTTTATAGTTTCCAATCAAAAGACTAAATGGTACTGGTTGTGGATTTTTATTGGATTGATTTGGGTGGTCACGATTACCTACAGTTGGTTTGTTTTCGAGGGTGATGTTTCCTTCCAATTGCTCAGCACCCCAGGATTAGAAAAAGCGCCCGAAAGTTTTGTCTTTCTACAGCTGGCAGCCCCAATTGTCTTGCTAATTATGACCCGAATGAGGTGGCCGGTATCTACCACCTTTTTGTTGCTCAACGTGTTTACGTACAAGGCAGGAACAATTGTATCGGTGATGAGTAAAAGTTTTTATGGCTACATTTTAGCCTTTGTATTAGCAATCCTTGTTTGGTACGTTTTAGAGCGGTTTGTAAAAAACTTTCTTAAAGGGGAGGCAAAGCCCTACTGGATGGTCTTGCAATGGATAACTTCAGGTACACTTTGGGCAATTTGGATTATGCAGGATGCGGCCAATATTGCTGTGTTTTTACCTCGTCAGTTAAATGTTTTTGAATTTGTTGTTTATACAGGAGTTGTATTTTTTGGATTAGGGATCATTTTTTTCCTTAAAGGCGACAAAATCCAAGACATCATCAATGAAAAAACAAACGTTGCTGATGTCCGAGCAGCCACGATGGTTGACTTGGTCTACGCTGTTATTTTGTTCTATTTTAAAATGTACAATAATGTTCCAATGAGTACAACTTGGGTATTTATTGGACTTTTGGCAGGACGAGAGTTTGCTATTGCATTGGGCAAGCATGGAAAAGCAAAAAGTAGAGGTGCTTGGCTAGAACGCGCCTTCCGATTGGCCAAAAAAGACATGTGGAAAGCTCTAGCCGGTTTGGTGGTGTCCTTAATCTTGGCGATGGTCATCAACAAAGGGGTAAGAGAGGAAATTTTCGCTGTATTTAATTGAACCAGTAATCTTGGAGCTCTACAGCCACGAATACTTCATTAACGAAGCCTTCAAGCAAGCTAAACTAGCTTTTGAAGAAGGGGAAGTGCCTGTAGGTGCAGTAGTCGTTTCAAAAAATAAAGTGATTGCACGAGCCTACAACCAGACTGAAAAGTTGACTGATGTGACGGCTCATGCAGAAATCTTGGCAATCACTGCGGCCGCCAACTACCTCGGTGCAAAATACCTCAACGAATGTCGGCTGTACGTCACCCTGGAACCATGCCCCATGTGTGCAGGGGCACTCTACTGGGCGCAATTGGGGGAACTTTACCTTGGAGCCTCAGACCCCAAGCGAGGATACCTCCAATGCAATTCCCAAATGCTCCATCCCAAAACCAAGGTGTTTACTGGAATGATGGCAAAGGAGTCAGAGCAGCTTATGCTGGAATTTTTCAAAAACTTACGAAAAAAGACTTTTTGATTGACAAGAACTTTTTGCGTAAAAGTCTGGTTTAGAAGACATAAAAAAGTACACAAAATTTTTAACTTTACCCCACATAAAACCCTACACTCATGGCTTTTGAACTACCCTCACTTCC
>CAMDEU010000071.1 GCA_945897085.1 Spirosoma fluviale | reverse complement strand
TAGTCGACAAACTGGGTACGGATGGCTTTGCCAATCAGGTTGTAGGCCACCAATCCTGCGCCTTCCTGCTCACCCTCATATACGAGTTCTACCTTACCAGTAATGGCCGGAATGACCCCAATCAAATCAGAAATTCGTACAACGGTAGTTGACTCATTATTCCGATACATCCTTCTTTCCGCTGCAGAAATTAGATTTTCATAGGCCGAAATGGTCAATCTTGCTGACACCCCACTTTTTTCATCCACAAACTCGGAGTGGCGGGCCTCTACGGCAATTTGTTCAATCAGATCCTTCATGAGCTCTGGAACATGGATCTTGCTCACAGGCTTTCCTTGAAGTCGTGCTTCCTGTGCCGTGATTTTTTTGCCAATGGCAATGGACTTTGGATAATGCGTGATGATTTGACTTTCAATACGATCCTTGAGCGGGGTCACAATGCTGCCCCGGTTCGTGTAGTCTTCAGGGTTGGCAGTGAATATAAACTGGATGTCCAAAGGCAATCGCAACTTAAACCCACGAATCTGTATGTCCCCTTCTTGCAAAATATTGAATAGGGCAACCTGTATTCTCGCTTGAAGGTCTGGAAGTTCGTTGATCACAAAAATGCAGCGATGAGAACGAGGAACTAGGCCATAGTGAATCACCCGTTCGTCGTTGTAATTTAGTTTGAGGGTCGCCGCCTTGATAGGATCTACATCCCCAATTAGGTCGGCCACGGATACATCTGGAGTGGCTAATTTTTCTGCGTAACGCTCTGCTCGCGGTAACCAGGAGATCAGGCAGTCATCGCCTTTTTCTTCAATCAAGGTTTTAGCAAAAGTGGAAAGCGGGAGGAGCGGATCTTCATTGAGTTCCGAACCGAAGAGAACAGGCACATATTCGTCTAATAGCAGGGTCATCATCCGGGCAATTCGAGTTTTCGCCTGCCCTCGAAGTCCGAGTAAATTGATGTTGTGCCGCGAAAGGATCGCCCGTTCCATGTCTGGAATGACGGTATCTTCATAACCCCAAACACCTTCAAACACGTTTTCCTTAGCTTTGATTTTCTGGATTAGGTTGCCTCTAAGTTCCTCTTTGATGGACTTCGGACTGTAGCCTGCAGCCTTCAATTGGCCAAGGGTTTTGATTTGAAGGAGTTGATCTCCTTTAAGTTGTGCGTAATCCATTCTAAAAGCGTTTGGTTCGGTTTCGTCTGTAGTCCTCAAAAATTAAATCTCCCAGCCCTTTCAAGCTGCTGTAATAGGCGTTGCCATTGTTGACCTTTGTAAATTCCTTCACAAACTCCTTGAGGTAGGGATCAGAAGCAATCATAAAGGTGGTGACAGGAATTTTCAATTTCCTGCATTGAGCGGCGAGCTTCAGCGTTTCTGCCAAGATTTTGCTGTCAATGCCAAAGGCATTTTTGTAGTATTTAATGCCCACTTTCAGGCAAGTAGGCTTGCCATCTGTGATCATAAAAATCTGCTTGTTTGGGTTTTTTCTCCTTCGAAGTAAATCCATGGCCAGCTCAAGGCCAGCTACTGTATTTGTATGGTAGGGCCCAACTTGGAGGTAGGGCAAATCCTTGATTTCGATCTGCCAGGCATCGTTTCCAAATACGATGATGTCTAAGGTGTCTTTGGGATAGCGGGTTTTAATCAACTCTGCCAAGGCCATGGCCACCTTTTTGGCAGGCGTGATGCGGTCCTCTCCGTACAAGATCATGGAGTGGGAAATGTCAATCATCAGTACCGTGGAGGTTTGGCTGCGCTGCTCATTTTCGACCACTTCTAAATCGTCTTCGGTCAACAAAAAATCACCGCCAATTCCATGGTTGGCTTGCGCATTGCGGAGCGAGTCGGTTAGCGCAATTTGATCTAGATTGTCCCCAAATTCATAGGCCCTACGCTCACTGCCCTGCTCCTCACCAGGCCCAGATAGATGGGTTCGGTGTTGCCCAGTTTTGCTGCGCTTCAGCTTTCCAAAAATTTCTTCTAGCGCACTTTTTCGGATGGTTTGCTCTGCTTTTCCAGTGATTTCAAATTTACCTTCTTGATTTTCCTCGCTGAGGTATCCCTTGGATTTGAGATCTTCGATAAAATTACCTATTCCATATTCCGGACTAGTTAGTTGGTAGCGTTTGTCCAGATTGGTCAACCAGCTTAGCGCCTCTGCCACATCCCCGCCCGTCATCGTAACTAGCTGAAGAAAAATCTCCAATAGGCTATCAAACCGGTTTTTTTCCGGATCAAGTGGAGGAACATATTTGGTAAAGGTAAAGCCTTTCATGCGTGCAATAAGGGAAAACAAAATCCCTACTGCTAGGGATGTCTGACCTGAATGTAGGGATAACACCCAATAGTGGCAAGGAGTTTTAATCGGCTCAAAAATACTAAGAAAAAGAATCGCGATCCCCCCTAGTCCGACCAGTGGACTTGCCTTTCTTTACCTCGCCTCCAAACTGCGAAAGAGTTGAAAGAAAGGATTCAGGACCTCCGATTTTTAGTAGGGGAAAAAAATAGGCGAAAACTCCCTATTTTCGACTCATAATGACTGCTTCCGATCGACATTCTCACCTGTTAAAAGCCACCGCCAAGCGCTTGGGCTTTGACTTTTGTGGCATTGCAAAAGCGGATTTTTTGGAAGAAGAAGCCCCCAAGTTGGAAGAATGGTTGCGCCGAGACTACCATGGGCATATGGGGTACCTCGCCAATCATTTTGATAAGCGACTGGACCCTCGAAAGCTCGTGGAAGGAGCGAAAACTGTGGTTTCCTTGGTGTATAACTACTACCCCCAAACGGTACTCCCACAAGGCACTGAAGACATTAAACTGGCAAAATATGCCTATGGCAAAGATTACCACGAGGTCATTCAGGAGAAGCTGCGGGAATTTTTGATGGGTCTTCGAGAAGAGGTGGGCGAGATCGACGGGAGAAGTTTTGTGGATTCTGCTCCAATTTTGGAAAGGCAGTGGGCTCAGCGTTCCGGTCTGGGTTGGATTGGTAAAAATAGCCTCCTGCTCAATCGGCAGCTAGGTAGTTTTTTCTTTTTGGCCGAGCTGGTGGTTGACCTGGAAGCGACACCTGACCTTCCCATCACCAAAGACTATTGTGGTACCTGCACGGCTTGCATGGATGCTTGTCCAACTGATGCGATTGTGGCGCCGGGCGTAGTCGATGGCTCTCGATGTATTTCTTACCTCACCATTGAACTAAAAGAGTCGATCCCGAGCTCTTTTGGAGGGAAGATGGACAACTGGGCATTTGGTTGTGATGTCTGTCAAGATGTGTGCCCATGGAATCGTTTTTCAAAACCGCATCAGGAACCTGCTTTCACACCTGCTTCGGACTTGGCTACATTTACTGGCCAAGATTGGAAGGAGCTCACAGAAGAAACGTTTAAAAAAGTTTTTTCTGGTTCAGCCGTCAACCGAACTAAGTTTAAAGGGATTAAGCGGAACCTTGAATTTTTGTCTCAGGAGAAGCCTTCTGATTAAGAAATTAGCAAAAGAGGCCATTGACTTTCGGTATCTTTTTCTAACAAGTTCAAAGGGGTTCTACTTGTCCGCTTCGTTGGAGTATTTCTAGGCTTTTTCCAAGGCAGGAATTGTTTTTTTGAGCTCAGGATGGAAATTCCCAGGTTTTGCCCCTCAATTTCACAAGCTTCCATTCCCCATTTTGGTTTCTATTGTAGTATATTTGCGGCATGAATAAGAATGTTTTATTGATGATTTTGGATGGCTGGGGATTAGCTACCAATCCTGCGGTTTCTGCCATCGACAAGGCCAACACCCCTTTTGTGGATAGCTTATTCAATACTTATCCACATTCCAAGCTGGAGGCTTCAGGTCTAGCAGTTGGATTACCTGAGGGTCAAATGGGCAACTCGGAAGTGGGGCACATGAACATTGGTGCGGGTAGAATTGTCTACCAAGACTTGGTAAAAATCAATTTGGCAGTACAGCATGGGGAACTGCTTTCTCATCCTGTGTTGAGCGCGGCCTTTGCCAGAGCGAAAGCAGGAAAGAAAAAAGTGCATTTTTTGGGTTTGGTATCTGATGGAGGTGTGCATGCACATCTCGAGCACCTCAAAGGATTGTGTGATGCAGCCAAACACCATGGGATGGAAGATGTGTTTATCCATGCCTTTACGGATGGCCGAGATACGGATCCCAAAGGAGGATTGGGGTACTTAGGAGACCTTCAAAATCATTTGCAGCATTCAGCAGGAAAAATTGCTTCCGTTATCGGCCGATACTATGCCATGGATCGAGACAACCGTTGGGAGCGAGTAAAGCTTGCCTATGATGCCATGGTGCTTGGTGAGGGAGAAAAATCCAAAGACATTCTCGCTTCCATTAAAAAATCATACAGCAACAACGTCACAGACGAATTTATTCGTCCCATCATTCAGGTGGGTACGGACAATAAGCCCCTAGCCACTATTCAGGATGGGGATGTAGTGCTTTGTTTCAATTTCAGAACTGACCGAGGAAGAGAAATTACGCAAGCGCTTAGCCAACGAGATTTTGTGGACTTCAACATGAAGAAGTTGAACTTGGATTACTTGACCTTCACGACCTACGACGAGACCTTTACAGGAGTTCAGGTCTTGTTTGAGAAAGACAAACTCAAAAACACCTTAGGGGAGGTTTTGGAGCGAGCAGGTAAAAAACAGATTCGAATTGCGGAAACTGAAAAATATCCACATGTCACCTTTTTCTTCTCTGGAGGTAGAGAAAAAGAATTTGTTGGAGAAAGTAGGATCCTTTGCCCTTCACCCAAGGTGGCCACTTATGACTTGCAGCCTGAAATGAGCGCAGCAGAAATTGCCTCAAAAATCACCAAAGAGTTGGAAAAGAAAAGTGCAGAATTTATCTGCCTTAATTTTGCAAACGCAGATATGGTGGGCCATACTGGAGATTTTGATGCGGCTGTTAAGGCCTGCGAAGCGGTTGACGGCGTTGCCGAAAAAGTAGTTAAAGCCGCTATCGCCAATGACTATACTGTGCTAGTGATAGCCGATCATGGCAACTCGGATGTGATGATTAATGAGGATGGTTCACCGAATACAGCGCATACCACCAATTTGGTGCCGTTCATTGTGGTGGACAAACAGAAGTTTTCAGTTAAAGACGGCAAATTGGGAGATTTAGCGCCCACAATCCTTCAGTTAATGGGGGTAGGAATTCCCGAAGAAATGACAGGAAATATTCTTCTTGAACTATGAAAATCAAACTTTACATCAGCTTTCTTCTTTTAGGCGCAGTCCTTGCTTGCGCTCCAACTAAGGAGGAACTCGCACTTGAGAAACTACCTTACTTTGATTTGAAGGGATTTCTTGATCTGGAAATCAGCAAACTAGCTGGCGATTCAGTCCTTAAAACCTCTGAAATTAATGGGGAAGAGCAGATTGTAGATTTGAAATATGCCTCAGCGCAGTGGAAGGAAGAGTTTGCTGCTTTTTACGAAGCAGATATAAATGTTCCTTCGCTTGCTATCGCTTATGGTACACGAACTACCCCAGACCAGTTGATTCATGAGTTACTGCCTGAGGCAAAAGGAAAGGTGAAGGAAATATCCATCCGCTATGTACAGAACTACCCTGCCTGGGTGACCTTTAGGCTGAAGGACGAAAACATGTTTTACCAAAGCACTACGCTTGGGGAGATTTTCATGAACCAGGCTACGGGCAAAATAGATCACTATGAAATAGAAACTACCCAAAAGGTGCTATTTCTATCCCCTACCCATATCAAAATCGCTGGGATTATTCACTAAGAATAAAAAAGGCTACCCACATCGGGCAGCCTTTTTTACTTCAGGGAGATGGAGCTTTAATTCCAGTTTCTTGAGGAAGATTTTTTAAATTCCTTTTTAGCGATTAAACAAAGGTGGTCGCTTCGTTTGCCAATCGGAGTTTTCCTGAATCAAACGTCCAACCATAATCAATTTTTCTTCCTCAAACAGGTTGGCAAGTAAAGTAATCGAGGTAGGGCTGCCGTTGGCTCCAAAACCATTGGGAAGGCATAAGGCTGGATGGCCAGTCAGGTTGGTGATTTGAAGCTGCTGTCCAGCAAAGGAGGGTGTAATAATCACATCGTATTCCTTCATTAGCGCATGCATTTCTTCAATGAGTAGACTGCGCTGCCGGCTCATCTGTATGTATTCCACGGCGGGGATAAAACGGGCTGCTCGGAAGATATTGGGCCATGAGCTTTTTTTTTGCGCTCCAAGCTGGTCGTCTAGGCCGAGGCGGGTAAGGTCATCGAATGCGGCTGCTCCTTCCACAAAAAGCATGGATACCAAGGGCTCGGCATTGATGCTGGTTTTCAGTTCCACAGGGTGGAGGGTAAGCCCTTGGTTTTTTAAGAGCTCTAGGACGGCACGGTCATTTTCGATACCCGCCCGATTTCCCTCAAAAAAGGAACTGAAATAGCCAATTTTTAATTTTTTAACTTCTTTCTTGACGGAATAATTAAATGCGGCGGGGATAGTTGCCGGATCCTTGGTGTCGCTTCCATTCAGTACTGAAAGGACAATGGCATTGTCAAGTGCTGACCTAGAAATGGGCCCAACTTTGTCCATGGACCAGCTAAGTGCCATGGCCCCGTGTCTGCTGATTCGCCCAAAGGTGGGACGAAGCCCTGTTACCCCATTTCGGGTGGAGGGAGATACAATGGAACCGAGGGTTTCGGTGCCGATGGCAAAAGGAACCAATCCAGCGCTCACTGCAGAAGCAGATCCTGCCGAGGACCCACTTGATCCTTGCTTCAGATTCCAGGGATTTTTGGTAACTCCTCCAAACCACACATCGCCCATGGCCAATGCACCAAGCGTGAATTTTCCAACGAGCACCCCACCAGCTTGTTCCAGTTTGGTTACAATTGTGGCGGTTTCGTTAATCACCTGGTCCTTGTATGGGTCTGCTCCCCAGGTGGTTCGCGTTCCTGGTACGGCAAATAAATCCTTGATACCGAAGGGAATTCCATGTAGGGGACCTCGGTACTTGCCTGCAGCAAGTTCCTGGTCAAGGGCTTTTGCCTGGATTAGGGCTCTCTCTTCCAAGAGTGTCACGAGGCAAGCCAAGGTATCGGAGTGAGTTTTGATTCGTTGTAGGTATAGTTGCGTGAGCCGCTCGGAACTCAGTTGCCTGGATTTAATCAGTACAGAAAGTTGGTGAACAGGCATAAATGCGAGGTCTACATCGCTTGTAGGCAGTACCACTTTCGTGGGTAGCCCCCAATCGAAAGCAGCTTGTTCTTGGCTTGGATAAAACCCTTGTGGAAGTGGGTTGAATACCAACGCCGGCCCCACTGAATTGGCAAGGGTAGTTTTGCGCATGAGCTCAAAATTGGTTCGATGCGTGGTCAAGTTGCCGATCATGCTGTCCTTTTCTTGGGGGGTAAAGGAAAGGCCTATCAAATCAGCCGCCGAATCAATGGAAACGGGGGTTATTTCTCCGCTGTTTCTGCCGATGCCAAAGCCCAAAGCCGAGAAAATCGCAGCGCCAAGGAAAAGAAAAGCTAAGGAAGGGAGGTTGTTTTTTCGTTTCATTAGATAGTTTTGTATACGCTTCAAACTTGTTTCACCTCAAGGTGTTCATTTCGCATCACAAAATCAACCCTTCCATGGATCAAGCTTTAAACTTTCCCAAGTTTCCGATGCATTACCGAGGCCTACTGTTGTTGGCGGGCATGTATACGATCGCTTGGTCCGCCTTCTATGTTTATTTTGGGGAGACGGTAGTCAACTGGATGGCAATGGGGCTTGTTCCTTCAAGTACCCTTCCTAGCTACTTTTTTGGGATCTTTGGAATGGTGGTGGGTCTGGTGATTTTTTTTGCTGCCTTTTATCCGGTTTCCTGGGTATGGTTGATTTTGATTGGGATTTCAGGCAAAATCATTTTGGCAGCCTGGTTCACCTTGGGTTTTGTTCCCGAACTAGGTTGGAATAAGCGTAGCATTTTCCATTTGGTAGGGAATGAGTTGCTTTGGTTGATTCCTTTGACCCTGATTTTTCTGCGAAGCCTTCAAGTAAAAAATTACCTGAAGGAGCTAGAAAAAGAAGATTGACTTAGCTTGTCTGAATTTGTAAGTCACCGCGCAGATTTGACCGGATTCGCCTACGGAAAAGTTGTATCTTAGTAAGTCGGATTGTTTTCTTTATTTCCCCCAACCCTTTGTTCGAATGTCACAAACTCAAGCCCATAAACTTTTTCTTTTGGATGCCATGGCTCTTATTTATCGAGCGCATTTTGCCTTTAGTAAAAACCCTAGGATCAACTCCAAAGGGCTAAATACAGGAGTAATGCTTGGATTTACAAACACGCTCTTGGAGGTCTTGGAAAAAGAAAAACCCAGCCACATAGCCGTGGCATTTGATACGAAGGCCCCAACTTTTCGCCACGTGCAGTATACCCCCTACAAAGCCAATCGACTGGAGCAGCCGGAGGACATTACTGTGTCCATCCCTTGGGTCAAGGAGATCGTTCGTGCCTTTAAAATTCCGATTTTGGAAATGGATGGATTTGAGGCAGACGACATCATCGGCACCATTGCGAAAAAGGCGGAAAAGGAACAGTTTACGGTGTACATGATGACCCCAGACAAGGACTATGGTCAACTGGTAGACGATCATATTTTTCTCTACAAGCCAGCCTTTATGGGCAATGGAGTGGATGTGATGGGACCCAAGCAGATCTGTGAAAAATGGGATATTACCCACGTGGACTTGGTGCGTGATATTCTTGGGCTCATGGGTGATGCGGTAGATAATATTCCAGGAATTCCAGGGATTGGGGAAAAAACAGCCATTAAGCTCCTGAAGGAATATGGTACGCTCGAAGGGATCCTTGAAAATGTAGACCAGCTCAAAGGCAAGCAGAAAGAGAATGTTGAAAATTTTGCTCAGCAGGGGCGTTTATCCAAAGAATTGGCGACTATTAAGATCGATGTTCCCGTGGACTTTGACGAGGTAGAGTTAAGGCTTGAGCAATACGATGAAGAAAAGCTACGGGGAATTTTTAGTGAACTGGAGTTCCGCACCCTAGCCAATCGAATTTTTAAGGAAGCGCCGGCAAAGAAAGCGGCTTCATCACCCTCTGCTCCTGCGCAGATGGACCTTTTTGGAGCTCCGGCTCCTAGAACCACAAGCTTTGTAGCCGAAGAGGAGATGGAAGAGGAACTGGTCCTTTCTGCTCCCATAGTATTGGACACCATTCATAGCAATGCCCACCATTACCATAAAATTAAGGGGGATGCCGCCGTTCAGGAGCTGGTGGAGTATTTGCTGTTGCAAAAAGAAATTTGCTTCGATACAGAAACAACGAGCTTGGACGCCATGAATGCCGAGCTAGTGGGGCTTTCCTTCTCCTATGTGGAAGGGGAAGCCTATTACCTCCCTCTGGAAGCAGACCGAAAGGAGGCCCAAGCCCTGTTGGAAATCCTTCGACCCGTACTTGAAAATCCTGAGATCCTCAAAATCGGACAAAATATCAAGTATGACTTGCTTGTCCTCAAAAATTACGGGATCGAAGTGAAGGGAACCCTGTACGATACGCTGCTTGCGCATTACCTCATTGAGCCAGAAGGCAAGCATGGCATGGACTGGTTGGCCCAGCAATACCTGCAATACAAACCCGTATCGATCACCGAATTGATTGGGAAGAAAGGCAAGGGTCAGGGAAATATGCGAGATGTAGACGAGGATGAGGTGACCGCCTATGCATCCGAAGATGCGGACATTACCTTGAGA
>CAMDEU010000070.1 GCA_945897085.1 Spirosoma fluviale | reverse complement strand
TTTCTCGCCCGAGGCGTAAATTTTGAGCTGGAAGGAGAAGCCAATGATTACTTTGGAAAAGGACTTTCAGGGGGCAGATTGATTATTTACCCAAGTAGAAATGCGCTTTTCCGAGCGGAAGAAAATATTCTGATCGGCAACGTAGCCTTCTATGGCGCCACTTCAGGAGAAGCATTTATCAATGGCAAAGGAGGAGAGCGCTTTTGCGTTCGAAATTCGGGAGTAAAAGCCGTAATTGAAGGTATAGGAGACCATGGCTGTGAATACATGACTGGGGGATTGCTCGTCAATCTTGGCGAAATCGGAAGAAATTTTGCGGCGGGTATGAGTGGGGGAGTAGCGTACATCCTTCAGGAATACCAAACTGAAATCAACCCCGAAATGGTGGATTTGGATCCTTTGGGTGAACAGGATTTTGAAACGCTTTACAGTTATCTAAAGCGACATGTAGCATTTACACGAAGTTCTCTAGCACAACAGTATTTAGAAAATTGGGAACTCACCAAAACCAAGTTTATCAAAGTCATCCCGAGAGACTACAAAGCCGTATTGGCAAAAAAATCAGAACAACAAGAACAAATATTCGCATAATATGGGTGCCAAAGACGGATTTTTAAACTACAATCGAGAAACGCCTACAAGCCGGGATCCACAGGCTCGGCTAGGGGATTACCAGGAAATTTATACCCCATTCTCCGAAAAACAACTGCATAACCAGGCAGCACGCTGCATGGACTGTGGAGTCCCTTTTTGTCACCATGGCTGCCCCCTTGGAAATGTAATCCCTGAATTTAACGAGGCGGTCTACCAAGAAAATTGGCTGCAGGCCATCCGCATCCTGAAGAGCACGAATAACTTCCCTGAATTTACGGGTAGAATATGTCCAGCCCCCTGTGAAGCGAGCTGCGTACTAGGGATCAGCAAGGATCCGGTGGCCATCGAGTTGATTGAAAAGAACATTGTCGAGAAGGCCTACGAACTTGGTCTAATTGCCCCTTCCCCTCCAAAAGTGCGCACAGCAAAGCGCGTGGCAGTAATTGGCTCTGGTCCTGCGGGTCTTGCTGCTGCAGACCAACTCAATCAGGCAGGACATGCCGTAAGCCTTTTTGAAAAAAACGCCAAAGTTGGTGGGCTACTGCGCTATGGGATACCAGATTTTAAGTTGGAAAAATGGGTGATCGACCGGAGAATTGCGGTGATGGAGGAAGAGGGAGTTCAATTTATAACCCAAACGGAAATAGGGACAACCTTGGCAGCGGAAGAAGTACTGAAGAACTTCGATGCGGTAGTTTTAAGTGTAGGCGCCCAAAAACCTCGAGGACTAGCTATTCCTGGAAGTTCTCTTAAAGGAGTACATTTTGCTATGGATTTCCTTGCTCCTCAAAATCAAGTGATTGGCGGAGAGGTAGCGAAAAATCCAATCACGGCTACCGGCAAAAATGTACTCGTCATTGGAGGTGGTGATACCGGGAGTGACTGCATTGGTACCTCTCGGAGGCATGGAGCTACTGAAGTAACTCAGTTGGAATTACTCCCCAAGCCACCCATCAAGCGGACAACTGTCAATCCTTGGCCTGAATGGCCTATGACCATGCGAACTTCCAGTTCGCATGAGGAAGGTGCAGAACGTCTATTCTCCGTACTTACCAAAGAATTTGTAGGAAACGAAAAGGGAGAGGTGACGGGACTGGTGGTCGTGGATATTGCTTGGAAAGATGCCGGAGGCCGCATGACCTATGAAGTCTTGGAAGGGACAGAACGAACGCTACCCTGTGACCTCGCCTTCCTCGCCATCGGATATGTTGGTCCAGGACAAACGGATCTATTGAGCAGCTTTGGGGTCGAGCTTCTAGAAAATCAGCTTCCCAAATCCAAGAAGTATGCAAGTTCAAACCCGAAAGTATTTCTTGCAGGGGACATGCGAAGGGGCCAATCTTTGGTGGTTTGGGCCATCTCTGAAGGTAGAGAAGCTGCAGTCCAGGTAGACCGTTATTTGATGGGCAGCTCTTCATTGCCCCAAAAAGATGCCTCCTATTTTGAAGTGGAGGAGCAGCGGGAACAAGCTTAAAAATAGTCACCTACAAAAAAGGGCCACAGTGATGTGGCCCTTTTTTTGTTAACGTCCTCTTCGAAATCTAGGGGCTCTTTTACCATGATGCTCACCTCTAGCTGGATGGGCGTCCTGATGCTGTCGAGATTCCTTCCGCTGCTCCCAAATCATTTTTTGCTCTTCGGTCAAGATTGCTGCAATCTTATTCTCCTGTCCCATCCTAAACTCTTTTTGGGCTTCGAATTCCACCTTTCGCTTTTGGAGAAGCTCCTCCTGCCTAGTGGCATTTTCAAGCACCAACCCGGCCACTTGATTTTTCTGATCTTCGGTGAGGTTGAGTTCTTCCGACATTCGATCGGTCATCTTTTCTGCGCGCTCTTCAGCACTTAGTTCACGAAAGTTTTTCTTCTGATGTTGAGCGGAAAGCCCAAGACTTATGCAAGTCAAGACTGCCGCTCCAAGGATCCATTTTTTCATCTTTTATTGGTTTGTTTCAGAAATTAGACCCAAACTAGCCGCATCGGTTTAATCTTAATATCCTTCATTTTTTCGAATTACTTTTTTTAGCAGTAGAAGGCCTTTTCTTGCCGTTAAAAAATGCGCTTCATCCGCCAAAAGAAATTACTATTTTTGTTTACTATAAACAGCATATCCATGGGAAGAGCATTTGAATTCAGAAAAGAGCGAAAATTCAAGCGTTGGGACAAGATGTCCAAGGTATTTACCCGACTGGGAAAGGAAATCGTCATGGCCGTAAAGGTAGGGGGCCCAGATCCCTCAAGTAATGCCAAGCTTCGGACAGTAATCCAAAATGCCAAAGGTGCACAAATGCCTAAGGATCGTATCGAAGGAGCGATTAAACGGGCCTCCAACAAGGATGAAAAAGATTATGAAGAGGTGGTTTATGAGGGCTATGGCCCCTTTGGAATCGCTTTTATTGTGGAAACTTCCACAGACAATACCAACCGAACCGTGGCTAATGTAAGGTCATACTTTGCTAAAGCAGGAGGATCTATGGGAACTTCAGGGTCCGTCAGCTTCATGTTTGAGCACAAAGCGGTATTCCGCTTCGCGAAAGCAGCCTATGATCTGGAGGAATTAGAACTAGAGCTGATCGATTTTGGACTTACTGAAATTGCAGAGAATGAAGGGGAGATTTTTGCTTACACTGAATTTGAAGATTTTGGGTTGATGCAAAAAGCGTTGGAAGACCGACAAATTGAAGTGATCTCTGCAGATTTTCAACGCTTTCCTACTACCCTTACCGAATTGACAGAAGAGCAGGAAGAGCTCATCCACAAGCTGATCGATCGACTTGAGGAAGACGACGATGTCAACCAGGTATTCACCAACTTGGCTTAAGGCGTTGACCACAGCAACAAAAAATGACCCAGGTCTCCCACAAGTGATCGTGGGTAGTAAAAATCCGGTTAAAGTAGGCTGTACCCGAGAGGCCTTTTCTCAAGCATTTGGAAAAATAGGTTTAGTGGAGGGTGTTGACGCCCTTTCTGATATCCCAGCGCAGCCTCGATCTGAAGAGGAAACCCTCCTTGGAGCTCGCAACCGGGCGAATCATGCCAAATCTCTTGTTCCCGAGGCGGACTACTGGGTCGGGATTGAAGGTGGGGTAGATGAGGATCCGAAAGGGATGTATGCCTTTGCTTGGGTTTATGTACTACACCGATCGGGTAAGTGCAGCCAATCCAAGACCGGCACTTTTTACTTACCCCCACCCGTAGTTGCCTTGATTCAGGATGGGATGGAATTGGGACATGCCGATGACTTGGTATTTCAAGCCCAAAACTCCAAGCAGCAGGGAGGATCCGTTGGGCTGCTTACGCATGGCCTCATCACACGGGAAGCCTATTACCAACAAGCCATGGTGCTCGCACTGATTCCTTTTTTGAACGAATCCTTGTATCCTGCTGGCTCTAACTAAAATCCGTCCCTATTTTCTGTGAAAAAAGAACCTGGGTAGCCTAGTTATTTTTTGAGGTTATCCAAAAATTGATTGAGGGAAACCTCCCAATTCGGGTGAGCGTCCCACTGAGGGCCAAGGTACAGCTCCTCTCGAACTAAAAATCGGATGTAATATTTCACCACCGTTTTAGCTCCTTCTTCTCCTGTTTTTGGCTCAAGCCCCATACTTTTCATCAAATCTGCTTGCCGCCCTTCAACCTTGACCAGCACAAATTGTATTTGCTCTTTCAAAAGGTCTTGGTTGGTCTTAGCTTCTGTAAGCCAAGCCACTTGGTGTGCGTACTTGGTTGAAAAAATTTCTTCAAGCCCCCCTTTTTGAGCACTTTGCTCAGCTAGTAGCATCTCAGGCGATTTCCCAAAAACCCCATATCGATACGAATTTATTGGTCCATTGATGGCAGAAGTTCCTTCAAGGGGAATTCCTAGACGAAAGACATCAAGGTTAATTGGATTTCTAGCTATAAACTTTTGGGTGTTGGCAGCAGTAGACTGAGGACCTAGAGCTGGAAACTCTGCCAGGTCGGGAACCAACAAATTTCTGGAAGGAACCGCAGAGCCAAAGGCTGCAAATTGCTGAGCGGCAGTTTCCCAATCCCTCCCAAGGATCCCAAAAAGGGGGGTATTTTCAATAATTTTTCCGTCGCCAGAAAATTTGCCTACCTGAATACTTACTTGCTCTTTTTGTCGGGTAATCAAAATCACATTTTGAATTTGCCGCTGTAAAAACGCCTTTGCATACTCTGCCTGAAGGGCTGTGGACAAGGCCACTTGCTCGAGTTCGAAATAGCCCATCGCATCTCCCCCAGCGCGCACCAAATAGGGATGGATACTGTCTGCAAGTGCCTGCCAAGTGATTGCTGGCCTAGCGCCCGGATCGTTCGATACCAGCACTATGGATTTGCCTTCATGGAAAGTGGGCGGCATAGTCCCCTGTCCTTGGGCGAAGGGCGTCAAAAAAAGAAAAAAAAGCAGTGCCGAGATATATTTCATATAATTTCTGAGGGATTGAACCCAAGGACTGTATTTTTACAGCAGTTCTTCACTAATCCTTTTTCTGATGCACTTCCTACAACGCAAATTAATTACAATAATTTTAGTTCTCGTCTCCTTTAGTGTCTCATTTGCCCAAGAAATTGATGGCAACAAACTCCTCAAGCACCTAGAGTACTTATCCTCGGATGAGCTTGAAGGCAGAAAACCACTTAGTAAGGGAAGCAATTTGGCTCAAAAATACATTTTACAAGAGCTAACTTCCTTGGACTTGGTGGCTCCACTTTATCCAGGTTTTATCCAAAAATTTTCTTTTGAAAACCGAAGGGCAAAAATGATGGTGGTAGATGCAGCCAACATTGTGGCTTTTATTCCTGGAGAATCCTCCAAAAAAGTGATTGTAGTAACTGCCCATTACGATCATGTGGGCATAGGAATACCCAATGCGGCAGGAGATTCAATTTTCAATGGTGCCGATGACAATGCATCGGGTACAGCTGCCTTATTAGTTTTAGCAGAATATTTTTCAAAAAATCGTCCCCAACATGGGATGATATTTGCTGCCGTGGATGCAGAGGAAATGGGGCTTCAGGGTGCAAAAGCCTTGGTGAACGATTTCCCCTACCCCCTAGACCAAATTTTACTCAATGTGAATATGGACATGCTTTCCCGAAGTGAGGCTAAGGAAGTTTACGTGTCGGGGACTCATTATTATCCTCAATTTAAGCCCATCCTTGAAAAAGTCCCAGGAGAGGCCAATTCAAACCTTCGGTTTGGCCATGACGTACCAGGTACGGGAGCCGAGGATTGGACTAGATCTTCAGATCATGGTGCCTTTTTTGAAAAGAAAGTTCCTCACTTGTATTTCGGAGTAGAAGACCATGTCGATTACCATCAAGTAAGCGATTCCTTTGCGGGAATCCATCCTGCCTTCTACCAGGGGACTGTTCGTTTAATCTTAAAGTCAATTCTAGCCTTGGATGCTGCTCTTCTCGAAAAGCCATAAGCATTCTAAAACAACTCGCTTTTTTTCCTTTGGCATAAAATGACTTCATTACCCACCTCCTAATTTTCAGGTTTCGGCATATGAGTAATCAGACCTTTATTCTGATTCTCAATGGCTTAATTGGCGTCAGTGATTCTCAAAATAGGACTACGTACGATTCAAACTTGTGTGAAGGAAGAATTTGCAGGACGTAGAGGAAGTTAAAAAGATCGTCGTGTAGGGCAACTCATTCACAGTACTCCATAAATCCTATTTTCAACAGAAAATATGCAATCGGTAATAGAAAAAATTTGAACGTTCCGGAGCTTGGAATCTTCCCGCAGTGGAAAATAACAACTATTTAGGTTTTATATTCAAGGCTAAAATCTTCAATGCCTACCGTAAAAAACTGCAGCTGCAGAAGGAAGAATAAAAGGTTGAATAGAATAAAATTTTGATTTTCTATTTATCCACTTTTTTTCAGAATTAAACTCCTTATTTTGAAAGAGTTGACTAAAATTATCCACAAATTCAGCTTTTTGATTTATTACTTAATAAACTAATTATCAGTTGTTTATATGTTATCTAAATGTTATTGTGGATAAGTAATTGAAATTGTGGATAAATTTTTCTTGTATATTTTAACTTGCCCAAATTGGAATAATTAGGGCATTTTTAGACTAATCATGAATTAAGATTTGAATAGGCTTATGGTTTTTCTAAGCCCATAGTTTTCTTGTTTTTAAAATTATATTTGGAAAAACGAATTCAGAGGGGCCTTAATTTTTTATCTGAACCAAGAAATTCATTTCCGAAAAATTCATTTCTTGGTTTTTTTATAAATTAACATTTAATCTTCAAATTTATTTTCCAAAACCTGTAGGCGAGAGATTGCTCATCTGCCGCATAATCCAGCCTTGGCGACCCTTAATATAGGAAGTCGGTCTGGCAGGGCTCCAGCGTCTAGGGTTAGGCAATACGGCTGCAATCAAAGCCGCTTGACCCTTAGAAAGCTTGGAGGAATTTTTATTAAAAAAAGTTTGAGAAGCGGCCTCGATGCCATAAATCCCGTCTCCCATTTCAATCACGTTTAAATACACTTCCAGGATCCGTTCTTTGGACCAAAAAATTTCGATCAATACCGTGAAGTAGGCCTCAAACGCTTTTCGTACATAACTTCTTGAGGGCCATAAAAATACATTTTTTGCTGTTTGCTGTGTTATTGTGCTAGCCCCTCTGATTCGTTTATTATTTTTATTACTCTCCCAAGCTTTCTCTAAAGACTTAAAATCAAATCCAAAATGCTTCATAAAAGTTTGATCTTCAGAACCAACCACTGCCTGAGGGGCATGCTTTGACATTTCTGAAATAGGTACCCAATCCTTCACTAGCCGAACTTCTTTCTCTGGGTCTAGCCCCTGCTCCACCAACCGAATCACCATCAACGGAGTAATAGGCACAGGTATAAATCGGTAGATAATTACCAATCCAATCGAAAGTCCAAGGAACCATAAAGTAGACTTCCATATCAATTTTCCAATCCAACGAATAGTTTTCATCATCAAGAATTAAAGGGTAGCTTTTGCTTGTACAAATTGGTAGAAAAAAATGGCATTTTGGTCATTGCCAATTTTTTCTAAATCTTCTTCCATCAACTTTAGTGCCTGAAGAGAGCAATCTCCTGATGCTAGGAGAGCGGGCGCAGCACTTTTTAGTAATTCTTTCCAATAAGCAGTGAAGATTTTTCTTTTTTCACCACTTCTTCTATCCAAATAAAATCCATCAAAACGGGTGGAGCAAGTAGAAAATCCAGCCTCTGTTAGCAGATTCCCCAATGCAATTCCCACATCAGGATTCCCTCCAATTTTACGTTGAAAGGAGCTCATCAAGTCGAAATAATGCCGAAAATGGGGAAATTCAGGAGAGGTATACAAACTAGAATTGAATACTTCCGTCACATAAACCCGAGCGCCTGGCTGAAGATGTTCCTTGAGCCTGACCAAAAGTTGAATTGGTGAAGAAACATGCTCCAAAGTCCAACAAACAAATGCGGAATCAAACCTTTCGGAAAGGCTGAGACTGCAACCGTCCTGCTCCACAAAACGCACCCGATCCCCGAAAGAGGCCAAATTTATTCGCGCCTGAGCAAGCTGTACCTGTGAGGAGTCAACACAAGTAATCTGTAGCTGCGGAAAACGCTCTAAAAGAATTCGAGTTTGAGCACCTACTCCACTCCCAACTTCCAAAAGGTGCTTGCAATTGCTAAAGTCTACTTCCCTGTAGACCATGGGGGCTAAAATCTCTCCCTGCGCTTGCAAACGAAGCTGCTCTTCTGGATCAAAACCATGCACATAGTCTGCCATTTGGTGAAAAATAAAGTAGGGTACCGATATTTTAAGGGACGAAGATGAAACTTTTTTAGGCCTTGAAAAATTCACTTCCCTACTTTTTCCTAATTTTGAATTCTTTATCTCTTAAACCTACCTACCTATGTCCCCTATCGCTATTGGCAGCTTTGAAGAATTCGAATTGTATTTAGGCAAAGAACTCGGGGCCTCGAACTATTTTCAGATTACCCAACAACAGATCAATCGCTTTGCCGAGGCAACCCTAGACCACCAATGGATCCATACTGACCCAATCCGAGCCAAGGCTGAAGGTGCTTTTGGAAACACCATTGCCCATGGTTACCTCACCCTAAGCATCGTTCCCTACCTATGGGAGCAAATCGTGCAGGTCAATAACTTGAAAATGATGATCAACTACGGGATCGAAAACCTTCGATTTTCTCAGGCTGTCACGGTGGACAGCGAAGTGCGCTTGGTGGCAGCGCTAAAAAACATCACCAACCTCCGTGGCACCATCAAGGCAGAAGTGGAAGTTACACTGGAAATCAAAGATCAAAAAAAACCAGCATTTGCGGGACTACTAATCTTCTTGTACCATTTTAACCCCGTCTCAGGAAGCTAATAAATCATTAATTACCGTGGCAGCACAGCCAAAGCAGCGGGGAGAAAAGACATGGTTCTGTAAGCGGACTTTTTGAAATTTTTTCCGCCGGTCAACATAAACAGAGGTTTACTTCGCAGCAGCGTATCGCTTGCTTACTTCTTCCCAGTTGACCAGATTCCAGAACGCCGCGATGTAGTCTGGACGTCTATTTTGGTAGTTTAGGTAGTAGGCATGCTCCCAAACATCCAGGCCTAGGATCGAGGTGCCTGGGCATTCTGACACATCCATGAGGGGATTATCTTGGTTAGGTGAGGAGCACACGCAAAGTTCTTTTTTGGTGTCTACACAAAGCCAAGCCCAGCCTGAGCCAAATCGTGTAGCTCCCGCTTTGTTGAAGGTCTCCTTAAAAGCATCAAAAGAGCCGAATTTTGCATCAATTGCAGCAGCAAGTGCTCCAGTAGGAAGACCTCCACCAGTTGGAGAAAGAATTTGCCAAAAAAGGCTATGGTTCCAATGTCCACCGCCGTTATTTCTCACAGCAGCATTTGATCCTGCCACCTTCATCAGCTCCTCCAAGGATTTGCCTTCTAGGTCTGTTCCTGCGATAGCAGCATTTAGGTTAGTCACGTAAGCATTATGGTGCTTTCCATGGTGAATTTCCATGGTTCGTGCATCGATATGGGGTTCCAATGCATTCAGTGCATATGGAAGTGAGGGTAGTTCAAAAGCCATGAGTGTAGGGTTTTATGTGGGGTAAAGTTAAAAATTTTGTGTACTTTTTTATGTCTTCTAAACCAGACTTTTACGCAAAAAGTTCTTGTCAATCAAAAAGTCTTTTTTCGTAAGTTTTTGAAA
>CAMDEU010000069.1 GCA_945897085.1 Spirosoma fluviale | reverse complement strand
AGATAGGTCATCTTCACCCCTACCGTGGAGTCAGTGGAGTACGTTTCTGGTGTCCACACCTTCTTGTTAAACCCTACTAATCCACCATGGAGGTGATTATCCCCATTGGTCTTTGCTAGGTCATAGGTCTTTCCGTCCAATTTGAATTGGGCATTCGCAATTCGGTTGGCCACTCTTCCTGCGGTCGCGCCAAAAAAAGGATTTTCTTTAGACAAAAAATCTTCTACACTATCCAAAGTTAAGGCCACATTCTCTTTCTTCCCGTCTCGGTCTGGTGCTAGAATTTTGTAAACAAGCCCTCCAAAGTTTGAGAGTTCAACTTGCATGGTACCGTTGTCTAACACATAGCGGTAAACGGGCTGGCCTTGGTATTCGGTTAGCAATTCGGATTGAATCATAAACGTGGTGGTTACTGATTTGGGATTTTGTTTTGGAGGAGCGGTACAACTACTAACCGCTAAAGCAACTAAAAGTAGGAGTTGGCAAAAAGGGAGATTTAAACTAGGAATAAGGTGCTTTTTCATAAACAGTTCAATTTCTTAGGTGGTTTTTCTCGATTCGATCCAATTGGATTTGGAGTTCTTTTCTCTCGACCCATTGCCCTCGGATGACTACTCCCAAGGGTTTTTGAAGGGTCTTTAGATCAAGGAGGGGATTGTTTTCCACCAACACAAAGTCAGCATCAAACCCTTCTTTTACCTGTCCCCAACTGCTTCCTGTTCCCATGTACTGCGCAGGCACTATGGAGCCTGTTTTTAAGATTTCAAGATTGGACATCCCTGCCTCGGACATCAGGGCGATCTCGTGATGGATGGAAAAGCCCGGCACATTAAATACCTGTGGGGAATCCGAAGCCATCAGCATGGGAATCCCTGCGCGATGCAGCTCCATAAATAGTTTTCTCCGAAACGCAAGATAGGGAGCCACTTTTTCCTTATCCAGCATTCCTGCTCGCTCCAATTGCTTTTTGGTATTCACCCACTGCTGGATTAGGGGGCCTGGCAAATACTTCATCTCTGGAGCTACTCGAAAGGTATCTGCAGGAATGTATCCAAAATAGCGGTCAAAAAGAGTTAGGGTAGGCGCAAGATAGCTTCCTTGAGTTAAGGTAAGCTGAATCAATTCGGGCAACTTGCTCCAATCTACCTGACTCGCTAAGTTGAGATTGAAAGGTCCTGAGGTGGTGGGGTCAATGGTGAGGGAGGCAGGGAGCAAGCCTTCCATGTAGCCATCAATATGTTCCACCGATTTGAACCCACTTTGAAGTGCATTGCGAATTCCCACCTCGAGGGGTACATGCCCGCCAAATGGGATTTGTTCTTGCTTAGCCGTCTGGGCGATGGCTTTCATTTCCTCCAGAGTAAGCCCTGGGTGGATTTTGAGGTGGTCGTATCCCGCCTGTTTTTGTTCCCTCACCCGCTCTGCGGCCTGCTGAGGGTCTGTTACCGTGGTGGCGCTGAAGGAGGGGCCAGAAATAACAATTCGAGGGCCGATCAGCTTCCCTGAATTGATACGTTCTCTCAGTTCCAGGTGGCTGGAATGTCCCAGCATGCTCCGAATGCGGACGACCCCGTTGGCCAAATACAACCACATGGATTCCTCTTGCAGCTGCGTGCTGCCATCCGTAGATACAGGCAAATGCGCGTGAAATTCAGCCAAGCCAGGAAAAACAAAGCCGCCATTTCCATCAATCTGAGTTATATTTTGACTTCCTTGAGGCAGATCACCTGCTGTGATAATTGCCTTTATTTTTCCATTAGAAACATGGATGGTTCGGTTTTCAAGGAGCTGCCCAGTTTCCACAGAGACCACATGTACCCCAGTGAGTAGCAGGTCTTGTGCAAAAAGGATGGGCGACAAGAGCAAGGCGAAGAAAGTGAAAACACTTAATTTTAAATACATGGCATGGAGCTTAGCGGAGATTAAGGTTGAAGTTCGATTCTTGTTTTGCCAAATGCAACCCCGCTGATGGAAAATAAAAAAATATAGGGATCTAGTCGGCAGAAATTCCTCCTACAAAAAAGCTGGATCAAGTCCAGCTTTTAAATCTAGTGTAATACCATTAGGGCCATTGGGTATGGATTAAAGGCAAGTTTATAATTTCAACTGTGCGCATGCTTTAACCTTGCAACCTTATTTTTAATTAGAATCTAAGGAAGTACACTCCCGGTGCTCCTTGCCCAATCCCATGCCTTTACCTACTATTTTAGCAGGGGGTGAATTTTCAAAGAACTGAATAACTACCTTTGCAGCTCAAATACACCTTCGTATGATTTCAGTAGACAATGTGTCCGTTATTCATGGCGGCAGCCCCCTGTTCAGCAACATCACCTTTAACATCAATGAAAGTGATAAAATTGCCCTTATGGGTAAGAATGGAGCTGGAAAATCTACTCTCCTCAAAATTATTGCAGGGGTAAATAAACCTTCCTCTGGGTCCGTTTCCGCACCGAAAGGATATGTAGTCGCCTATCTCCCTCAGCACTTGCTCACTGCCGATGACTGTACGGTCATGGAAGAAGCTTCCAAGGCATTTGCTTCCTACCTGAGCATGAAGGAAGAAATTGAGGCCATCAACGAGCAGCTGACTATCCGTACAGACTACGAATCAGAGGAATATTACAAGCTCATTGAGAAAGTGTCTGAACTCAGTGAGAAATTTTATGCGATAGAGGAGATCAACTACGAGGCAGAAATTGAAAAAGTGTTGTTGGGTCTAGGTTTCCTCCGCGAAGATTTTACGAGATCCACCTCCGAATTTTCGGGTGGATGGAGAATGCGAATTGAGCTTGCAAAGATTTTGTTGCAAAATCCTGACCTTATCCTTCTCGATGAGCCCACCAACCACCTGGACATCGAATCTATCCAATGGCTGGAAGAATTTTTATTGACCAAAGCCAAAGCGGTGGTAGTCATCTCCCACGACCGGGCCTTTGTGGATACGATCACCACCCGTACCATCGAAATCACCATGGGACGGATCTACGATTACAAAGCCAAGTACAGCCATTACCTCGAACTGAGAAAAGAGAGACGGGAGCAGCAGCAGAAACACTTCGAGGAGCAGCAGCGCTTCATCGCCGACACCACCCAGTTTATCGACCGCTTTCGAGGTACCTACTCCAAAACCTTGCAGGTACAGTCTCGGGTCAAAATGCTCGAAAAACTGGATATCGTCGAAGTGGATGAAGTGGATACCTCCGCATTAAAGCTTCGATTTCCTCCATCCCCTCGATCCGGAAAATACCCCGTGATCGCAGAGGAGATGAGCAAGAGCTATGGAGACCATGTGGTGTTCAACAAAGCGTCCATGACCATTGAACTCGGGCAGAAGGTAGCCTTTGTAGGGAAAAATGGAGAAGGAAAATCCACGATGATCAAGGCCATCATGAGCCAGATTGATTTTCAAGGAAAGTGCGAATTAGGGCACAACGCTATGATCGGGTATTTTGCACAAAATCAAGCCTCCCTACTCGACGAAACGCTGAGCATCTTCGAAACCATCGATCAGCTAGCAGTAGGAGAGATCCGAACCAAAATCAAGGATCTACTAGGAGCTTTTATGTTTAAAGGCGACGACATCAACAAAAAAGTAAAGGTGCTTTCGGGTGGTGAAAAAACTCGTTTGGCCATGATCAAACTGCTGTTGCAGCCGGTCAACTTCCTGATTCTGGATGAACCGACCAACCACTTGGACATGAAAACCAAGGACATCATCAAAGATGCGCTCAAGGCTTTTGATGGCACGCTCATCTTGGTGTCCCACGATCGAGACTTCTTGGATGGATTAGCTACCAAGGTCTTTGAATTTGGTAACAAGCGGGTACGGGAGCACTTTGAAGATATCAATGGGTTCTTGAGGAACAAGAAACTTGAAAACTTACGCGAAGTGGAGCGCAAGTAACCAGATCTACAGACCGCATAAAAAAAGCAATTCGAATGAATTGCTTTTTTTGTTTGTGCTTAAATGAAAGCCTTATCTGGCATAGTTGACCGCTCTCATTTCACGAATCACAGTTACCTTGATTTGACCTGGATACTGCATTTCTTTTTCGATTTTTTGGGATATATCGAAGGAAAGCTGTCCTGCCTTCTGGTCGTCTACATTGTCTGCATCGACCAGGATTCTTAGCTCTCGACCTGCCTGCATGGCAAAGCATTTGTTGACCCCATCAAAATTCATTGCTAGCTCTTCTAGCTCCTTGAGGCGCTTGACATAGCTATCCATGATCTCGCGACGGGCACCAGGGCGAGATCCGGAAATCGCATCGGAAGCCTGCACGATAGGCGAAATCATTGAAGTCATTTCGATTTCATCGTGGTGAGCGCCAATGGCATTGCAGATTTCAGGATGCTCCTTGTAGCGCTTGGCTAGCTCCATCCCTAGGACGGCGTGAGGCAATTCCTGTTCCTCCGGCCATACCTTGCCAATATCATGCAAAAGACCAGCGCGCTTGGCAAGCTTGGCATTGAGTCCCATTTCTGCAGCCATAGTAGCGGCCAACTTGGCCACTTCTCTGGAATGCTGAAGCAGGTTTTGTCCATAGGAAGAACGGAAGCGCATACGACCCACCATCCTGATCAACTCCGGATGTAGGCCATGTATGCCAAGATCAATACAGGTTCTTTCACCGATCTCAACAATTTCTTCCTCGATATTTTTTTCTGTTTTGGCAACCACCTCCTCGATTCGTGCAGGGTGGATTCGACCATCCTGAACCAAACGGTGCAAGGAAAGCCGTGCAATCTCTCTCCGGACAGGATCAAAGCCAGAGATGATGATTGCTTCAGGTGTATCGTCTACGACAATTTCTACCCCAGTAGCTGCTTCTAGTGCACGAATATTTCGTCCTTCTCTACCGATGATTTTACCTTTGATGTCGTCACTCTCAATGTTAAAGACTGACACACAGTTTTCGACTGCATGCTCTGTAGCGGTACGCTGGATCGTATCCAATACAATCTTTTTTGCCTGCTTGGTAGCCGTCAATTTGGCCTCGTCGAGGATGTCTTTCATCAGGGAGGAAGCCTTGGTCTGAGCCTCTTCAGTAAGTATGCTTACCAGCTGTTCTCTCGCCTCTTCTCTGCTTAGCCCAGCTAATTTTTCCAAGTCTGCAATTCGCTGGTTCGTGACACGATCCAGTTCTTCTTTTTTCACTTGCACTGCATGCAGCTGCGCAGTTAAATTCTCTTTTTTACTGTCTAGCTCTGCTTCTTTTCTACTTACATTTTCCTGCTCCTTAGCCACCTGCTGCTGCAGTTGCTTCACCTTATTTTCGTTGGTAATGATCAGATTTTTTTTGTTGTTAGTTTCCTCATCAAACTCCGCTTTCAGCTTCAAAAACCTTTCTTTGGCTTCCAGCATCCGGTCTTTCTTGATGGTCTCGGCGGTTAATTCCGCCTCTCTAAGCATGGATTTGATTCGGTCTTTGGTTTCATCCTCCTGCTTTGCATGTTTACTTTTTAAAAAAAAGCCGGTTAGGGCTGCTCCTACTCCAAGCCCTGCGAGGGATGCTAGGATGATAAATGCGAGTGCGTTCATAGTTGTGAATATATAGTTGTTCACCTACCGGCACCGGAAATAAGCAAAACGAGGAGATCTTAATCTTATACGGCCTTGCCGAGCAAGGCTGAAATATGTGCAAGACTGCGCTGTATATGTTCGCTATCTTCCGCATTTCCTGAATTTGTCTCTAACGATTCAACCATGCAATCAAAGGCCACCATGGCCAATAAATCAATAGAATCATCCAAGCCAAACTCGGATTTATACTTTCTTAATTTCTCATTGATTACTCGTCCTGCATGTCGGATTTTGCCCTCATCTTCGGGCTTCACTCTCATGGGATATTCCCTGTCTCCGATTTTTACCTTAATGGCTAATGTCTCCATATTATTCGGATAGGTAGGTAATCAACTGATCGATTTCTTGTATATAGGAATTGATTAAGTCACTCATTTCGCCGGCATCCCCAGGGCTTACCGGTTGGTTGTCCACAATGTTACTAATTTTAATCTTATTTTTAAAATGGCCCAAGGCGACTTCCTTCTCCTGAACCTGCTTTTCAAGCTCTTCTAATCGTGCATTTAGTTGCTCATTTTCAACAGTCAAGGACTCTACCTTTTTGCTGACCTGAACAGTAAGTTTTTCAAGTTTTTGTAATTCCTCGTGAATCATAACTTAGCTTCGGATGATTGCCCCCACTTGATTTTGAAAGGCATGAATCAAGTTACTCATAGTTTTTTCAATTTCCTTATCGGTCAAAGTATTTTCTTGATCTTGAAGAATAAAGCTCAGCGCATATGCTTTTTTGTCCTGCCCCAACTTATCTCCCTGGTAGACATCGAACACCTCCATGCGTTTCAAGAGTTTTCCTCCAGCCTTTTCAGCTACTTTTTTGACGCGATCAAACGAAAGTTCCCGGTCGATAACCAAGGAAAGATCTCTACGCACCTCAGGAAACTTGGACAGCTCTTCGAATTTTTTTAACCCGGAGGATTTCTTGGCAAGCAGGTCCCAATCCAGTTCAGCATACCAAACCTCTTGCCTCACTTCGGCCAGCTTAAGCCCCTTTTCTTCCACCAACCCCAAGGTTGCAACCACTTTTTCCCCGAGCTTCAAACTTAGTCCATAGGAAAAAGGTGGCGTTTCGATTACTTCTACTTGGCTCGATTCCAGATGCAGGCGCTCCAAAATCTGGGTCACCGTCGCATAGATATCCGCAAACGCAACCGGTTTTGCGGGGGTAAGCCAACTCTCTGACGAACTATTGCCCGACAGAAAAATGGCTAAGCGTCGCGACTCCTTGTAACCCCCTTCGGCTTTCTTCTGGTACACTGTACCAAATTCAAAGCACTTCAGGTCAGTTTGTCTTCTATTGATGTTGTGTGCCAACACTTCTAAACCAGAGAAAAGGAGCGTTTGGCGCATCACGCCGAGGTCCTCACTCAATTTGTTGTAGATCTCCACGGTAGTTTCCGCATCCAAAAAACCTGCTTTTTCAACGTACTTGGGGCTGGTCAAGCTATTGGTCACCAACTCAAAGTAGCCTTGGTTGGCGAGCATCTCGGTGAGGCGGTACTGCAACTTCGCCACATCTTTTACCGGGTGTTCAGCCAAGAAATCGGTGCTTAGATTTTCGGCAAGAGGGACCTGCTGGAAGCCATGAATACGCAAAACCTCCTCAATGATATCTGCCTCCCGAGTGACATCTACGCGGTAAGGCTTCACCGTAGCCACAAACCCGTCTACTGTTCGTGCGGACACCCCTATTTCCAATCCTTCTAAAATTGCAACTATTTCTTCGGGATCAATTACTTTACCAATAAGCCTATTGATGTGCCCAAAACTTACCTCGATCTGTGCATCTGGTTTTGGCTCAGGATAAATATCAATCAGCTCGGAGGCAATTTTTGCGCCAGAATAGCGCTGCAAAAGAAGTACGGCTTGCTTTAAGGCATATACGGGCATATTGGGATCAGTCCCACGCTCAAACCGGAAAGAAGCATCTGTCTTCAAACCGTGAAGCTGAGAACCCTTGCGAATCACATCTGGGGAGAAATAGGCCGACTCTAAAAATATACTCGTGGTCTGCTCATTGACTCCCGATACACTACCACCAAAAATTCCAGCAATACACATGCCTCCCTTGGAGTCGCAGATCATCAGTTCCTCGCCCGCTAGTTTTCTTTCTTTCCCATCCAAGGTCACAAAAGTGCTCCCCTTTGGAAGCTTACCAACGCGGATCTTTCCATCCTGGATTTTGGCAGCATCAAATGCATGCAGCGGCTGGCCGAGATCATGCAGAATATAGTTGGTGATGTCGACCACATTATTGATGGGTTCCAAGCCCAAAGAACGGAGGAAATGCTGCAGCCACTGGGGTGAGGGCCCCACTTGAATGCCGGTAAGCACAATCCCAGCATAGCGTGGGCAATCAGCAGTGCGATCTACGACCACCTCGAGGGAAGGACCTTTTGCTTCCACTTGTATGGAAGGCTCTACGGGCAAACACAAAGATTTTCGCACTAGGGCTTTCAAGTCCCTTGCCACCCCCAAATGGGAAGCTGCATCTGCGCGGTTGGGCGTAAGTCCAATTTCTAAAATAAGGTCTTGGGTCACTTCAAAGTAAGCAGATGCAGGACTGCCGTTTGGCAAATCCGTATCCAACACAATGATTCCAGTATGGGAGGTACCGATGCCGATTTCGTCTTCCGCGCAAATCATCCCTTCAGATGCTTGACCTCGGATTTTAGCTTTTTTGATTTCAAAGGGTTCGCCGTTGCTGGGATACAAGGTAGCTCCTACCGTGGCCACCACTACTTTTTGTCCTGCTGCTACATTCGAAGCTCCACATACAATTTGGGAGGGCTGCTCCTGGCCAATATCCACTGTAGTCAGGCTCAATTTATCTGCATCGGGATGCTTGACACAAGTGAGTACCTCCCCAATCACCAATCCTTCTAAGGCTCCAAGCACAGACACAAAGGGATCCAGACGCTCTACTTCAAGTCCCGACTGGGTGAGTAGCGCTGCAATCTCTTCTGGGCTTTCGTTCAAATAGAGGTATTCCTTGAGTCTATTGATGGATATTTTCATAAGGCATTGGGTGAGCGAACCTTGAAGTTCGTAAAAAGGGTGCGCGAGGAGCTATTGGGTAAGGTGCTAATTTAAAGGATTTGCCTGAGCAGTGATCATTTATCGTAATTTTTCTCCCCTACCGGAATAGCAATTTCCAAGGTGTTTTCTGCTGGCGGAAGGGGGCAGGCAAAGTCCGGATTGTAGGCACAGTAGGGATTGAAGGCAAGGTTGAAGTCGATCGTGATGCTATTTTTTCCATCCTGACGTACATTCAGGTAACGCCCTCCTCCGTAGGTTTCTTTCCCGGAGGTTTCGTCCGCAAAGGCTAAGAAAAAATTGCGCATATCGGACTCATTTAGAGACTGCATCAAGAGGAGCTTATTGGTTTTTCCAGCCAACTCGAATTCCGCATAGGAATGTTCTAAGTACCGCTCCGTACTTCCATCTGTCAGGGGTACTTCCCTGATTTTTTTCATTTCAATAGGAAGCAGTCGTGCCTTCACCCGGTACGTCGGATCGATGGTATAAAAAGTTAGGCTCTGCAAGCCTCGTTTTTGTTCCTCTGTCAGGGGAGATTCAATGTTGAACCGGATGTACTTGAACTGCCGCTCTCGTTCCGTCTCAATTTTCTCGATGTAATCCTCGGGACTTTCAGCAGCAGTAAACATATAGGTGATGGCCCCCAAGACCACTAGGGATGCGAGAATTAGAATAAGTTGACTTGATTTCACGAGCGCTAGTTTAACAGTAAGAATTCAAACACGCCATCGAGGTCCATGGTTTGAGCATCGGAAAAAGAAAGCTCCCCAACCCTACATGATCCCTTCATCGGCAAAACTAAAATAGCCCTGATCTGTATAAATCAGATGGTCTATCAGGGGTAATTCCAACTCTTTCCCAATTTTCTGCAGCCGTTGGGTCAAGCGTTTGTCCGTATCCGAAGGCTGCAAGTTACCACTTGGGTGGTTGTGGATCAAAATTAAGGAATGTGCCCCTTGTTCCAAAGCAAATCTAAATACCACTTTGGGATCTACCACCGAGGCAGTCGTTCCCCCTTGGCTCACGCGCTCCTTTTTTATCAAGCCATTGCTGCGGTTCAAAAGCAAAAGATACACTTGCTCCACTGATTCATCATACAAGTCGGGTCGCATCAGCTCGTAGACCTGCCTGGAACTGGTAATTTTTAGGAGCTTGGGAGGTTCTTGCTCTTTTCTCCTCCTACCGAGTTCTAAGGCACTGATGATCGAAATGGCCTTGGCCTCCCC
>CAMDEU010000068.1 GCA_945897085.1 Spirosoma fluviale | reverse complement strand
GGGATGGGAGCAAGGTTTTCCGAACTGTCTCTGTCTGAGAGGATAATCACATTTTTCCCTTCAATCAAAATTGCATCTTCAGCTTCTTGGCACAGCAGATCCAATGCCTCCAAAAGTCTCCCAGGCTGGTGGTCTGCCACAAAATGTCCAAATAGGCGCTTGGTTCGGTAGCCCAGATGCTCAAGTCGAGTAATTTTCTCCAAGTCGGCATTCAGCAGAACAGGTTGAGAAATATGTATTTGCTTGGTGTGAAGAGGGCTTTCTTCCAAAATATTGTGGCCTTCCCCAATTCGAGTGAAAAGGGACATGACCAAACGCTCCCGAATGGGGTCGATGGGCGGATTGCTGACTTGGGCAAAAAGCTGTTTGAAGTAATTCGAAATGTGCTGGCTTTGTTTGGAGAGCACCGCTAATGGGGTGTCTGCGCCCATGGAACCAACTGCTTCTTGTCCATCATTTCCGAGCGGGGATAGGATCACTTTTAGCTCTTCGGAAGTGTAACCGAAAATAGTTTGGGGTTTATGGATATCTTCAGTTTGGTAAGAATAGCTGAGTTCTTCGGGTTCGGGAACAAGCCTAAGTTTTGTGCGCTTTTCATTGACCCATTGTTCGTAGGGCTGTCGTTTGCAAATTTCGCCCTTGACTTCATCATCTAGGAGGATTTTTCCCTTTTCCAAGTCTGCCCAAATCATACGTCCTGGGCTAATCCTTCCTTTTTGGGTGATGGTCGCTTCACGGATGGGCAGCGCTCCTGCCTCTGAGGAGAGGATTAAACGCTGGTCTTTTGTAATAAAATAGCGAAGCGGGCGAAGTCCATTTCGATCAAGTGTGGCACCCACCGATTTGCCGTCTGTAAATAAAAGTGCGGCAGGACCATCCCAGGGTTCTACCAAGGAGGCGTGAAATTTATAGAATGCAGCCCGCTCCTTATCCATTACCTCGTTGTCCTGCCAAGCTTCCGGCACGAGCATCATCATCGCATGCGGCAGGCTCCTCCCACTGAGGGTGAGTAGTTCCACCATGGCATCCAAATTGGCGGAGTCGGAGTTCAATTTGTTGGTGATGGGCATCAGCATTGCCAGCTCTTCCGGGCTAAACAGAGTCGATTTCATCAAGGCCTCTTTGGACTTCATTTTGTTCAAATTGCCGCGAATGGTATTAATTTCTCCGTTATGGGAAAGGTATCTAAAGGGCTGAGCTAGCCTCCAATTGGGAAAGGTATTGGTGCTAAATCTGGAGTGAACGATGGCAAAGGCAGAGGCAATCCGGGGATTTTGGAGATCCTTGAAGAAAGGCAAAACTTGGTCAGTTCGCAGCTGGCCTTTGTAAACAAGTGTTAAGGAGCTGAAGCTGGCAAAATAGAAGGCCTGATTCACTCCTGGGATCTCTGAATTAATTTTAAAGCTCGCGTAATTCCGAAGCACATACAGTTTTCGTTCCAAGTCAAGTCCTTGTAATCCTTGTTTATGGCAAACAAATACCTGCTCAATAATGGGCATAACTTCGAGGGCGCTTGATCCGGGGATGGTTTCGTCAATAGGGACCTTCCTGTAGCCGATCAACTCAAACCCCAATTCTTCGATGAGTTGATTGAGTAATGCTTTTGCTTTGGAGTAGAGCTGTTTGTTGGTTGGAAAAAAAGTCATTCCTAAACCAAATTCCCCTGGAGCTGGCAACTGGATCTCTGTGCGTGCAGTGACGTCTTGAAGAAATTGGTGAGGGATTTGGATGGAAATTCCTGCTCCATCTCCTGTTTTGGGATCAGCTCCTCGCCCTCCACGATGTTCCATGTTGCTGAGCATATACAAAGCCCCACTGATGGTCTCGTGTGTAGGTTTATTCGTGAGGTCTACTACCGCTCCAATACCGCAGGAGTCGTGCTCAAACTCCTGCCGATATAACCCTTTCTCCATTTTTATAAGTTTAACTGGTTTTAAAACCAAAAAATACTGATTTTTTTAAAATAAGCATAATCTAAATGCATTAATCATGCGAAAAAGGTTTATAAAAATCTATTTCATTAAAAAAAAAGCAAAAAAATAGTGTGTTTTTTTTTAAAAAATAGCCTTAATTTAAAAAATAGGCTGTTTTTTAAAAATTATTTTAATTTTTGAATGGAACGAAAGAAATGAGGGGGAGTAGAAAGAGAAAGCGGTAAAATCTCTTTCTAAACTCAGTGAAAAACCCAATAAATGAGCAGCATAAATAGCGATAAGCCAAATAAAAAAATTAGTCAGTGAATGGTGAGGTGATGTCTTTTTCCCCTATGTTGATATGGACTTTTACTTTTTTGATTTTTCTAGCATCCACTGCCAAAATGGTGAATTCAAAATCTTTAAACCGGATTTTAGTGCCATTTTTTGGCATTTTTGAATTAAGCTCGAGTAGCAACCCGCCGAGAGACTCGCTTTCACCTTTTACCTCATCAAAGACTTGGGTGTCTAAATCAATTTTTTTGCAAAAATCATTAAGTGAAACTTTCCCTTCAAAGATAAAGGTATCCACATCGATTTCCTGAAAAAACAGGGTCTCCGTATCGTCAAACTCATCGTTGATTTCCCCAATTATCTCTTCAATTAAGTCTTCTAGGGTGATCAATCCTGAGGTACCGCCATATTCATCCACGACGATAGCCATGTGCACACGCATTTTTTGAAAATCTTTAAGCAGGGAGTCTGCTTTTTTGTTTTCAGGAACGAAGAAACTCTTTCGGATTAAAGATTTCCACTCGAAGGTTTCATCTTTATCGATGTGGGGGAGTAAGTCTTTGATGTATAAAATTCCTAAAATATGATCTATGGTCTCTTCGTAAACAGGGATTCTAGAGTAGCCGCTTTTATTGACCTTATCCATTAATTCATGGAAATCAATTTCTGAATCTAAAGCAGAAATTTCCATACGGCTTTTCATTACCTGTCGGACACTTAGGCTGCTAAAATTCACAATACCACGAAGAATTTCTTTTTCTTCATCAGGCGTGTCTTCTGTCGTCAATTCCAACGCTTGGTTCAGTTCATCAAAAGAAAGTGAATATCCTTTTTGTTGAACACGCTTTTCAATGATGTTACTAAATGCAATCAAAAATATAGAAAATGGCTTAAGCACTTTGGTGAAAAAAGAAATTGGATGAGCAAGTTTGAGTGCAAAACTAGTCCTCGCCTGGTTGGCATACACTTTAGGTACAATCTCTCCAAAAAATACGATGGCGAAGGTTACGCCTACTGTTTGAATTAAAATGACTACTAAACCAGTAGCGTTGGTTCCAAAAAGGGTCCAAGTAACAAAGGTCGTCAAGGTGACGATACCGATATTGATTAGGTTATTTAGAATAAGAACAGTACTGAGCAAGATTTTTGGTGTTGCCAATAAGCTTGTGATCACTCGCCCTTTTTCTGGATATTTTTGATTGAGATCGGTTAGCTCGTCTTTACCTAATGAAAAAAAGGCCACTTCAGAGCCAGATACTAGTGCAGACCCTACTAAGAGGATTAGGAGCGCGAGCCCATTAAACAAAAAATAAGAGAATGAAAATGAAGAAACCTGGGCTATCAGTAAGTAACTCGGGTAGGGGTCATCCATGTGTTTAGAAAAATAGGTTTCCAAAGGTAAACAAATCCCCTGAATTAAAGGAAACAGGGGATTTGTATTTCAATTAAAAGGGCAAGTCATCATCTCCTTCGTCAAGCGATACCAGGGGTGGGGTAGGTGCTGGGGAAGAACTTGGCATAGAAGCCATTCCAGCACTAGGCGTAGGAGCCGTAGGCATTCCCTCAGGTTTTCCGCCAACCATCGTAAAGCTCAACACGCGGATTTTCATCTTTTTTCGATTTTGACCTTGTTCATCCGTCCATTTGTCTGACTTGATTTTGCCTTCAACATAGATTTGAGAACCCTTTTTCAGGTATTTCTCAGCAATTTTTGCCTGTTGATCCCAAAGCTCCAATTCGTGCCATTCGGTCTGTTCTACACGATTGCCATTTCGATCCTGATAGGCTTCCGAGGTTGCAAGGCTTAGGTTAGCCACTACTTTATCTCCCTCCAAATATTTTACCTCTGGATCTGCGCCTAGATGACCCAATAAAATGACTTTGTTTACTCCTGCCATACTGTTTTGTGTTTAGTAGTTAAAAAGTTTAGAAGATTGAAAGTAATCAAAACTCTCGATCAGTCAAATAGCGAACAATCAATTTGGGCTTAGGTAAAGAATCGATTTGCTGTTGATCCACCAAGTCAAATCCCTCTTTTTGACACCAATGAACCAATTCAGAGCGTTTATTGGGAGAAAGTTCAATTTCCCAAAAGCTCCCAAGTATCCGTTGATGCGACAAAAGATGTCGGTATTTTTTAGGGAATAGGACAGCTTCTTGGCTTAGATTTTTATGCCATGGGAAGTTTTCTTGTTCGAGCAGGGGAAAATCGTAAAGGCCCGTCCAAATATCTCCTTCACCTCTTTTTCTCCAAACTACCTGACCTGCACAGCGGATCACCAGGTAGTTGAGGATACGTTCCTTGACCTTAGTTTTATTGATTTTTACGGGCAAGGAGCTTACGAGGCCCTTTTGAAAGGCAAAACAGGATTGAGCTAGTGGGCATTCCCTACAAGATGGGTTTTTGGGAATACAGCAACGTGAACCAAAATCCATAATGGCTTGATTAAATTCCCCCGGGGAATCTTTAGGGATCAACTGGTTGGCAAGCGCTTCAAATTCTTTTTTTCCTTTGCCACTGGCAATATCAGTTGCAATTCCAAAGTATCGGGCAAGGACGCGGAAGACATTGCCATCCACAACTGCTTGAACCTCCCCAAAGGCGAAACTAGAAATTGCCGCTGCAGTGTAGCTTCCAACCCCCTTGAGTTGGATGAGAGTTGCGTAGCTGTTTGGAAAAACGCCTCCTAGTTCTCTCCAAATATATTGTGCGCAGCCGTGGAGGTTTCGGGCTCGACTGTAGTACCCCAAGCCCTGCCAGAGCCGGAGTACTTCTTCTTCTTGGGCTTCCGCTAGCTCTTTTACGCTGGGGTAGGCCTGGACAAATGCTTCGTAATAGGGCAACCCTTGAGCGACACGGGTTTGCTGAAGAATGATTTCCGAGAGCCAAATTTTATAAGGATCTTGGGTTTCTCGCCAGGGCAGATGCCGAGGATTTTCGCGGTGCCAAGAAAGGATTGAATTTGAAAAGAATTGATTTTCAGTTACTTTGCTCTTCATTTGTGATTAGTTGCGAGACTACAAACCAAGGTATTTTTTTTGAATATCTTTTTTAATTGCATTGGTTCTTGTACATTTGCAATCCCAAAAATACTTGGTTAATAGGTTATTAAGCTTATTTCAAAATTTCTAAATTTTAATCACAGTGACTAAAGCAGAAGTAATTACTAAGATTTCCGAGAAGACCGGAATCCAAAGAGATGATGTAACTCAAGCCGTTGAGGCATTTTTCAAAGTAGTAAAAGATTCCATGGCAGATGGAGATAATATCTATGTCAGAGGATTTGGAAGTTTCATCAACAAGAAAAGAGCGAAGAAAATTGCGCGTAACATTTCCAAGAATACCGCGATTGTTATCGAAGAGCATTACATCCCTGCATTTAAGCCTTCTAAGGTATTTGTAGAGAAGATTAAAAACAGCAAAAAGATCAAACAAATGGCTACTCAGGCCTAGGCCTGAGTTTTAAGGGCATGAAGAAACTACAGGTTGTTCTCATAGGTCTTGGCATAGCATCAGTAGCAGGACTTTATCTTCTTCCCAAGGTGGTGGTCGATAATGAAGCTACGGGAGCAAAAATGGAAGGAGGAGCGGAAGCTTCTACGGTCATTTCCGAATCGCATGAGAATACCCTATCTTCCCAAAATAGAGTTCAAGCAAATCAGCTGATTGCTCAATTTCGTACTGCACCCTCGGTGGAGGAGAAAGTAGCTGCAGCTCAGGTACTTGCTGGGATTTACAAGGAGGAGGGAATATTTGACAGCGCCGCCTACTATTGGACTGAGGCGAGTGTCATTTGGCCCGACAATTTATTTCTTGCTGAGGAGGCAGGCAAAGCAAATTACGATGCTTTTTCCTTTGCCTTGGACAAGAATAAAGTAGAAGTGCTGGCAGAAAAGACCAGAAGTTTATTAAAAAAGGTGTTGGATAAAGATCCCACCCGTCTCGATTTGAAGTCCAAAATAGCGATGACCTACGTGTCATCAGCCAATCCGATGCAGGGAATCACGCTGTTGCGAGAAATTCTGGAAGCGGACCCTAAAAATGAAGATGGCCTGTTCAATATGGGTGTTTTATCCATGCAATCCGGTCAATACGATCGAGCAATTGGTCGTTTTGAAGAATTAGTACAAGTCCATCCTCAAAACATGCAGGGGCAATTTTACCTAGGGGTAAGCTATTTTGAGTCAAAGGAGAAAAACAAAGCGAAAGCCCAGTTTGAGCTAGTTAAGAAAATGACTCAAGATCCCATGATTTTGGAGAGTATTCAAGGCTACTTGGACAAGCTATAACAAATTACAAACACTTTAAATTGTACAACTATGCCTTGCGGTAAGAAAAGAAAAAGACATAAGATCGCTACGCACAAGCGTAAGAAGAGACTTAGAAAAAACAGACACAAGAAGAAGTAATTTCTTCTCTGTGTACTAATGGAAGTAAAACACGTTCATTTACACTAGTAAAAAGAAAATTTGAGTACGGAATTGTTAATCGATTCTGCTCAAAATGGAAGTCGAATAGCCTTATTGCAAGACAAGCAGCTGGTTGAACTCCATTCCGAAGGAACGGATGGCCAGTTTAAGGTAGGTGACATTTATTTGGGTACGGTTCGTAAAATTGTCAATGGCCTCAACGCCGCGTTTATCGACGTGGGGTACGAGAAAGATGGCTTTTTACACTACCAAGACGTAGGCCCAAATATCAATAGCTTGTTGAAGTTTACCAAAATGGTGCGCAACAACAACTATAGCAACCACCTGCTGAAAGGGTTTGAAAACGAAGCTGAAATAGAAAAAGTCGGTAAAATCGAAAAGATTCTAGCCAAGACGAATCAGGTTTTGGTGCAAGTTGTTAAAGAACCCATTTCTACCAAAGGCCCTAGACTATCCTGTGAGCTCTCTCTACCTGGGCGTTACCTCGTGCTAGTACCCTTCTCTGACACGGTCAATGTGTCGAAGAAAATACGGAGCAATGAAGAGCGCAAAAGGCTGCTCAGACTTATCAATTCAATCAAACCTGCCAACTTCGGAGTAATCATCCGAACTGTGGCTGAAGGTCAGTCCGTAACGGAACTTGATAAAGACCTTCGAAATCTTCTCGCCAATTGGGAAGAGGGAATGAGCAAATTGCTGAAAGCCAAAAGCCGGGACAAAATTATTGGAGAGATGAGCATGGCCTCCTCACTTGTGAGAGATCTGTTCAATGAATCATTCGATGCAATCACCGTAGAAGAAGAATCAACTTACGATCAGATCCGTTCCTACCTCAGGTCTATAGCGCCTGAAAAAGAAAAAATTGTCAAACTTTACAACGGTAAAGTTAAGCTATTTGAAAGTTTTGGAATCGAAAAGCAAATCAAAAGCTTGTTTGGACAGTCCGTAAGCCTACCTCAAGGAGGCTATGTGATTATAGAGCACACCGAAGCCCTGCACGTCATTGACGTCAACAGTGGCAATAAGTCCAATCAAGAAAGTGACCAGGAATCTACAGCACTTAAAACCAACCTGGTAGCTGCTAATGAAATTGCGAGACAGCTCCGCCTCCGAGATATGGGAGGAATCATCGTAGTCGATTTTATCGACATGAAAAAAGCCGAAAATAAAAAGGCAATTTTCGATGCCATGATGTTGGAGATGAAGTTTGACAGATCCAGACATACCGTGTTGCCCCTGAGTAAATTTGGGCTAATGCAAATCACCCGCCAGCGCGTGCGTCCAGAAGTCAACATTGTGACCAAGGAAACCTGCCCTGCTTGCAACGGTACCGGCAAAATCCAAGCGTCCATCCTGGTCGCCGATAAGTTGGAAAAGGATTTGGAGCACATGGCAACCATCCAAAACGTGGACAAAATCCACATCGGCTTGCATCCGTATCTGCATGCCTACTTTACCACTGGCCTGATTAGCCGACGTGTAAAGTGGTTTTTTAAATATTACAAATGGATAAAACTGATCAAAGATTCTTCCCTACCCGTGACGGAATACAGATTCCAAGATGAATCTGGAGAAGAAATCGAACTAAAAGTAAAAAGCGAGGCTGAGTAAGCCCCGCTTTTTTTTTGCGTTTTGAATTCGATAAACAGGCAATCTCCCTTCAGATCTCCTCCTTAAAATGGCAGCTTGTCCTCGTCCGCCGCTTCATAAAAAGTGTCTACATCTGGAGGACCAACAGGCATACCAGCAGCCCCTTGGCTACGATCCGCTTTATAAGCCTTCACTTCGGTGTACCAGCGACCATTGTACTCCCGACTTTCTACTTCTATGCTGAGGTTGACTTGTTCACCTACTTTTAATCCAAATTGATCAATCTTATCACCCCAGAGGGACACACATACTTTTTTAGGATATTGGCCTCCCGTTTCAACAATAAATTCTTGCTTGCGCCAAGCATTTCCACTTTTTGAACTCCCACTCACTTCGGGGAGCTGGGAGATAATTTTTCCGCTTAAATCCATGATTCGTTTTTTTTCTGTGTTAGACTACGAAGGTAAGCAATGCCTTTTACTTTTTTAAGGACTGCGTCGCTGGGATTTTTAGAGTTTACTTGTCCCTTCATACACCTGTATCTCTCGCTTAGGACGAGTATTTTCAATCTAAACAGAAAAATAAAACATAAATAATCAGGCATAATAAAGAATAAAAAATAATAAAAATATCTAAAAAAGAAATTAAGTATTGATTTTAATGATAATGTTGCATTATTTAAAAATTTCACTGTAGTTTCGAATCCTTTTTAGTGTAGTTTCAACCGCTTCAAAAAAATCTTTTCACCTTACCCGATACTATGGCCTAGACTTTTACGTTGTATATAAACCAACTTAAAAATGAGTAAGCAATTAGGTCCTGATGACGGAGTGTTAATCTCCCTGTATCGTAATGGTAATGAAGCCGCCTTCAATCTCTTAGTAGATCGGTATCAAAGTAAAGTATTTACCACGATTTTCTTGATCGTTAAAGATCATGATGTAGCTGAAGATCTGCTACAAGATGTATTTATCAAGGTTCTCCATATCTTGAATTCTGACAAGTACAACGAAGAAGGTAAATTTCAGCCTTGGGTGATGCGCATCGCACACAATTTAGCTATCGATCATTTTAGAAAGGCAAAAAGATACCCTACCATCCTCTTGGAAGATGGAAGCAATCTGCTCAATTCCCTATCCTTTGCGGAAGATTCCTCCGAGGAGCAACGCATCAAAGAGGAGACCCTTGCCTGGGTGCGAGATTTGATCGAGGAACTTCCGGAAGCACAAAAGGAAGTGGTCATCCTTAGGCATTACATGGACATGAGTTTTCAGGAGATTGCCGAACAAACAGGCGTTAGTATCAATACTGCTTTGGGTAGAATGCGCTATGCGCTCAACCATATTCGTAAAAAAATGAAACAAGTAAACAGTGCCTATGATAAAATTATTTACCCCAAATGACCTGATTAGATATATCTATCAGGAAATGTCGGAGGTAGAACAAGAACTCTTAATGCAAGCCTTGCACAGCGATGACGCCTTGATGCAAGAATACATTCAACTGCTGAGCACGGTGGAGTTTTTGGAGCAAGTAAAATTGCAACCTTCCGAAAAAGTAGTGAAAGCCATTAAAAAAATGGCCCAGTCTACGGGACTTCCACAAGTCTGACCTAAGGTAACCCTGCTTCGGTGGGGTTTTCTTTTGCTCTTCGCTGAGCCAAATGCTTTTTTGCTAAGTAGCTGAGGTAATTTTTATATTTAAAATCCGCCCTTTTAAAGGTAACTAGCTAAAGAAAAGTTTGAAATTTCCTTCAATGTGCTGTGG
>CAMDEU010000067.1 GCA_945897085.1 Spirosoma fluviale | reverse complement strand
GGGATCAAAAAAATCCTTAGCCAAGCCGAAAAGCACGGGGTGATCCTCAACATGGAATTGCTCAATAGCCGGGTAGATCACAAAGATTACATGTGCGATAAGTCTGCTTGGGGGATCGAACTTTGCAAGCGCGTCGGAAGCGAGAATTTCAAGCTCCTCTTTGACATCTACCACATGCAAATTGACGAGGGAGATATCATTCGGACCATTCGAAACAACCATCAATACTTTGGGCATTACCACACTGCTGGAAACCCAGGAAGAAATGATTTGGATGAAAGCCAAGAAATAAATTACCCGCCCATCATGCAAGCTATTGTAGATTCGGGTTTCAAAGGCTATGTTTCCCATGAATTTCTTCCTAAAGGAGAAGATAAAATCGCTGCACTAGGCCATGCCGTGCAGGTTTGTGATGTGTAATCAATAAAAAAAATACCAAAATATGGCAAATGAAGTGTATGACGCAATTGTAGTTGGGTCAGGAATTAGTGGCGGATGGGCTGCGAAAGAGCTTACTGAGAAGGGCCTTCGTGTACTTCTTCTGGAAAGAGGCCCCAATGTCGAGCACGTAAAAGATTACAAATCTGCGACAATCCCACCCTGGGAAGTACCACACAGAGGGCGTAGAACCCAAGAGCTACTTGGTAAGCACCCAACCCTCCAGCGGGACTATGTGCTAAACGAGCTCAACCTAGATTGGTGGGCACACGAAAGTGATTCCCCTTATGTAGAAGAAAAACCATTCAACTGGTTTAGAGGCTATCAAGTAGGAGGTCGCTCCTTGCTTTGGGGTAGACAATCTTACCGCTGGTCTGAAATGGACTTTGAAGCCAATGCCAAAGACGGCATCGCGGTGGATTGGCCGATTCGCTATAAGGACATTGCTCCTTGGTATAGCTATGTAGAAAAATTTATTGGGGTATCCGGATCAAAGGAAGGCCTAGACATTTTGCCTGATGGGGAATTTCAGCCACCGATGCCGATGAACTGTGTGGAAGAAGCTGGAACAGCCAAAATCAAAGATCATTACAAAGGCGCACGCACCTGGATCATCGGTAGACCCGCCAACATTACGCAGCCACTACCTGGACGCCCAGGTTGCCAATACCGCAACAAGTGCTCGCTTGGCTGTCCGTTTGGAGGCTATTTCTCCACCCAGGCTTCTACCCTACCTGCAGCCATGGCTACCGGCAAACTTACCCTTCGCCCTTGGTCCATCGTTCGCAAGCTGGTCTACGACAAAGACAGCCAAAAAGCTACTGGCGTAGAAGTTGTAGATGGTCAGACCAACGAAACCATTGAGTTTTCCGCAAAAATCATTTTCCTCTGCGCCTCCACTATCGCTTCAACGGCTATTCTCATGCGTAGTGCTACAGATATCTGGCCAGGTGGCTTGGGTTCTAGCTCAGGCGAATTGGGACACAATATAATGGATCACCATTTCCGCTTGGGTGCCAACGGTACCTACGAAGGTTTTGATGACAAGTATTATTTTGGAAAGCGTCCTACCGGATTGTACATCCCACGATTCAGAAATGTGAATGGCGATAAGCGGGATTACATCCGAGGCTTTGGCTACCAAGGAGGTGCCAGCCGCAGTGGATGGAGTAGAGATGTGGCCGAACTAGGACTAGGAGGCCCAATGAAAGAGGCACTTACCGAACCAGGACCTTGGTCGATGGGCATCACTGCCTTTGGAGAAATTCTTCCGTACCACGACAACTTGATCAAACTCAGCGATACGGTGAAAGACAAGTGGGGAATGGAAGCTCTCGTGATGAGTGCGGAAATCAAAGAAAATGAGCAGAAAATGCGAGTGGACATGATGAACGATGCGGCAGAAATGCTGGAAGTAGCAGGATTCAAAAATGTGAAGACCTTTGACAATGGCTACACTTTTGGAAATGGAATCCACGAAATGGGAACAGCTAGAATGGGTAGAGATCCAAAGACTTCGGTCCTGAATGGCAACAACCAAGTATGGGATGCTAAAAACGTGTTTGTAACCGACGGAGCATGCATGACCTCAACGGCAGCACAAAACCCTTCGCTTACCTACATGGCCCTTACCGCGAGAGCAGCAGCTTTTGCCGTTGAAGAATTGAAAAAGCAAAACCTCTAATCCGACAAGAACATGACTTTAATGAATAGAAGAGACGCGCTAAAATCTGTGGCACTCCTGATGGGAGGAACATTTATCGGTTCAACAGCACTTCTAACCGGATGTGCACCCAGTTCACAGCTAAAGGATTTGAACTTTACCGCTGAGGATCTTTCGTTTCTCGATGAAATCGGCGAAACCATCATTCCTACCACAGACACCCCAGGAGCAAAAGCAACCAAAATCGGGGAATTTATGCAGATGATGGTCAAAGATTGCTACGATGCTGAGCAGCAGACCACATTTATAACAGGTCTGAATACTATCCGCACCGATTTCAAAGCCGAGACAAGTAAGGAATTCATGGATGCTACTGCAGAGGAAAGACTTGCTTTCCTAAATGGCCTCCACCAAAAATATGTGGCAAGCGGGGAAGAAAAACAACCCGAAATCATCCACATGCTTCGTGATTTAACCGTGTTAGGCTACTTCAGCTCTGAGATTGGTGCCACGCAAGCGTTACGCTTTGTGGAAACTCCAGGGCGATTTGATCCCTGCGTGAACTACAAAAAAGGAGAAAAGGCCTGGGCTTAATCCACCAACCCTTAACCTTGCTGCCTGCCTTGAATAAGGGCAGGCAGTTTTTTTTAATACTTACTTTTTCCTCTTTAGGATATGGGATTCAGGAGATAGGTGAGTAGGGCTAACAAAAACGAATGACATAAGTAAAGGACATTCCTACGAAATCTCAAAAATTAAAGGTGATTTCTGACCCTATCCACTACCTAGACCTTACTGGGGACGGCTGTCGTAAACGCGAACATACTCTACTTCCATGCGCTGAGGCCAAATACTCGCATCCACTCCTTCTTTGCCTCCCCAATTTCCTCCAACAGCAAGGTTGAGGATCAGGTAAAAAGGTTGGTCAAAAGGCCATTCTTTGTAGTCATTGCCCGTATTTTTGAAGGAAAAGTAATGCTTCCCATCGATGTAAAAATCCATTTGCCCCTGCTTCCAATCCACTGCATAGGTATGGAATTCAGATGCAAAATTGGGAACCATTAGCTGGGCCCCTTTTTGCGTTCCAAGCTGGTGGTTGAAGGCCTCAGTATGCACCGTACCATGTACTTTCCCTGGATCATAGCCCACATGCTCCATGATGTCGATTTCACCATTCTTTGGCCATCCTCCAAATCGATTTTCCTCTGGAAGCATCCATATTGCTGGCCAAGTACCTCTTCCTTGAGGCAATTTGGCACGAATCTCAAAGTACCCATACTGCCAAGAACCCTTTCCTTTGGAGACTAGTTTGGCGGAGGTATATCCTTTGGGCAGACTCGCATCTGCAAGGGCCTCTATTACCAATATCCCGTCTTGCACGCGTGCATTCTTGAGTTCACTGGCGGTATAAAACTGAAGTTCATTGTTGCCCCAGCCATGATCCCCAACCTCAAAACTCCATTTCTTATCGGATGGCAGCCCATCTTGATCAAACTCGTCCGACCAGAGGAGTTTGGCGCCCACCTTAGACTCTTGTGAAAAACTAGGCGAAGAAAGTAGCAGTGCAATGAGTAGTAGGTTAGGGGCTTTCATAGCGGTCGGAAAAACTTTTTTAACTGGGTATGGGTTGACAAAAAGGAAATCAATTTCCTTAGAAATCAAGGATAACTCCTATTTTAGCAACGAATATACTCCCAAAACTATGGCATACTACGTTCGACTCGGACAAATTCCTCCAAAAAGACATACCCAGTTTCGCCAACAAGATGGCAGTCTGTACAAGGAAGAGCTGGTAAGCTCCAAAGGGTTCTCAGGAATTTACTCCACCCTCTACCACATCTACAACCCCAATGAAGTCAAATCCATCGGGGAACCCACAGCCTACAGCTGGACTGCTGACACTAACCATGGATTGAATCAAACCCACCTCAAAACCTCCGAGGTAGGAATTACAGGGGAAGATTACCTCAGCGCACGCCGGATGCTTCTGATCAACAGCGATGTGATGATGGGCATCTGCACTCCCAAGCAACGGAAGATGGATTATTTTTTCAAAAATGCAGATGGGGACGAGCTGATCTACATCCACGACGGGGAAGGAGTGATGTATTCCCAATTTGGAAAGCTGGTAGTTAAAAAAGGGGACTACATCGTCATTCCGAGAACGACTATTTACCGCTTTGAATTTGCCGAAGAAGGTCCGCTAAGACTCCTGGTCATGGAATCTCAAGGACCTATTGAAACCGTGAAGCGCTATCGAAATGAAGTGGGGCAACTCTTGGAATATTCCCCCTACTGCGAGCGGGATATTCGCCCCCCACACGAAATTCACTTGGAGGAGAAAAAAGGCGATTACCTGATTCAAATCAAAAAGCAGGGCATGCTTCATCCCTACCACTATGCACATAGCCCACTGGATATTGTGGGATGGGATGGCTACCTCTACCCTTACGCCTTGTCCATTCATGATTTTGAACCCATTACCGGTAGAATCCACCAGCCACCTCCAGTTCACCAAACTTTCCAAGCCTCGGGCTTTGTGGTTTGCTCCTTTGTCCCTCGCTTATTCGATTACCATCCTTTGTCGATTCCAGCACCCTACAACCATAGCAACATCGATTCAGACGAAGTGTTGTACTATGCGGAGGGGGAATTTATGAGTAGAAAAGGGATCGGTCGAGGCTCCTTTACCTTGCACATGGGAGGGTTGCCACATGGGCCACATCCAGGCACGGTAGAAAAATCCATTGGAGCAAAAGAAACCCATGAATATGCGGTGATGCTGGATACTTTCAAACCGCTTCAGGTCACCACAGCTGCCATGGAATATGTAGACAAAAACTACCCCATGAGTTGGACCCTGGGCAGTTAGCTCTTGGCGATTATCCGCATATTCAGGGCTGAATATATGGATAATCGCAAAAAATTAATTTCCTACTACCTCTTTGATCGGCTGTCCTGTGGTTCCGTTGGGCATCCGGATTTGCAGCAAGGCTGCCAAAGTCGGAGCGATATCTGTGACCGAAGCATAGCTTGAGCTTTTGCCAGCCTTGATTCCCCAACCATAAAAGGCAATCGGAACATGGGTATCGTAAGAATAGCCAGAGCCATGGGTTGTGCCTCTTTTGCCTCCAACCAACCAGGCTGGCTCCAATACAAGCAATACATCTCCTGAAGCCTTGTGGTTGTATCCCATTTGCAATAAATGTGCTTGGGGTTGGGTAAATTCCTGTCTCCTTAAATCCGAAGCGGTATACGCTTCCTTAACCCCTGCAAAGCCAAGTACAAAATTGGCTAAATCTCGCTGCATTTGCTCCGCATCCATTTTTTTCTCGCGGATCAAGGCATGGTTCAGAAAGATCTGCTCATTGGAAAAACTCAAGATCCATTCCCCTTCCCCATAGTGGGTAGTAGCAAAACCTTTCAACTGTCCTAGCACCATCCCAGAATTGAAATTACCAGCAGGAATTCGCTCACTCAACATGTACTGAGGCACTTCCGCTACGGCATGATCTGCTGAGATAAACACCAAGTATTCGCCCTTCCCTAGCTTCTGGTCCAAGTACCCAAAAAACTGAGCCAACTCCCGATCCATTCGTAAGTAATTATCCTCCACTTCGACAGAAGAAGGCCCGAAACGGTGTCCAATGTAATCTGGGCTAGAAAAGCTGATTGCTAAAAAATCGGTGACCACTCCTTGACCCAACTTTTCTCCTTCTAGAGCAGCATAAGCAAAATCCAAGGTCAGGCTATTCCCAAATGGTGTAGAAGGGACCAAGCCATACCCTCCATTTGCTGCTTTCAAGGCGGTTAAATCGTAAGGGAAAGAAGGGCTGTCCTTTCCAATAAAGGGTGACTCAAAATCGTTGTGATCTGGCAGACTATTCACATAGGTCTCTACCGGAAATAATGTTTTCCAAGTTTGGCTTAAGTAATGATCTGGGCGCTTTTTGGCATTAAAATCTACCACCCAGCTCGGTAAAGTTTGCTTGTAGTAAGTAGAAGTCATCCAATCTCCATTCGCTTCATCGTACCAATACGCATCTCCGGTATGTCCCGCAGGGAAACTTGCACCCCGATCCTTGATCGCAATGCCTACTACCTTGGAGCTCTTGCCTGTAGACAGGCGCAACTCGTCTGTGATGGTGGTAGTCAACATATTTCGAGGGCTAATTTTTCCATTATCAGGTGTTCCCCCCACATTCGAAACCATAGAATCCTCCGAGCAATAGATCATTTTTTTCAAGGAAGGCACATACCAATTGTTACCAATAATGCCATGAGTGGAGGGTGTCGCTCCCGTGTAAACCGATGCATGACCAGGCCCTGTGTAGGTGGGAATGTAGTTGTAATGCCCATTGGTCATCATGAAGCCCTGCTGCGTAAAGCGCTTAAACCCACCTTCTCCAAAACGATCTGCAAAACGATACAGGTATTCCTGGCGCATCTGGTCAACAACAATGCCGACTACCAACTTTGGCTTTTTTGCAGGTTGCTGCGCCATAAGACTCGAAACAAAAGAAAATGCAAGTAGAAAGCCGAAAAGGAAACGTCTCATAATGGATTTGTGAATTTTTTCAAAGATACTTATTCCAAAAGTTAAGTAGGTTAAGCTTATGTTAAATGACAGTTGGAAAGCCACTCTGTAAACTCATTTTTCAAAAAATGGGGCTATTTTTCCAATTGGGGAAGGGTACAGATGGGAAGAATAGCAATCCATACTCTCCGAGACCAGTTATTTTCCCTAACTTACACATGGATTTATCCGTGTACATTCAATGCATACTTATCTTCGGATTCTTTCGTATACTCGGCCCTACGGGAAATTTGTACCCATCTACATTGGCTACACCCTATTGGCCATCGTGTTTGGCTTGATGAATTTCACCTTACTCAAGCCCCTTTTTGATGTTATTTTTGAACAAGTATCTCCTGAAAGTTTAGAGGAATTTCGAGATCAACCAACATTCAACCTATCTCTTGAGTACTTTATCTCCCTTTTCAACCACCTCTTTCTAGAGGTAAGTGAAACCTACGGAAAGTTTGGAACCTTGCTCTTCGTTTGCTCTATTATCGTGGGTTCGGTCTTCCTCTCCAACCTATTTACTTATTTATCTGGGGTAGTTTTAGCTCAAGTTCGTGCCCAGGTGATTAAAGGCATGCGCATGGATATTTTTGAAAAAGTGAGCGCCCTCCACCTGGGCTACTTTTCCAACGAACGGAAAGGGGATCTCCTTTCTAAAATGACCAATGACATTCAGGAGGTCGAAAACACCATCGTACAATCCTTGCGGATTTTATTTCGAGAGCCTGCTACCATCGTGCTCTATTTTGGGGTCCTCTTTTTCATGTCAGTGCCGTTGACCCTTTTCACGATTTTAATTATCCCAATTTCAGGAGCCATCATTGGGGGCATTACCCGTAGACTGCGAAAAACAGCCATCCAAAGCCAGCAATCGCTCGGACGCATCGTGAGTATATTGGACGAGACCTTGGGCGGCATGCGGATAGTAAAGGCTTTCAATGGGGAAAGATTTGTTCGCGATAAATTTGATACCGAGACAGATTTCTATTCCGATGTCAATGTGAGTATGGCTAAGAAAAATGAGCTTGCAGGCCCAATTTCCCAATTTCTAGGGGTAAGCGTAGTCGCAGGAATTCTAGTCTATGGTGGCAATTTGGTCTTGAGTGGCACCTCCGCCTTGAGCGCCTCCAACTTTATCACCTACATCATTATTTTCACGCAGGTACTCAATCCTGCCAAGGAGATCTCCCGTGCAGTTTCCACCATCCAACGTGGAATAGCATCTGCTGATCGTATTTTTGAAGTGATTGATAGTCCCAATGAACTCCCATCTCCAGCACATCCAAAGCCTTTTACTGGCTTTTCTCATTCAATTGAGTTTAAAAATGTAAGCTTTTCCTACGGAGAAAATAAGGTGCTGGACCAGATCAGCTTTACCCTTGAAAAAGGAAAAACCATTGCACTTGTAGGCCCATCTGGTGGAGGAAAATCCACCTTGGCAGATTTGGTGCCTCGTTTTTACGACCCTAGCGCTGGACAAATTCTCGTTGATGGAATTGACCTGAAAGACATTGCTTCAGCTACCTGGAGAACTCAACTTGGGATTGTCACTCAAGAGTCCATCCTCTTCAATGATTCGGTGTTCAACAACATTGCTTTTGGCATCGATGGTGCGACGGAGGCACAGGTCATTGAAGCAGCCAAAATTGCGAATGCACATGAATTTATCAGTGAGCTGGAATTCGGGTACCAAAGTACTATTGGTGATCGTGGCTCCAAACTTTCAGGTGGACAGCGGCAACGACTCAGCATCGCACGTGCGGTACTGAAAAATCCTCCCGTGCTTATTTTGGATGAGGCCACTTCGGCACTGGACTCGGAATCGGAACTGCTCGTTCAAGAAGCCATTACCAAATTGATGAGCAACCGAACCACGCTCGTCATCGCACATCGACTCAGTACCATTCAGCATGCCGATGAAATTCTAGTCATCGACAAGGCAAAAATTGTACAAAAAGGTACCCATGCCGAGTTGATGGAAAAAGAAGGCCTTTACCAAAAGCTTTCCACTATCCAGTCTGTCTAAAACAAACACCTCAACTGCACCGAGATGAACACTCACCTTCCCTACTTCCACCTAGCCACCCTACTTTTTCATCTCCTACTCCTTGTGTTTTTTATTTTTTTTGATACCCTCGGCCCCCTGTTGGGGATGGAAGAAATTACCGCAACTACGGTATCTAAAATCGTAGTGCTTAGCCTTCTTTTCTTTTTGGGAAGCTGGGTAGTGACTACCGTCAACTCCAGAAAAGTAGCCAAAAAAGTACAGCAACTCGAAGAGGAGCGGGCAAAATGGAAAGCTAAATACCAGGAGTAGGAGGAGGCAGGAACCTTCTTAGACATTTCACTGCGCCGTAGTTACCCACTTTAAAATTCCAACTACTTAAATTTTTCCTCTCCAATGTAAATCGCCTTAAGTTTGGGCTATATTCGTATAGTCATCGTTACTTTTTAAACTTCATTATGGTTGCAAAAACTTTTGGTAGCGCCGTCTCAGGCGTAGATGCCAACCTCATCACCATCGAGGTCAATGTAGGCCAAGGCACCAATTTTTTTATGGTGGGCTTACCTGACTCAGCAGTGAAAGAATCCCAACAGCGGGTCGAATCAGCACTCAAATTCTTCGGTTACCGCATGCCTCGGCAGCGCGTCGTGGTCAACCTAGCTCCTGCAGATTTGCGAAAGGAAGGATCTGCCTATGACCTCCCTATTGCTATGGGTATTCTCCAAGCCTCAGAGCAGGTCAATTTCCCCAATCTCGACCAGTATGTGCTCATGGGGGAACTTTCGCTAGACGGGAAGCTTCGCCCCATCAAAGGGGTGCTTCCCATCGCCATCGAAGCACGAAAGCGGGGGTTCAAGGGATTTATCCTTCCTCTTGAAAATGCAAAGGAGGCCTCCATTGTCAATAGCTTGGATATCATTGGTGTGGAGACCTTGGATCAGGCCTCGGATTTTTTGCAGGGAAATCTCCAAATTGAACCGCTGGTAACCGACACGCGAGAGATTTTTAATCAAGGCATCGATGCACCCGAATTTGACTTTGCCGATGTGCAAGGCCAGGAAAACATCAAGCGTGCTATGGAAATTGCCGCTGCAGGAGGCCACAATGTGATCATGATCGGCCCGCCAGGCGCTGGAAAAACCATGCTTGCCAAGCGCTTGCCTTCCATCCTCCCTCCATTGAGTTTGCAAGAAGCACTGGAAGCAACCAAGATCCACTCCGTCGCCGGTAGACTTGGAAAGCATGCCTCCCTTCTCGCGCAGCGTCCTTTTCGCAGCCCCCACCACACCATTTCGGATGTAGCCTTGGTCGGCGGAGGGGGCAATCCCCAACCCGGAGAAATTTCCTTGGCTCATCATGGAGTCTTGTTTTTGGATGAGCTCCCCGAATTCAAGCGCTCTGTGCTGGAGGTGATGCGGCAGCCACTGGAAGAGCGAAAGGTGACCATTAGCCGAGCTAAAATCTCTGTGGACTTTCCGGCCAACTTTATGCTGATCGCCAGCATGAATCCCTGCCC
>CAMDEU010000066.1 GCA_945897085.1 Spirosoma fluviale | reverse complement strand
GTTACTCTCCGTGAATACTGGGTTAAACTGTTGCAATAACCACCTTCAAAAGGCTTCAATTGAGATTCCATAGCTTAAATATCTCCTAGTTGGGGACGAATAATTAGTTCTTCAACAACAGCATGAGGGGAAAGGTTATAGGCGCCCCATACCGAATCCGCCACATCCTGTGAACTAACAAATCGCTCTACAGGCAAATCCACTCCTGCCCATGCATCGGTCAGGGTAGCCCCCGGTAAAATCGAGGTCACTTTGATCTGATGCGGTTTAAATTCCTCACGAAAACATTTGGTCATGCCTAGCATCGCCCACTTGGACACGGAGTAGCTCCCGCCATTGGCATAAGCGGTAATGCCTGCAATGGACCCGATACTGAAAATATGCCCAGATCTGCGCTGTATTAGTTCTTTGGAAAATGCTCGAGTAAGGTAATACGCGGAATAAAGGTTGGTATCCATCAGAAACTCCAGGTTTCCATCTGGCTCCTCATGAAGGGATCCTGGCAAGAAAATTCCAGTATTGTGAACGATTACATCCGGAATGCCTTTGGCTTTTACCGCTTCCGCAAAGGCTAAAACTTCCTCTTTCTTGGAAAGATCTGCTACTTGGGTGCTTACAGAAATTCCAGGGTAGGCTTGCTCTAATGATTGCTTCAAGTCTTGTAAATCCTGGCCGTTTCGAGAGCAGGTAAAAATATCAAAACCTTCCTTGGCAAATCGTTCGACAATTGCCCTTCCGATTCCTTTTGTACCGCCACTCACTAAGATACTTTTCTTCATTTGTTTCGCTTCTTAATAGTTAGTGTAACAACTATCTACAGCTGACAAAGTTACATTTTTTTATGAATTGATTCGAAAGGTTTGAATGAATGACTTTTAAAGGATTAAACCTTGAGCTGTACCAATTTGCTCCACTACTTCCTATTCAGAATTGGCTTTGGCCAAAGGGAAGGTCATAAAAAAAGTAGTACCCTTACCCACTTCAGTTTCATACCAGATTTTACCTCCAGCAGTTTCTACCCCGCTTTTTGCAATGGCAAGACCGAGACCTGACCCTTGACTCTTGGTACTAAAGTTGGGAATAAAGATTTTGTCCCGAAGTTCTACAGGAATCCCTTTCCCGTTATCCGCTATCTCCAAAAACACAGCACGATCTGTTAGCCAAAGCCAAATCCGAATATGAGACTTTTTTCCAGGCTCTACTGCCTGCATTCCGTTAATGATCAAGTTTGAAATCACTCGCCCAAAAAGTTTATCGTCACCCAAAATAGAGATTTGATCGGTAAAGGAATCGTCTTGGAATTCCAGCTCCATCCGTTTATCTGTTTTGAAAAGCTCCAGAACCTTTGACAATACCTCCTTAAAATTTATCAACTCATTATTTGGTAGAGGCATCTTCGCAAAAGTGGAAAATGAAGAGGCAATGCCACTCAAGGCATCCACCTGGTGAATTAAGGTTTCAAGCGATTTCTTCAGTTTATCCGCATCTTCCAATTTCCCTTCGCGCTCCAGCCGAAGTAAATGTTGCAAGGTGAGCTTCATTGGGGTAAGTGGATTTTTAATCTCATGGGCCACCTGCTTAGCCATCTCCCGCCAGGCGGATTCCTTTTCAGTTGAGGCCAGCACCTTTTTACTTGCTTCCAACTTGGAGAGCATCTGGTTGTATTCGTTCACCAATAGCCCAATTTCATCCTTGGAAGACCAGTACATCGGCTCGTTATTTTCCAAATTGGTCACCTTGAGTTTCTGGGTAAGCAAGCGAAACGGTAAGGTCAAGTTTTTGGTCACCAAAAAGGAAATGATCAAAAACAGAATGAAGATCACCACAAAGGCATTGAACACATTTCCCAAAACATTTGAGGTAAGGGAATTCAGCTCTTCTTCAGACTCAAAAAAGGGAATAGCAACCACCGCATTGATGGAGGAATTGGTTTGGGAAGGAATTGCCAAATACACGGTTTGGTACCTTAGCTTTCCAACCTGTTCTTCCAGAAACGCCTCTACACCTTTGCCCTCCACCAATGCAGCCATAGCTCCAGGATGCATGCGATTGGATAAAAGTTTCTTTTCGAAAATGGTAATTCTACTTGAAGTCACTAAGGACCCTTCCTTTCCATACAAGTGGATATCAGTTCCCACGGTGGTTGCAAGCGCATTTATCTCCTCGCTCAGCGCATCACGATTTACCTCTTCCAAGCTTTGGCCTGCAAAAAAACGAACTAAATTTCCTTTAATTAAGGTTGCTTTTTGAAGATACTGTCCATTCAGGTCCTCCTTGTAACTTTGAGAAAGTAAGCCAGTGGTAATGATTGAAATGATCAGAATCGGAAAGAAAAAGGCAAAATTCAAGTAAAGCTGAAGCTTTGTGGAGTAGTTAAATTCAAACTTTCGGTATCCCTGCATCAACATACTTCCCAGAATGGAAAGAAAAGTGAGGAAAACAAAGACCACAAAAAACAGCGAAAAGGTCCCGAAAAACTGTTTCACTGAAATAACCGGAGAAGACAATACCCAGAGTTCCTCCCCATTTTTTATCCCCAGATGCTGGTAGGCCAAGGCCTCAACTCCTCCATCTAGCAAGGCAGGATTTTGCAACATCAGCCCTATCTCCTCCTGCTGGTAGTTGAAGCTGCCCGAACTTCGGATAAGTTCTCCCTCTTTAAATACCCCATAATCAAATGGATCCGTCTTCAATTTTTCAGCATACTGCTCATCCAAAAGTAAGCTTGGGTAGGCGTTTCCTGATTGAATTCGTAGCTGATCAAACTCTAAATAGAGAGTTCCTAGTCCAAGGTCACCCTTATTCATCGGAACAAAGGCTACAAATTTATTTTTCTTTCCACTCGCTGAGTCTTGTACATAATATAAATTAGGCACCTGAGTAGCGTAATCGCTCTTGACAAACTCTTGCTGCAATTCCTGCAAGGATTCCCCCTCCAAACGCCCTCCGATTTGCTTTGCTGCAGGTGAAAAAATACGGATTACAACCTCGAATTGATCGAAGTAATTGTCCAAGTAAATTTTTCGAATTTTACTCACTACCGGATCCTTGGAGAGTAAGGGATCTGCCAATCGATTCTGAATAAAAAGATCGTTTTTGAGTCTAGAAAAAATATCTTCTAAAATTAAGGCTGTTCGTCCTTCCGTGGCCAACAGCTGCTGATTGGCAAAAGCAACTTTGGCCTGTACCAATCGATCCGCAGAAGTTTGGTAGCTACTCGCCGCCACAATGCATGCAGCAATAAGGCTCGCATAAAAAAGTGTTAAGAAGGTTTCTAATCCTAAACGGTACACATTGGCCACTAAATCAAACCTAATTATAGAAAACAGAAACAGGAAGTGCACCAACCCTGCTATCCCAAACCAAATATTCCAAACAAAGAAAATTAGACTGAAAACTCCAGTCACAAGAAGTAACATTCGATACACTAAATGGGTACTTGAGCCCCCACGGATAAATAAATTGATTAAGGTAAAACTCAGAAATACATAAGCTGCAGCCCATAGGAAAACAATCAAAAAGCTGCCCCCCACCAGTTGATCAAAGCTTGGAATCGAAGAGATATCCAAACTCCAAGATGCATTTAGCACTAAATCTCGGACAATCGCCCAAAGGCCACAAAAAAATAAAGTAGAAATCGCAAAGGCCAAAAGAAGTAAACCTTCCTCTCGAACCCGCTGCCGCCAACTGGCAAATTTTTCCAAAATGGATTTGGAGGAAAGCTCATAAACCAATAAGCCTAAAATCAGTACACCACAGCCTGTATGTAGCAAAAGATCCCCCAAGCTAGGTACCCACCACGATGAAGTGTATGCACCTGAATCAAAAAGCAAAAGATCTAAGTAGTCCTGCGGAAATCTGAATATCAACATGGCTGCCCGTATCACCAAAAGAATAAAAAAACCATAGCCTATGGCCTGCCAAACTTGTCCTTTTCTCCATTTTTTTCTTAAAAAAATAAAGCTTAGAAATGCATACAGCAAAAAGAGGGAAAAACTAAAAATTAACAAGGGAGTCGTCCATATTTTCCCTACCGAAACAAACCCCAGTTGAAAGTCAATGCCAAATAGAGGTTGGCCGCTGGAGGATTTGACCTGTAAAGCTCCTTCGGCTGGATTGGAATAAAGGGTAAACAACGAATTCCCAAATACCTCGGGGTTGGGCCCCATAACCACATACTCATTTTTAATGTCCCCAGACCAGACTAAGCGGAAGGCTTGAACAAAAAAACTAGTGCCCTCTTTAGGCGATATTTTTTGAAGCTTAATTAAAAAAGTACCGGATGGTGAATCATGAACTTGAAATTCCCGCGCTAAATCCAAGGTGGAAAAATCCAAGTTAAAATCATTGGTAGACCAATACTGAAGTTCATTTTGAGAATCAACGATAAAAAATGGATAGCTGTAGGCCTCACTACTTACACGCTCAAAATTCAAAGAGTCCTGACCATTCCCCAGGCGTTGAAAAAGTTCAAAATCTTGGTTAAATGATACCTCTACCTCATGAATTTTCTTTTCAATGGCCTGGATGTAGGTCTCCTCTTGACTTTTTTGATAAACAAAAAAATTCAAAATGAGGACAATAGGCAGAAGAAGCACGCTTCCCAAAAGAAGAATACTGCGGATTGAAAGCTTCATGAAGACTAAAAATAAAAAAGCAAAGTCTGGTATCAAACTTTGCCGGATAGTATTAGCGTTGCTGTAGTTTCGCTTTCTTCTTTTTGGAAGCTCTATACCATAGGTAACCCATGATTCCAGCCATTAAATACGGCATCACCACGAGATACAAAATCCCATTGTTGAGTCCAGCACCAATAGAGGTATCTCCATTACTGACATTGTTTTCAACGGATGCCCTACACATAGCGCACTGTGCAGATGCTCCAAAGGAAACAAGAAAACTCAAGGCGAAAAGAACTATGATTTTGAATTTCATGTGCACGACTATATTTGGAAGGTCACTACAGATTTTAGAACGTCTGGGTATAATATGGGGAGATCATAAGGTAGACAATCACGCCTGTAACGGATACGTACAACCAAATGGGGTAGGCATATTTGACCACTTTACGATGTTTATCTCGCTGATTGGTATATCCATAGTAATAGGCAAATAAGATAGGAAATAGGGCAATCGCTGCAAAAAGGATATGTGTAATCAATAAGAAATAGTAAACGATACGAATAATCCCTTCACCACCAAATGAAGTACTTTCTGCTGCACCATGGTAGATCACATAGGACACCAAAAATATGGCTCCCAAAACAAATGCAACCGTCATCGTAGCACCATGCAAATTGTATTTCTTCTGCTTGATAAACACCAATGCCAACACCAACGCTATAGAAGCAGCTGAATTGATAATTGCATTAAGATGCGGTAGAAAATGGACCCAACCCCCCAAAGAGGTGAGTTTGGTGGGCATAAATAAAAGAACAGCAACTGCCAGAGGGACGGCAATAGAAATGCCGATAATCCAATTTTTGACTTTTGCTTCCTGTGGTGCTATATTCTCCATATTATTCTTTGCCATAAAGTAAAATTTTCGTTTCCAACATCAGCAGATCCACCCCTTCTCGTGTAGTTCCACTGTAATAACCCCGGATTCGCCCTTCGTCGTCAATCAATATAAATTTATCACTGTGCACAAAATCGTCTGGAACTCCATTGCCATCCAAAGCAGGAAGTATAAATCCACAGCGTGCCAATTGGAAAGTTTCCTCCTTAGGCCCTGAAAGAAAATTCCATTTCCCGGGAATAGCATGATGTTTCTCCGCATACGCTTTCAAGATTTGTGGGGTATCGTAGGTTGGGTCAAGGCTAATCGACATAATTTGTACCAAAGGATCATCTCGAAAATGGTCATTTACTCGCTCCATCTCCTTAGACATCACTGGACAAATACTTGGGCAGGAAGTGAAAAAGAAATTTACAATGGTAATTTTTCCTTGCATTTGCGCCCTTCCCATGCGCTGCCCATCCTGATTGATGAAGGAAAATTCAGGAATATAATGCTGCGTACTATCGGTTACAGGACATTCCTGAAATGGATTGTCCACCCCATTTTGATAAAAGATAGGTATATTAAATTCGTTTTTTCCAAAGCCCTTCAAAAACAAGAAGATCAATACTGGAATTAACAAAATACAGACCAAGACAAAGCCTTGAAGAATTCGTAAACTTCGCATAGTAAGTGTATAACAAAAAAGAAGGTTGAAGTGATTAACTCCAACCTAATTATTTTTATTGAATTAATTTTCTACCAACGCATCATAAAGATGTCCGATGCTTCCTTAATCAAGGTGATCACCAGCCAAATCAAAAAGATCAGCGGAACTATGATGGCATAAAATAGAGGCTTTGCTTCATCTCCTAAGTGCATAAACTCCATCATGATGTATTTGGCCTTCCAAACGGTAAGTATTATAAATACCGCATACAACAAAATACCTCTTTCCATGGTAAAAGCCATCACGAACTCTGACAAGGTAATCACCAACAGAATAAGTGCCGTTTTCCAGATTTTCTTTATTTTTTCCTCGTTTCTAGGAGTTACCTGAAGCGTAGATTTAGTGTCTTGAACTTCCATAATGCGCGAATTGAATTGCTTAGATCAAATAAAACAAGGTAAATACAAATACCCAAACCAAATCTACGAAGTGCCAGTAGAGTCCTATTTTCTCTACCATCTCGTAATGGCCTCTCTTGTCATAAATTCCTACTGCAGCTTGGTAAAAGCAAAGGAACAACAAGAAAACACCAATCGTTACGTGGAAACCATGGAATCCAGTAATGAAGAAAAATAGCTGAGCAAAAGACCCAGGCCCATATTCGTTGACCATAAGGTTGGCACCATAAACAGTCTCTGTCACATTTTGACCTAACCCATTTACATAAGTCAGCAATGACCCTGCGTCTGTACCGTGGATGAAGTGAGACCATTCCCAAGCCTGGCAACTTAAGAAGGTAATCCCTCCAAGTAGTGTCCAAAGCATCCATTTTACCACATCATCTCTGTCGTTGCGGTGACCTGCTTCTACCGCCAATACCATGGTTACAGAACTAGCAATCAAGACAAAGGTCATAATTCCCACAAAAATTAGAGGAGCATGCACTCCATGTAGGAATGGAAGCGCCTCAAATACCAATTCTGGTACTGGCCAATACTCGTTGGAACCTGTAAAGGTTTCCGCAGCACCCCCATAGGCAGGATAGCTGACACGGATAGCCAGGTAGGTAATTAGGAAAGCAGCAAAGGTGAAGATGTCAGAGAGTAGGAAAAACCACATCATGAGTTTTCCATAACTAGCCTTCAGGGGTTCATTTCCTCCTCCCCAAACGCCTCTTTTCGAACTTACTTCAATAGCAGTAGAATGCGTAGACATAAGTAAATTTTTGTGCTGGTTTAACTTTAATGATTCAAAAGCAAAAATAGAAACAAATACAACCACAAACCTCCTAAAAAATGCCAATAGGTAGTGGCCATTTCTAGGGTATTCATTGCTTGTGAATGCACCTTATATCTAAAGGTCGAAATTAATACAATAATCAGAAAAATCACACCACTGATCAAATGAACCGCGTGTAATCCGGTGAAAACGTATAAAAAAGATCCTGCTGGATTCCCAACAAAAAATACTTCCCGATCCACCAATGCTACCCAACTGTACCATTGGCCCACCAAGAAAGCAATACCCAACAACACCGTCAAAACCATCCAAATACGTAAGCCGAGGAAATTATCTTTTTTAGCCGAAAAATAAGCAGCTTGAATACAAACAGAACTAAGCAAAACAATTCCGGAGGTAATCCAAAAGATCTCTGGCAACTCGTACTCCAGCCAATTCCCCTCAGCCTGACGTACGATATACGCACTTGTAAGCGCTGCAAACACCATAAGTACAGTCACTAAAAAGAGCCAAAGCGCAAACTTCTTTGGGTGCATGCTGATGGGCTGCTCTACAATATCTAAGTATTTTAATTCACTCTCCATGACTTAAGGCATTTTATCTAATAAATACGCAATCTGTACTACGGGCAAATAAATAAAGGATCCAAACATGATTTTTAAAGCCGACTTCCTAGAACAATCCCGCATCAGCGAAAAGGTTTGAGCCAAAAATAAAACCCCACATACTGTAGCGACAATTCCTGAATTCAAACCCACCAGACCGAAATAGCTGGGCAATAAACCCAATGGCAACAAGAAAAGGGTATAAATCATAATCTGAATCGCTGTATTCAAATCCTGACCCCCTCCACTTGGGAGTAACTTAAATCCAGCACGCTTGTAATCCTCATCACTCACCCAAGCAATGGCCCAGAAATGAGGAAACTGCCAAACAAATTGGATTCCGAAAATAATCAAAGCCTCATAGGTGATCGATCCTGTTGCAGCGGTCCACCCCAACAAAGGAGGCATCGCCCCAGGAATAGCACCTACAAAAACAGCTATTGGCCCTACACGCTTGAGTGGAGTGTAGGCAAATACATAGAGAACCATGCTCAAAACCCCCAAGAAGGTAGTCAAGGGATTAGTGAAAATCCAAAGCAAACTAATTCCTAAAAGCGCGATAAAACCGGTAAACCAATAGGCCTCCTGCAAAGAAATAAGCTGCAATGGAAGTGGTCGATTCTGGGTCCGCTTCATCAACTTATCCAAATCGCGCTCCATGATCTCATTGGCAGCACCAGAAGCCCCTGAAATTAAGAAGCCTCCTAAAGTTAAACCGATAAACCCTGGCCAACCGAAAACACCACGATCACCAAGAATATAGCCAAAAACAGCAGAAAAAGTTACCAAAGCAGAAAGCCGAAACTTAATTAAATCAGAATAGGCCGCTAGCCTACCTCGAACTAAAAATAGCAAGCTGCTTGATGTCACATCAACTGAACTCATAGCTGCAGATTAAGTTTAGGGTTGGATTGTTCTTTCAATTGGAGCATTATAATAAATTGAACTCCTAAAATCATGGAGCCGAAAAGCAAATGGACGGGCTGTAAGAAGGCAGGCACACCAAAATATGCCATCCCAATTCCAGAAGCGATCTCAAATAGGATTAGTAACAAAAGCAACTGATTCCAATAAGTTAAAGAGCTCTGGCGAGGTGAAAACTTATATGCCCATACAAAATACAATACATGCAAAGCCAACAGCACTAAAGAAAAAGAGCGATGGACTAGGAATACCAAACCAACCTTTCCTACCCATTCCTCACGAAGCATATTCCCCATAGCAAATGATACACGATCAATTCCTTCTCTAACTTGTGTACCCAGTACTACCTGAATCAACATCAATATGCTGGCAACTAAAAGCAACCTAAAGATTTTTCGCGGCATTGGACTAGTAGCCTGTTTAGTTGTAAGCAACCGAGCAGCTCTGCGATGACTGTACAAAAGCACAGCAACCAAAGCCAAAGCAAGAAGCATATGCACCGTAATCATCCAAGCCAATAAATTAGTAGAAACCACGATAGAACCAATCCAACCAGTAAAGGCAACTAGAACAAGCGAAAGAAACGCCGTGATCGTAATCCATTTATCCTGAGACCAAAGAGAAAATGATTTTACCAAAGTCGCTAGAATTAAAAGACCAATCACTACACCGATCAGCCTATTGATGTATTCAATCCAGGTTTTGGTGGCATTGAACTCTTCTTCAACTTGAATGGACTTGTCATTGGCTAGTTGATCAGCAGTTTCTTTAAAACCCAACTTGGACAAAGTCGCTACAAATCGTTCGTTTTTTGCAAGCCTTTTTTCGAGGTAAATCTCCTGATAGTTTTCTGGAAGTTGGTTCACTGATGTGGGGGGAATGACTGATCCAAAGCACTTCGGCCAGTCGGGACAACCCATACCTGAACCCGTACTTCTCACAATGCCTCCTACCAGAATTAGAAAATAAACAGCTACCACAGTGATGCCTGAGAGGCGGCGGTAGCTGTTTACTTTATTTTTAGTGCTTTGAGCCATTCGCCGCTAAAAGCTCTGCCTCGTCCTTCATGATTTCCAACTCTAATTTCACTTGCTCTTGCTCATGTGGAAGGTTAGATTCTGGAGTTTGGGACAATGGAATGTGCTGAGGGATAAAATCTTCAGCTGCACCCGGCTTAGAGTAGTCGTATGGCCAACGGTAGACAGTTGGAATTTCCCCAGGCCAGTTGCCATGTCCAGGATGCAAAGGAGTAGTCCACTCCAAGGTGTTAGAGCTCCAAGGATTGAGTGTCGCTTTTCTTCCTCTAT
>CAMDEU010000065.1 GCA_945897085.1 Spirosoma fluviale | reverse complement strand
ATCGATGACCTCTCCTTCTAGTACTTTCAATCCGCTCTTGAGTACCTCCTTGGTGCCCGATGCCCCATGAAGTGTGATGGCTAACTGGGTAGCATGGGCTAGCGTGAGCGATTGCTCACTTCCATAAAAATCACCTGCTGCCATACTGTCCACATGAGTAGTGGAATCTGCTGACCATACACCCATGGAATGGGGATGCTTACGCGCATAGTTTTTTACAGCTAGTGGAGCGCGTCGATCGGAGTTACCTTCACGAAGGACAGGGTTCACTGCGGAACCTTTAATCTTGTCGTATTTTGACTTTGCAGTCATTTCATCGTCTGTTTTTGGTTCCTCCGGATAGTCAGGCAATGCATAGCCCTTGCCTTGAAGTTCCTTGATAGCAGCTTTGAGCTGAGGAACGGAGGCAGAAATATTTGGCAACTTGACAATGTTCGCCTCCGGAGTAGTGGCCAGGTGGCCCAACTCTACTAGGTCGTCATTGATGCGTTGTGATTCGTTGAGGTATTCTGGAAAATTGGCAAGAATGCGTCCAGAAAGTGAGATATCACGCGTTTCCACTAGAATACCCGCCGTCTTGGTAAATGCCTGTACAATGGGCAATAAGGAATAGGTGGCTAATGCGGGGGCCTCATCGGTAAGCGTGTAGAGAATTTTTGGCGTCTTATTCATGGAATTTTGCCTGAGATAGGCGATACAAAGGTTTAACGGAAAGCTCTTTCAAGTAAGGAGTTCTGATTAGAAGTCGATCTAAAAAGAGAAAAATTGACTGCAAATCTAATAAAAAATGAGGGATGTTTTAATTCCTCCTATGGAAATACTGGAGGCAACCTAGGACGCTATTCTAGGAGCGTAAATTTATCGGCGTCTTTCCAAGCGGGAAATTTGCTTCGGTATTCTTCGAGTGCACTACGAGATAGGGTGACCACCTGAATCTGGTCTTTTTCTCCGAGATCTACCAATCTCTCCCCTTTGAAGTCGTAGGCAGCAGAATGTCCCGTGTAGGCAATCTGATTCCCATCGATACCTACCCGGTTGACGCCTAGGCAGTAGGAAAGGTTTTCGATGGCACGGGCGGGAAGCAAGGTGTCCCAGGCTGAAATCCGAGCAGCAGGCCAGGAAGCCACATAAAAGAGGAGTTCATAGGCCGCATTTCCATTATTCCAGTGGTTGCGCACCCATATCGGGAAGCGGAGGTCGTAGCAGATTTGTGGGCAGATCTTCCAGCCTTTTAGCGAGAAAATGGGGAGCTTAGTTCCTGAAGCAAAGCTAGCATCCTCATTTGCCATGCGAAAGAGGTGACGCTTGTCGTAGTGTTGGGTCGTGCCGTCTGGCATCACCCAAAGCAGTCTGTTGTAGTAATTCCCCCCTTCGGAAATGATGACTGTGCCTGTGATCACGCTCCCCGTCTGAGCAGCTAGCTGCTTCATCCACTTGTGCACCTGCAGGTTCATCGGCTCAGCAAGTAGGGCGGACTCCATGGAAAATCCAGTAGCAAACATTTCTGGAAGGACAATCAGGTCACAGCTATTTTTTAGGGCCCAGATTTTTTCCTCTAGCATGGCTAGGTTGGCCGTCTTGTCCTGCCAATGCAGGTCTGTTTGCACCAGTGCTACGCGAAGGTCTGGGTTTTGCTCCATCATTTGAGGGGATAAATCATCCGGTAGTCGGTGGATACTTTCCCTTTGCTGATGTCGATGAGTTTGGACTGAATCATTCGCTTTTTGAGGCCTTTTAGGTAGTCGACAAATAAGATTCCTTCCAAGTGGTCGTACTCGTGTTGGATCACCCGGGCGGTCATGCCGCTAAATTCCTCTTCTTTCAGGTTCCAATTTTCGTCGTAGTACTCCAGTGTCAATTTTTCGGGGCGAATGATTTCTGCCCGTACATCGGGGATGCTGAGGCAGCCTTCTTCAAAGGCGAAGCTGTCTCCATACTCGTCCAGGAGGATGGGGTTTATAAATACGCGGCGTATTCCTTTTTCTTCCTCGTCTTCGTCCAACATCAAGGAGCTATCGATGACAAACAAGCGTACCCCCTGATTGATCTGTGGAGCAGCAAGTCCAACCCCGTACGCATGATCCATGGTGGCATATAGGTCTTGGATTAGTTGCGTCAGGTCACTTCCTTCAGGCAGTTCTTCTGCCTCTTTTTTCAATACCGGGTTGCCGTAAGCGACGATAGGGTAAATCATTGTCTTTCTAAATAGGATTGCAAGATAATGGCGGCGGATACCTTGTCCAAGTTACCCGCCTTTTCTCTGCGGTCTTTTTTCTTGCTGCCCATGGCGATGAGGGTTTGCATGGCCATTTTGGAAGTATAACGTTCGTCGATGAGAACTACTTTTTGTGCGGGAAATGCCAGTTCAAGCTTCTCTTTCAAGGCAAGCACCAGCGGGGTCATTTCGTTGGCCTGCCCATTGAGGCGGGTAGGGTATCCGAGAACTAAGACTTCTACGGCTTCTTTACCGCAGTAGGCTTGGAGATAGGGGATCAACTTGGAAGTCTCAATAGTTTCCAGCGGATTGCAGGTGATCTTTAGGGGATCCGTAACTGCCAAGCCGGTGCGTTTGGTACCCAGGTCTATTGCTAGTACTCTGGACATCAGTTGGTTTGAATTTGTTTACGAATTTTCCGTAGGGCTTCCTTCTCCAGTTCTACCGCCTTAGGAAAAAGGAGTTCATCTTCAATTTTGGCATGAATGGACAGCTCTTTTTCGAAAGTTTGAAGTTCGTGGTAGAGTACCTTCATGGTCAAAGGGGCATCGGCTGTCAATTGGTAGTTGTTCGTTAGTTTTCGGATCCCTTCCATCTCATCGTCGTGAATTTCGTGGTGCTCCGCTAGGTAGTGGATGGGATCTTGTTCCAGGATGGTTAGCGCATCTCGGGTGCTAAACTCCCCTGCCTCAATGCTTTGTAATAAATCAATCCGATTGAATAATCGGCTTTCCTCCTCGTGGATGTGGTGGATAAAGTCTTCTACAAAAAGTGGGAATAAAATACGGAGGTCTCCAAGTAGCAGTTCGTAGCCTGGCTCTGTAGAGATGCCTGAAATCAAGTTGGACAAAAAAGGAAGCTCCTGTCGTACAAAGTAGTAGTGCTTTTTCTTCAAGTAGGCAACCAGCAGTTCGATGGGATTCAGGTACAGTTCCTCCAGGCTGGGGTCTTTTTGCTGGGCCCAACTTTCCAGTTGTGCAATCAGCTGCCGAGGATTGACCTTATGCTTGTGGCAAACTTTTTCTAGAGAATCACTGGGATACTGGTAAAAACTGATGCCAAAGTAGTGCAGGACGGCAGCGAAAACGTAGTTTTCAGAGACCAAATCCCCAACCGATGTTTTTTCGAAAGCCTTCTTTGACTGCATAGCACAAAAATAATTTTTTTTGAACTAAAAAAGGGAATTAAATACATGATTATGATTATCCGCAATCATACCAGTAGCTCAGCTCACCTATTTAAAACTGCGGATAATTGTTGACAGACCACAGTCCACGGTTCACAGCCCTCTTTCTTGAACTTCAACTGGTGTTTCCTTTCATTACCGGAAAGAAATCTAAAAATTATAAAAAAATAGCATCTTTATGGGCTTGCTTAGCGGTCAAGGACGTTAATTTTACCTAAAATTGCACCAAACAAAATACATTTTTTGATCTAGATAGTTTAATTCGAAAAGTAAACCCCTTTTGCTGTGAGCCAACAAAAAAACACAATCACTCAAATCCGTCTTCCTTTGCTTCTAGCTCTTTCCATTGCAGGCGGTATTTGGATTGGCGCCACCTTTGCAGAACCCAAGGGCAGTCAAAATGATATTCGTGCGGCCTTATACAAGTTGCAGGAGATCATGACCTATATCAACCGCGACTATGTGGATAGCGTGGATACCAACGAGCTCGTGGAGTTTGGCATCACCAAGATGTTGGAAAAGCTAGATCCGCACTCTAGCTACATTCCAGCCAAAGATGCCTCGCTAGTTCAATCTCAGTTGGAGGGTGAATTTGATGGCATTGGGGTTGAGTTTGGCATCATTCGCGATACTATTTATGTAGTAGCTCCGCTTACCGGAGGACCATCCGAGGCCCTTGGGATCCAAACGGGAGACCAGATTATTTCGGTAGATGGCAAGACCGTTGCCGGTATTGGCATCACCAACCGGGATGTATTTGACTACTTGAGAGGTCCAAGTGGATCCAAGGTAGCGGTAGAGATCAAGCGTAAAAATGCCCCAAGTTTGATCAAGTACTCGATCACACGGGCCAAAATCCCACAATACAGCATCAATGCCACCTACATGGTGGACAAGGAAATTGGCTACATCAAAGTGACCCGATTTGCAGCGACTACCTACGATGAATTTAGAAAATCCATAGCTGACCTGCAGGCAAAGGGAATGAAAAAGCTGATTGTCGACTTGCAAGGCAATCCTGGAGGATATATGGGAGCAGCGATTTACATGGTAGATGAGCTCCTTGGCGGGAGAGACCTAATTGTGTCACAGGTAGGTAAAGTGAGTCAGTACAACAGCAAGGCCTATGCTTCCAAGCAGGGCATGTTTGAGGAGGGATCGGTGATTATTTTGATCAACGAAGGCTCTGCATCTGCGTCTGAGATTATGGCAGGAGCGATTCAAGACAATGACCGCGGACTGATTGTAGGCAGAAGATCTTTTGGTAAGGGCTTGGTGCAAATGCCCATTGACCTTTCGGATGGAGCAGAATTGCGATTGACGATTGCGCGCTACTTTACGCCATCAGGACGATCCATTCAAAAGCCCTACGACAGTGACTACGAGGCTTACGAAACGGACCTCAACAACCGCTACGAGAAGGGCGAGTTTTTCTCTGCGGACAGCATTAGCTTCAACGACAGCCTGAAGTACCAAACCAAAAAAGGAAGAACCGTCTATGGAGGTGGAGGCATCATGCCAGACTACTTTGTGCCGCTCGATACCACGATGAACAGTGCCTATGTGAACAAGCTCTTTTCTACGGATTCGTCTAGAGAGTACTTGCTTGATTATGTGAGTAAAAGCAAGAGCAAGTTTTCTAAAATCTCCGTAGAGGACTACTACAAGAATTTCAAGGTCAGCGATGCGATGCTGATGGATTTGGTTGATTTTGGGAAGAAAAACAAGGTGGAATTTGATGCCAAGGACTTTGCTACCTCCAAAGAATACCTTCGCATCTTGATCAAGGCGCACTTGGGACGACAGCTCTACGACGATAGCGCCTTCTACAAAGTTATCAATGACATCAACGAGGTGTACCAGCAGGCCATCAAGCTCTTTGGCGAAGCTGATAAGATAAACCTTTGAGGTCTTTCAGACCTCGAAGGTTTTAGTCCAAATATCACAGGAATTTCACGCAGATAGATCAGCGTACCTTTTCTCTTTATCCGCCGCGGCGGAGCGTAAAAAAAAAGGCTCACGCAGATAAACACGGAAAAATTCCGCAGATAAATCAGCGTATTTTTTCTTTTTTGATCAGCGTGAAAAAAAATAGTTTCACGCAGAGCGATAATTATTTAAATCTTCGATGTCGCTCCTCTGGAGCTTGCCAAAAAATACACTTCCTGTTTTCTATTAACATATTACCCCTCCGGGGCAAATATCCATTTTAATCCCTTTCCGATTTGTCTGTTAGTTCGGAAACCTGCTCCGGAGGAGCAGCATGTCAATAGAAAATCACAAATTCAATATCTGACGCGCTCCGGAGGTGCGCTATTGGTTTATTTTCCTATTTCACTACAATCAATTCTGAACTCGGCACTCTAAATCGCTCCCCGTAGATTCCCTCGGGCATTCCTTTACCGCAACCGATAATCATCGCGATTTCGCATCCAGCAGGGATTTTGAGGTGTTTTTTGACCCGCTTGGAGTCAAAGCCCTCCATGGGGCAGGTATCGTATCCAGCCGCCTTCATACCCAGCATAAAAGTCATGCAGGCTAGGGATGCACTCTTGTGCACCGAGATGCGGACGGCGGTTTCACTTACTTCCCGAACCATTGGGTTGCGTAGGCCTTGGGTGATAGCAATTAATTTTTTGATAAAGGACCATCCCGGGAATTTCCAATACAGCATGGGCACCAATTTTCGGTAATACCGGCGTGCCAGCTTCACTTTTTTGTCTCCTTCTCCAGAAGAGGATGCAGTGATAAACTCAGAATTGGCTTTGGCATGGGCTTTCCAACGATCTCGTCGAGTGAGGACCACGACCAACTCCCGTGCAGTGGTGGCTGCTTTCTGTCCCATGCAGAGCTGTGCCAGACGATCTTTGAGCGGAGAGTATTCCGGTACGCGCACAAACTGGTAGAGCTGCAGGTTGGAGCTGTTGGGAGAAAGGATGGCTGCTTCCAAGCATTTTTGGACGATGGTACCATCGAAAGTTTCCATTTGATCAAAAACGCGTACAGATCGACGCTGGCTTACTGCCTCGAAAAAATTCATGTCCTTAGTCATTGCCTTCTTTTAACTATTTGATTGGTAAAGATGGCCATAATTTTGAAGTTTACGTTTCTGCTGCTAAACCTTCTCTGGCCAATGTTTTTTACACTTATTCGCAGTTAACGATCACCCAGAGAAATTGCAGATAATCACATGAATTTTTTTTTACAAAAAATCATAAAATAAATTTTTGGGTTACTTTTGGGCATGTGGCCAGCCTTGTCAATTCTATCTTTTTTTGTTGGGGGAGTATTGCTATTGTTCGTTTCCGTTTCCCTGTTTGATACCAAGAGGGACCTCAAATCGAGTATCTTTTTTTTAGCTATTTTGGCCATATCCGCTGTACAACGAGTCATCTTTGGCTTGTCTAGTTTTCAGATTTTGGCCCCCTTTGAAAATCCATTTGAACAGTCGCTCCTATTTGCCTTTTTCATCCCTCCGATCTATTACCTTTTTTTTGAGGGCCTACTGCATCAACAAATTTCTAGAAAAAATCTTCCGCTTCACTTCGGGCTTTCTCTTCTGATTGTGACCCTTAGCGTAGGTTTGGATTGGAGTAAGTCCATTAATCAATCTGTATTTTTAGTTTACTCCACAGGATACATTGGTCGCTTGATTTTTTTAGTGTGGACCTATTTTGCGAAGCGAAAGAGTCAGCGGGAGCAGGGCTATTTTAAGTCCATACGCGTTTGGGCGTACTTGATGATGGTCGCTTTTTTATTGATTTACGCGTTCGCAAACTTTATCTACGGAAAAGGGCTGGAGGAGACACAAGATAAAGTGTTGGGGGAATTCTATGGCCTTACCTCCTTCCTCTGGTTGTTTATTTGTATTTACCTGCTGAGAAACCCTCGCATTCTGTACGGGGAACTGCGCTTGTTGGAACACATCAATGCGGGTGCTCCCGAAGAGATTGCTATCTGGAGATCTAAGAAAAGGGGGCAAACTAGCCCTCAGGATTTGGGAGTGGAGAAGCAGATTGCGCCTCGGGTGGAGTCATTACTTTTTGCCTTAAAAAAAATGGAACAAGCATGGACTGAAGAGCTCCTGGAGGTTCCCAATCTCAAATCCCTCTCCTTCCAGTTGGACTGCCCGCAAAGTCACGTGAAGTACCTATTCAAGTACTTAGGGAATTTTACCTATGGCGAGTACGTCAATGTGTTACGCATCAATTACTCCATTTCGCTGATCCGTAAGGGGTACTTGTTGACGCATACCATCGATTCCTTGTCCAAGAAGACCTTGTTTGTGAGTGGAAATACCTTCTACCTCAATTTCAAAAAGCTGACAGGCGAATCCCCTTCGGAATACCATGCCCACCTACAATTGGAAAAACGTGGTACTGGAGCGGCCTAAGGAGAAGCAGATCACCGACTTGTGCGAAAAGCGAGCGTCGCTCCAAACGCTGAATCGCATTTTGATGGGCAAACTCCTGCTTGGTGAATTGCTGATTTGGATAAGTAAGGGGGTTCAAGGGGATTTTTTTAACAAAAAATTTTAAAATAGATTTTTGGTTTACCAATAGGCGTGAGACAGACTTGTCAATTCTACCTTTTTTGTTTTTTTCATGCGGGGGGATAAAGAAAATAGACGGTTTTTTTTACCCCAATCACAAGGATTCCTTACTTTAAAATTATCTTTTTGTTTTGTCTTTCCCTGTCGTTTTCGTTTAAGAAATTATTAGCCTACCTTTCATAAATTCTGTTTCTGCATACCATTAATTTCATTTACTAAACAGGATACATTGAAAAGGGGTACACTCAATCCCCATTTGACCTACCCAATTTATTTCTTTTCACCCCTTGCTTGTGTATATTCAATTCAAAAAGCCTTCCTAAGTTGCGGTATTATTTTCCTAGGGTTTTTAGGGAATATACAGGCTCAAACCTATTTTTCGACAGTTGAGATTCGGCACAATTTGCCCAAGCAATGGCAAGTACGCCTGAGGCCTACTGTATTCACCTTCCCTAACGAGGGTTTTAGAACCGAATTGATGGTGGGCAAAATTTTGAGTCCCAATTGGAAGATTTTCTCTTACAGTCAATTTGATTTTTACCGAAACAAGCACCAGACTGGCCTTCGATTAGATTATTCAAAGACCTATTTGAATAAGAAATTGTTGGTACAAGGGCAAATCCGGGCCTTTGTAGGCATGTCTAAGGACACCGATTTTGAAGGTATTTTTTTGGGTGATGTAAATTACCGAGTAGTTCCTAAGATTGCGTTGGGTGTGCGTAATTTCACGTTAGAATCCCCTGAGGAGGAGCAGCTTTTTAAGGTAAGGCGTTCTTTTGTTGGTCCAGCGGCTTGGTACTATCCCAACCCAAAGAATACATTTTTAACCTATTATGGGCCCAATGTCATGAAGAAAGACAGCTTCTTATTTATGTTTATCTGGTTTGTGACGATATAGTGTCCAAGGCACCATAGAAATAGGAAGTACTTTGGAGACAAGATGCAAGAAACAAGAGATTAGACTCAGTTCTACTGCTAAATAAATCCTGCCTACGGATTAGGATTTTCATCTTGCTTCTCGCTTGCCCGCCGCGGCGGGTATCTCGGCTCTTGCTTCTCCCTAATGTCGAACGCCGAGAGCAGAATGTTGAAGTAGGGAATCATTGAATTGAACTACAACCTGTCTTTTTTCTTGGCTCTCGGTTCTTGCTTCTCTAAAAAGCCGCCTTCGGCAAATAGGCAGTTCGCAACTGATTGGCCTCTCCTTTGACCTCGGTCCAGGCAAAGTAAACGTTCTCTCCAAGCACCTCCAGCTGAGGGAACCCACTTTTTCGACCCGAATCCATCGCTCCAATCTCCCAGCGTTTGCCCATCTTGCCCCCGTTGTCAATCCGAGCAGCCATCAAATAGGTACCCGTCGTAGTAGTTTCCATCCAAGCGGCGATGCCGGACTGCTCATCAAGCAAGGCGACCTCTACGCGACCGATGATGCCCTGCCCCTCGACGGTGATCGGCGCAGCAAAGGTGACTCCAGCATCCGAGGAGAAAGAAAAATTAACCTTCGCTTCACCCTTGGCGGCTGTAAACCAGCCCACTAGAAGCGTATTTCCTTCAGCTACGACCTTGGGGCCGTTGACTGGGCAACCGGATATTTCCCAGTTGTCGGCGTGAATGATGGTTGGTTCGGTCCAGTTTCCATTTACTAGGCGAGTGATCGCAATGTCACGGATTTCTTGGTCAGATCGGTTGCGGTAAACCACCACCGGTCCTTGGGAAGTAATGGCCGTGCTGGTTTGGCAGCAATCACAGGTTTTGTCATCTAGTTGGCTATCCCAAAGGACCTTTCCTTGGAGGGTTACTTCAGCAGCACGGATGCTCATGGCGCCTGAATGCATGTCATGGCCTTCGTGTCCGCCCCCTCCGGTGTTCCGTCCATCCAACCAGGACACCAAAAAGCTTGAATCGCTGTAGGCCGTTGCGGACACAAATCCATGTTCGGTCTGCGTGGAGTCTCGGTGCAAAGGATGTCCACCGAGCCAGGTTGTCTGTCCCTTGGGCAAGGCATGCATCAGAATGTCGTAGGAGAATTTTCCTGGGGAAGATTTTTGCAGGTGGTAGGCGAGTAGCGAGCCTTTGTTTTGAACGAGCGCAGGGTAGTCTGCCCAGTTGACAAACCAGTTGCTGCCCTTGGCTATCTGCTCGGGCCTAGACCAGTTCCCATCTTCTCCAAGGCGCGCAAAGTGGAATTGTGCTAGGCTATCCGTGGGCGTGGCTACCCAAGAAAGGATCAGTTGATTGCCATCTGAAGAAAGGGAGGGCAGGGATGTTCCCTCCCCACCTGGAAAGGGGATATCTTGGATAGCTACTGGAGGTGGGGTGGCCGAATTGCAGGAGGCG
>CAMDEU010000064.1 GCA_945897085.1 Spirosoma fluviale | reverse complement strand
AAGGCTTCTTTCGCGCTTAGCGGTACTAACCTATGGTTCCTTGCCCTTAACTTCCCACCAAACATGAACTTCGATACTGACGTATTGGGTACTGGTGTGGGTAACGGACTTGGATTTGATTTCGTAACAGGACCTAGCTCTCGTAGATTGGGTGGAACGTTGACTCTTACATTCTAACTCCAAATTGAAATGACAATGAAAAGATTTATATATGGACTGACGCTGGCTGCCGGAATGGTTTTGGCTACGTCATGTGGGGATAAATTGGACGAGCTATTGGAAAACCCGAATGCAGTTAACGCAACTACTGCATCTCCCGATTTCCTTTTGAACCGTATCCAGTTGGACTACCAAAGTTTATGGTATGGTGTATCAGATCGTGGTGCACGTTTGACAAGACAAATTAACCAATTCTCTGCCTTGTACGAATCAGCTTATACTGCGGGTTCTACCAACGGGCTCTGGTCTAGCGCGTATGCGAACATCTTGGCTGATGTGAACTTCTTGTTGCCTTTGGCAGAGAAGTCCAACTTGCAAAGACACATGGGTATCGCAAAGACGATCAAGGCAATGGTCTTGATGGATCTGGTAGATACCTACGGTAACGTTCCTTACTCTGAAGCAATTGATGCAGCTAATTTCAATCCAAAAGTAGATGATGGTGCTACCGTCTACGCTGCTGCTTTGAAATTGCTTGATGAGGCTTCAGCTCACTTCACTGTAGCTACCTCTGGCGGTACGCCTAACGATTATTTCTACGGTAGAAATTATACCAAATGGAATAAGTTGGTGAACACAATGAAGTTGAAATATCACCTTACTACCAAATCAGTAAATGCAGATGCTTCTAAGAATGCAATCAATGCCTTGATTACAGCAAATGCACTTATCGGAACTGGCGATGATTTCGTCTTCCGTTTTGGTACTACTGTTGCTGATCCAGATTCAAGACACCCTAAGTTTGCAGGTCAGTATACTGCAGGTGGTGGTGACTACCAGTCTACGGATTACATGCACCATTTGACTGTGGAAAAAGGTTTTGATGATCCTCGTGTGCGTTACTACCTGTACCGTCAAACGTTGACCAACACTACTAACGTAGACGAGCAGGAGTGTATCTCTCAGATCGCACCTCCTCACTACTTGGTAGGCGGCTTTCCTTACTGTAACCCTGCGGGTAACAAAGGCTATTGGGGTCGTGATCACTTGGATCCAGATGGTATACCACCAGATGGTTTGAAGCGTACTGCTTATGGCCCATTCCCAGCTGGAGGTCGTTATGACAACAATTCGGGTGTTCCTGTAGCCAATATTGCTTTAGGTATGAAAGGTGCGGGTATTCACCCAATCATGTTGGCTGCATATGTTGACTTTATGTTGGCTGAAGCTGCGATCACTTTGGGAACTACTGGTACTCCAAAGACCTTATTACTTTCTGGAATCCAGAAGCACATGGACTATGTTCGCGCCTTTGCATTAGCAGGTGCTGAAGGAGCTACGATTTCAGCTTTCGAACCAGCAGCTACTTTCACTGCTCGTGTGACCAACTACAAAAAATATGTTGAAGCACAGTATGATGCTGCAGCTACGAACGATACCAAGATGAATGTGGTAGGTAGAGAGTACTGGTTGTCACTGTTTGGTAACGGTTTGGAATCTTACAACTTGTACAGAAGAACTGGCAAGCCAGCTCGTATGCAGCCAGGATTGGAAGCCATTACAGGACCTTTTGTTAGATCATTCTTGTATCCTAACAACTACATGGTAACCAATACCAAGGCAGTTCAGAAACAGAATCTGGCGTTACAAGTGTTCTGGGATAAGAATCCTGCATCACCTTGGATTTATTAACCTTATAAATTAGAAAATATGAAAACGCTAAAATATAGTTTCGGCTTATTGGCAATGGCAGTCATCTTTCTAAGCTCATGTAGAGACTTTGTAGAGCCTAACGTTCCTTACAAAGATTTTGACACGGGAGCTTACTTGAGAACTATTGCTAGAACAAGCACTACGTTAAATTTCTTTGATTTGGCAAACTCAAAGTTTGCACTTACCATTGAAGCAGTTGATGTAGAAGACGGTAAGACAGTACAAACTGTTGAAGTACGTGTACGTCACAGACGTTTGATTCCTGGTGTAGGTTTGAAATACACTCCTGCGACTGACGTGTTGGTGAAGACCCTTCAGGCTTCTGATTTCAAAACAAATACCACTTCTCGATTCTTGAGAGCTGATATTTCCATCACTGCAGCTGAAGCAATTGCTGCGGTAGGTTTGACAGCTGCTGGAATTGCTGGTGGTGATGTATTTGAGTTCCGTTTGGTATTGAACGACAAGTTTGGTAGAAAGTTTTCTTCTGACAACGTGACTACCAACGTAGCGGGTGCTCCTTTCTACGATTCACCATTCCAGTATGCGGTTGCTGTAGTGTGTCCATCTTCTTTGGCAGGTACTTATGCATTCGATGCATTGGAGACTTTCTGCGGACAGAAATACTCAGGATCAACTACTTGGACTGCAGTAGCTTCTTCTCCTGGTGCCTATACACTTTCTGACGGTACTTTCGGTGCATGGGATAAGTGCTACCCAGATCCATGGGGAAGTGGAAACGTACGAATCAGTGATGCTTGTGGTAAATTGTCCATGAGTGGAGCAGATAAGTACGGTGATAGTTACTCCATGACATTCAAGAGCCGCACGGATGCAGTTCTTACCTTCTCTTGGGTGAATACCTACGGTGAATTTGGTACCGTGGCTGTGAAATCCAACGCTGGTAAGCCTTGGCCTGCAACTTTGAAGTAATCAATAGAATTTGATTTTATTAAAGGCCCCGCATCTGCGGGGCCTTTTTTTGTTAGCAGAGTAAGTGCGTTATTTATTTCTTGTTTTACCCATTCGTCTGCACTTGGTACTGGTGGATACCGCCCGAGATGGCTGTTGATCGTGTAGCGGATAGTTAGGATTGCTATTCCTCGATCCCTTTGTAATTCTACGGGGTTTATCCTTTTGGAAGACAGTATTCCTTACTCCTACTGAATCTTTTATAACGAACAGCTTTCTTCTTCTATAATTAGGGGGGTTAGGTACTTTTTTAGGGTAATTCTTTTGAATTGTTTATATCGAAAATAGTATTTTGATAAACTCGATTGTTACTATGCCCCTGCGGGGCATTATCGTAATAGAAAATAGGATGATTTTTTATACAGAGCTCCGGAGGCGCGAAACGAAAAAATATCCTCTAGCATATTCCTTGTTCTATGTAATTGTGAATCACTGTGGGTAATCCTCAATACTCCTTAGCTTGTGGATGGGACGACAGCCCATTTTACTAAACTTACAAACTTATTTTCATGGGTTACTTGTACTAAATCTGATGATTTCATTTTTATAAAACCGCTAAAGCAAATAAGCAATTTTTATATATTATAATTTTCAATTAATTTTGATTGTTATCATTTCTCACCATGGATAAATTTACCTATATCGCTAATGCTCACGTAGCTTACCTCGACGAGATGTACGCTGCTTATAAAAACGACTCCACCAGTATCGACCCGAGTTGGAAGGAATTTTTTGATGGCTTTGATTTTGCCTTGACCCACTATGAAGGAGTTGGATCTCCTGCGGTGCCAGCAGCTGCAGAACAGCCTGCACGACTATCAGGCACCATTATGAACGTGGATAGCCTCCCGAAGGAGATACGCGTTCGCGCCATGATTCATGCCTATCGGTCTCGTGCACACCTCAGATCCAAAACAAACCCAGTTCGTGAACGTCGAGATCGAAAGCCCTTGATTGATCCAGAGAATTTTGGTTTGGCTCAGGAGGATATGCAAACAGTATTCGAAGCGGGAAAGGAAATTGGAATTGGTGCAGCTAGTCTGGCTCAAATTGTACAAGCCTTAAAGACGATCTACGAAGGTCCAATGGGCTTTGAGTTCTTGTATATCCGCGATGCGGAAATGTTGGATTGGTTTAAATCCAAAATTGAAAAAGAGGCTTTGGCTTTTACTCCTTCTTACGAAGAGAAAAAACGAATTTTATTTAAACTGAATCAAGCAGTAGTTTTTGAAAATTTCCTCCATACCAAATACCTTGGACAAAAGCGCTTTTCTTTAGAAGGGGGCGAAAGCACCATTCCTTTCTTAGATGCAGTAATTAATACTGCTGCTCAGCTTGGTGTTGAAGAGGTCATGATCGGTATGGCGCACCGTGGTCGCTTGAATGTGCTGGCCAATGTAATGGGCAAAACCTACGAGCAAATTTTTTCTGAGTTTGAGGGGACAGCCAAGCCTGACCTCACCATGGGTGATGGCGATGTGAAGTACCACATGGGCTATTCCTCCGATATCCTAACTCCCGAAAAGCACAAGATACATCTTATGTTAGCCCCTAATCCTTCGCACCTAGAGGCAGTAAATCCTGTGGTAGAAGGCTTTTTGCGTGCAAAAATCGATTATGCTCACAAGGGTGATTCGAAAAAATCACTTCCTATTCTCATACATGGCGATTCCGCCGTCGCTGGTCAAGGAATCGTGTATGAAGTTACTCAAATGGCTGGCCTTAAGGGTTACAACACGGGAGGAACCATCCACTTTGTAATCAACAATCAGGTAGGATTCACCACCGATTTTGACGACGCGCGAACTTCAATTTATTGTACTGATGTGGCCAAAATTATCGATGCGCCTGTCATTCACGTGAATGGAGATAATGCAGAGGCGGTAGTTTTTGCTGCAAGATTGGCTGCTGAGTTCCGTCAGAAATTCAACAAAGACATCTTCGTAGACATGGTCTGCTACCGTCGTCACGGACACAACGAGTCCGACGAACCAAAATTCACACAGCCGGAACTCTACAACATCATATCCAAACACCCCAATCCTCGTGAGATTTATGTGAAGCGATTGACCGAAAGAGGGGATTTTGACGCGAAGATTGCAATGCAGATGGACGAAGAATTCCGTCAGCTGCTACAAGATCGCCTCAATATGGTTAAAGAAAAGCCACTTCCTTACCAGGCTACCAAATTTGAAATAGAGTGGGCAAATCTACGTCGCTCCAAGCCTGAAGATTTTGAGCGATCACCTGAAACTGGAATTTCCCAAGATCAAATCGAAAAAGTGGCCGAGGCAATCACCTTCATTCCAAAGGGCTTTAAACCGATCAAGCAGATCGAAGCGCAAATGAAGCAGCGTAAGGAGATGTTCCTTGACACCAAAGAGCTAAACTGGGCTTCTGCCGAGCTATTGGCCTACGGATCCTTGCTATTGGAAGGTAAGACCGTCCGCCTCACCGGTCAAGATGTGCAGCGCGGGACGTTTTCCCACCGCCATGCAGTGATCCACGAAGCCAACACCAACCAGCCCTTCAACTCCCTTTTGGAGATGAAAGATCGAAGTGGGCAGTTTTACATTTACAACTCCCTACTTTCGGAATATGCCGTTTTGGGATTTGAATACGGCTATGCCATTGCTAATCCCCATTCCCTTACCCTCTGGGAAGGGCAATTTGGAGACTTTGCCAACGGTGCCCAGACGATGATAGATCAGTTTATCTCTTCAGGCGAAACGAAATGGCAGAAAATGAATGGGCTAGTGATGCTCCTCCCTCATGGATACGAAGGCCAAGGGCCCGAGCACTCCAACGCCAGACCTGAGCGCTTCTTGCAGCTATCAGCTGATTACAACATGGTGGTGGCCAACATCACGGAGCCCTCCAACTTCTTTCACCTGTTGAGAAGACAGATGACCTGGGAGTTTAGGAAGCCTTGCGTGGTCATGTCACCAAAGTCTCTGTTACGTCATCCCAAGGTTGTGTCTCCGATTTCCGAGTTTACCTCGGGTAGGTTTAGGGAAGTGTTGCCCGACACCAAAGTCAAGGCAAAAGACGTGAAGCGGGTGGTCTTGTGTACTGGCAAGGTATACTATGACCTAGAAGAGGCAAGAGAGAAAGAAAAAAACACGCAGGTGGCTTTGGTACGTGTGGAGCAATTACATCCGCTGCCTAAAACGCAAATTCTGGAGATTATCAAAAGCTACAAGGGAGCAGAGGTGGTCTGGGTGCAAGAAGAGCCAGAAAACATGGGCTATTGGAATTACCTGCTTCGCTTACTCTATCAGGAACTTCCGATGCGCGTGATTGCTAGGAAGGCAAGTGCTTCTCCAGCTACAGGTTACAACAAGGTGCACGTAGAAGAACAAAAAAATCTGGTTTCCCAGGCGCTAAGCCTCTAGTACCAACGCCGCAAATTAGGAAGCGGGGGATCCTGAAAATTAACATGTAAAAAACACCGAGGAAGAAGTTCCAAGGAAAAAAAATAGAAGACCATGAGCAAAGAAATGAGAGTACCTACTGTAGGCGAATCCATCTCGGAAGTAACCGTAGGACAATGGTTTAAGAAAGACGGAGATCAAGTTCAATTGGACGAGGTGCTCTGCGAACTAGAGTCGGACAAGGCAACTTTCGAGTTTCCAGCTGAGGCCAGTGGTATCTTGCGTATCAAGTCTAAAGAAGGCGATACCGTAGAAATCGGAGGACTGATCTGTACGATCGAGGAATCGGCTACTGCCGCAACGGCTGCTCCTACACCAGCGGTAGCTACTCCAGTGGTTGTTCCTTCAGCAGCACCAGCCGCTCCAGTTTCAGCCGCTCCTATGGCTTCAAGCATCAAAGAAATGGTCGTTCCTACGGTTGGAGAATCCATTACCGAGGTGACCTTGGCCAATTGGATCAAGAAGGATGGGGACCAGGTCACGCTCGATGAAATCATTGCAGACGTTGATTCTGACAAAGCTACCTTCGAGCTACCAGCTGAAGCTACGGGTATCTTACGCCATGTGGCAAAGGAAGGAGATGTTTTGGAAATAGGCGGGCTGATCTGTAGAATTGAAGTTGGAGGAGCTACTCCTATAGCAGCTAGTACCCCAGCACCAGCAGCTCCAGTTGCAACGCCATTGACTACTACCGAAAACTATGCCACTGGACATGCTTCTCCAGCGGCAGCAAAAATATTGGCGGAAAAGGGAATCTCAGCTGCCACGGTAGTTGGTACGGGTATCGAAGGTCGAGTAACCAAAGAGGATGCAATGACTGCTTCTACTCCTGTTGCATCTCCCGCCCCTGTGGCTACTCCATCACTAGCTGTTTCGGCTGCTCCTGTGGAGACTTCAGTTTCTGGTGCTCGAGCGATCCGCAGAGAAAAAATGTCTTCGCTGCGCAAGACGGTATCTCGTCGCTTGGTGGCAGTAAAGAACGAAACAGCCATGTTGACTACCTTCAATGAGGTCAACATGAAACCCATCATGGACCTAAGATCCAAGTTTAAGGATCAGTTCAAGGAAAAGCATGGCGTAGGACTAGGCTTTATGTCCTTCTTTACCAAGGCAGTTTGTGTGGCCTTGAAGGAATGGCCTGCAGTGAATGGGCAGATTGATGGCAGTGAAATGGTCTTCCACGACTTCTGTGATATTTCTGTGGCCGTATCGGCACCCAAAGGGTTGGTGGTTCCTGTAATCCGCAATGCGGAGAACCTTTCTTTTGATCAAATTGAAAAGGAGATTGTTCGTCTGGCTGGAAAGGCTCGTGAAAACAAGCTTTCTATTGAGGAGATGACGGGAGGAACCTTTACGATCACCAACGGTGGGGTATTTGGATCCATGATGTCTACACCAATCATCAATGCTCCGCAATCTGCGATTTTAGGTATGCACAACATTGTCGAAAGACCGATTGCTGAAAACGGGCAGGTGGTCATCCGACCGATGATGTACCTTGCCTTGTCCTACGATCACCGCATCATCGATGGACGCGAGTCTGTAAGCTTCTTGGTTCGCGTCAAGCAATTGCTCGAAGATCCGACGAGGTTGATGTTTGGGGTTTAAAGTACGAAGTACCAAGTACTAAGTACGAAGTACAAGGGGAATTGTGCTAAGGATTTAATTTGAACTCCGAAAGAGGAAGATTTTTTAAACTAAATAGACAAAAATGCATCGTTACAAGGAGCTTTCCGTATGGCAAAAGGCCATGGAATTAGTAGTTGAAATTTACAAGATTACCGAAAAATTCCCTTTGAAGGAGCGTTATGGATTGATTTCACAGATGAACAGGTGTGCAATCTCCATTCCCTCTACCATTGCGGAGGGAGCAGGGAGAAATACCAGCAAGGATTTTGATCACTTCTTGGCCATCTCTCTTGGGTCTTCTTTCGAATTGCATACCCAATTGGTTCTTTCCAATCGACTCGGGTATGTACCCATGGAAGTAGTTGAAAAAATAGAACTCGAGTTGTCTCATATCCAAAATATGGTCGTGAAACTCAAAAAAAGTTTGAATAGCTAACCAATGTGTACTTGGTACTTTGTACCTAGTACATAGTACAACAACAATACAATGTACGACGTAATCGTAATCGGATCGGGCCCAGGGGGCTATGTAGCAGCCATTCGCGCTGCACAATTAGGGATGAAAACAGCCTTGATTGAAAAATATTCCACTCTTGGTGGAACCTGCTTAAACGTAGGTTGTATTCCTTCAAAGGCCTTGCTGGACTCCTCGGAGCATTACCACAATGCAGCGCATACTTTTGCTACGCATGGCATCGACTTGAAGGGTCTCAAGGTAAACCTCCCACAAATGATCGCACGAAAAGACGAGGTGGTCACCCAAAATGTGGATGGGATTCAGTTTTTGATGAAGAAAAACAAGGTGGATGTCCACCATGGACTTGGATCTTTTGTGGATGCCCATACGGTCAAAGTAACCAAAGCGGATGGCTCGGCAACCGATATTCAAGGAAAAAATATCATCATTGCCACAGGCTCCAAGCCAGCAAGTCTTCCATTTATTTCGATCGATAAGAAACGCATCATTACCTCTACAGAGGCGCTTAAGATGAAGGAAATTCCCAAGCACCTCATCGTCATCGGTGGTGGAGTGATCGGCATGGAACTGGGTTCAGTCTATGGACGATTAGGCGCCAAGGTGACAGTGGTAGAGTACATGGATTCCATCATTCCTACCATGGACAAAAGCCTGGGCAAGGAACTTCAGAAATCTTTGAAAAAAATTGGCTTTGAATTTTTTCTCAAACACAAGGTGACTGGAGTAGAAAATCTTGGAAAGGAAGTAGTCGTAAAAGCTGAAAATGCGAAAGGAGAGACTGTAGAAATCAAGGGAGACTATGTACTTGTATCGATTGGTCGAAAGGCCTTTACGGATGGCCTAAATGCCGCTGCAGCGGGGGTTAAGATTACAGATAGAGGACAAATTGAGGTAAATGATCACCTGCAAACAGCTGTTCCCCATATTTATGCAATCGGAGATGTGGTGAAAGGGGCGATGCTTGCACATAAGGCGGAAGAGGAAGGGGTATATGTAGCAGAGACCATCGCTGGACAAAAGCCACACATCAACTACCTCTTGATCCCTGGAGTGGTGTACACCTGGCCAGAAGTGGCTGCTGTAGGCTACACCGAAGAACAGCTGAAGGAGCAGGGCAGAGCCTACAAGGTTGGAAAGTTTCCTTTCTTGGCTTCCGGACGTGCCCGTGCTTCCATGGATACGGATGGGATGGTCAAGGTATTGGCAGATGCAAGTACAGATGAGATTCTTGGTGTACACATGATCGGTCCACGAACTGCCGATATGATTGCCGAGGCAGTGGTGGCAATGGAATTTAGGGCTTCAGCAGAGGACATCGCGAGAATGTCCCACGCGCACCCGACCTACACTGAAGTCTTCAAAGAAGCCTGTTTGGCCGCCACGGACAACCGTGCCCTTCATATTTAATTTGATTTCTAAATGGATTACAGCCATTCCCGTTCTAGGGAATGGCTTTTTCTTTTCCTCAAAATTGACTTAATTTCTTCATGAAGTTTAAAATAGCAATCCTTGGCGCAGGCAATTTGGCTTGGAACTTGGCGCCAGCACTCGAAGATGCAGGCCATGAAATCACGGAAGTCTATGCGCGAGACCTTCAAAAAGCCAAGGAAATAACCGAGCGAATTTACAGCGCGACGCCGATGGATGATTTGGATTTCTCGGAGAGTAGGGCAGAGCTCTTCATTTTAGCCATCAAGGACGACGCGCTATCAGAGGTAGCGGATCAGGTGATTTTACCTGAGGGAAGCATCTTGGTACATACCTCAGGAGCAATGCCCATGGAGGTGCTATCCCAAAGTTCAGCCAGCTATGTAGGCGTTTTTTACCCACTGCAATCCTTCACCAAAGGAAAGAAGGTTGACTTTGAGGAAGTGCCATTTCTGTTGGAGTCTGAGGATGAAGGCACTCTGCAGCTTTTGAAAAAGGTAGCAAAAAGCCTTTCCCAACTCGTTTACATCCTACGAGGTAAAGACCGGCAAGCGGTACATGTGGCGGCTGTTTTCGCAAGTAACTTTACGAACCACATGCTTCGAATTGCAGAAGACATTCTGCATCGGCAAGGACTTGATGCAGAGCTGCTCAAGCCATTGATCATTGAGTCAATCTCCAAAAGCCTACAGCTGGGAGCAAGAAAAGCCCAAAC
>CAMDEU010000063.1 GCA_945897085.1 Spirosoma fluviale | reverse complement strand
GTCAAGAGCAACATCAATCCCCCAACACCTAGCATGGTCCAAGACCAGGCTTGAGCGGGATCTCCAAACTGTTGTTCCAAATAGCCAGCTACCATCACGATCAATCCTTGCCCCGTGATCATTCCTACCCGGTAGAAGGTGCTGCGCATGCCCACAAAAAAACTTTGCTGCTCGGGTTTAAGCGCAATCAAGTAAAGTCCATCCGAAGCAATGTCGTTGGTAGCTGAAGCGAAAGCACCCATCCAGAAAAAGGCCAAGGTAATGGTGAAAAATTGAGAGTTGCCTGTAGTCAATCCTACCCCTAGAAATACCAAGGATAGGATGAGCTGCATGCTCAGGAACCATTGTTTTTTGTTGCCGACCAATTCAAGAATTGGGCTCCAGATGGGTTTGATTACCCAGGGCAAGTACAAAAAGGAAGTGTAGAGCCCAATATCGGCATTGGAGATGCCCAAGTTTTTGTACATGACTACCGACACGGTAATGATGATGACGTAGGGAACCGATTCGGTTAGGTATAAAGAGGGCACCCACAGCCATGGGTTTTTGGTGGTTTGGGTACTCATGGCTTTCGGAGTAAATGCTGGTAGATACTGATTTCTGATCCTTCGATGATTTTTGCCCCTACTGCTTTTTCATAGAATTCTGCGGGACCTACGCCACCGATGATCGCATATCCATAACCCATTTCCCGCATGGATTCAAGGGATTTGAGTAGGAGGAGCTTGCCTATGCCCTTGCCTCGTTCAGATTCTAAGGTGCCGGTGGGGCCAAAAAAATTCCGAGCAGTACTTTCATAACATGCAAAGCCCAAGAGGTCATTGCCCCGCTGCGCAATCCAGCAGGACACGGGCTGTCGAGAAAAGGCTACCTCTACCTCGGATTTCCAATAGGAACCAAATTCGTTCAGCACCCAGTCTGCAACCAAATGCTTTTCAGGTGCAATGGCCCGTCGTACCACAATTTTTTCCTTCTCCAGAAGCTTTTGCTCTAGTTCCGTTCCTGAAGGAAGTTCTAGTAGTCGAACGAGCATGTCTTTCATGGCAGTGAAGATTTGGTGAGTTGCAGCACTTGACTTTGGATCACTCTGCCAAAACTATCCACCCAACGGATAGCCAGGTAGTTGCTATTCAGTTGGGGTAAATCTAAACTAGATTTCTGATTAGTTCCTATCCATAACTTATGTAGGGGAGCTAGGTGGAGGCTATTTAGGTCATTCCCTCCTTGTACCAAGGCATAGCGAATTGCGAGATCCAGACTCTTTTCAAGTTGCATTTGGATTTTTTCAGGGGAACCCTGTAGATCCAAGATCACGGGAAGAGTAATGGTTAGAGGAGTTTTAGGTTCAAAAGCGGGAGGCAAAACAGGGCGATCGTATACCTCTTTTTTGAGAAGTTGCGCGATGTCTTGGTTTTTGGTATAGATAGACCTTGCTGAGAAAAATGCATTTCCTTGGATTTGAGGGAGGGTTCTACCGTAGTGAACCTGAGTGATGAGTTCCTTCGGCTCCTTCCAGGCGGCATCAGAGTCTTCTCGAATCTTATAAGGGCCATTGCCGAGATAAACAGGTACTCCATAGCTGTTGTTGGACCACCAGTCTGCCAATACCCTATGGGAAGCCAAACGGTGCTCCATGCTCCAATAGAGCTGCGGAATGAGGTAATCAATCCAGCCATTTTTCATCCAAAGAATCACATCCGCAAAGAGATCGTCGTAATTGGTTTGCCCAGCTTGGGTAGGCGAACCTTTGGGGTCCTTGCTTTGGTTTCTCCAGACCCCAAAAGGAGAGATTCCAAATTGAACCCATGGCTTTTTATTTTTGATTGTTTCGCTTAGGGCCAAGATTAGTTGGTCTACATTTTGCCTTCTCCAATCGTCTTTGGATTGGCCTGGCTTTTTGTAAGCAGCATAAGAAGCCTGGTCGGGAAACTCCACATTGGGCTCTCGGTAGGGATAAAAATAGTCATCGAAATGGATGGCATCAATGTCGTAGTTTTCCACCACTTCGTCGATGATTTGAAGCAAATGGGTTTTCACCTCTGGTAGCCCTGGATCGTAGTACCACTTGCTGCCGTATTTGAGCATCCATTTGCGGTGCTTGTGAAAATCATGGTTGGGATTCAGCCCGGCAGTATTCAGATCCATGGTAGCTCGGTAGGGATTGAGCCAGGCATGGAATTCCAAGCCGCGCTGATGTGCAGCATCAATCATCCAATTCAGTGGATTTTCCTGGGTTTTAGGTGCTGTCCCCTGTTGTCCTGTAAGGTATTTGGACCAGGGGGCCAATTTGGTCGGGTACAAGGCATCACCGGAAGTACGAATTTGTACGATCACGGCATTGAAATGCAGCCCTTTGTAGTAATCTAAAAGTGCCAGATAGTCCTTTTTTTGCTTTTCCCAAGAATCTGTTCCAGAAACTGGCCAGTCAATATTGGCTACCGTGGCGACCCAAACTCCTCGGAACTCCCGAGGGATTTCGGGTAGGGTGTGGGATACTTTTACAAAAGAACTCAAACTCGATTCTTCAGTGCCGAATTGGGTTTTATCCGCAGGACTGGAGGCTGGCGCACTGCTTTTTGAGGCAAGCGGATCCAGCTGCTGGGCGGGACTTACTCCCCAGAGAAAAAGATAAAGTAGGAAAAGAGAGGTAAACTTTAGGTCCAGTTTCATCGCAGATTTAAAGCGTAGGAAGGGGTTTTAGGTTTATATCAGTCAATTTTTTCCGCAATCGATTCATAAACGAATCTCCTGGGTCTGACTTTACAGTTCGGTAGTTGGGATCCGTCTCTTTCCAAAGATCTGTTTTTTGGAAGCGTTGGTACTCGTGATGTCCAATGACGTAGTCGATGGGGTATTTACGTTTCAGGTAGCGGATAAGTTTTTCGTTGGCGGCTAGCTGCGCGTTGGTGAGTGGCATGTCGTCGCTACCAATATTTTCTATGCCGATGGCAAGGTAGTTGAGGCCGATCACATGTCGCGCAAAGGTGGTTTCAGGAAGTAATCGGAATACCGTCCCGTCACGATCAATCAAAAATTGGCTGGAAACATTCAAGTTGCTCGCTCCAGTAAGGTCTGCACGTCCTCCCAATGTAATGGGGTTGAATACATCAAAGGTTACTTCTATAGTAGGAATGGCTGTCCAGTGAACTACCACCATTTGGGGCTTGATCGTGGCGGTAGATTGTACCAAGCCATGCCTTTCTTTAAGGTAGTTGAGGGAAAGCTGCTCCCGTTCTGCATTCCAAGTGATGGGCTTCTCAATGATGCGAAAAGTAGCAGTGGGGCTACAAGCAAACAGGCAGATGCAGGTTAAAATCCATCCAAAGGGAAGATGCAATCGGTTCATGGTTTGGGAAAATAAATGCAATTTGTACCAACTACTAAGCTAGCTAGAAAAAGGGAGGAATGCATCCCTGTAGAGTTAGAAATTAGCAGTGCTTTCCCAAAATTGAAGCTTGATGGTGGGCTATTAAAAATTGATACCAAATTTTTTCCCTAATTCACTCAAATCTTCGATTACTGGATCAAGAAGCGGAATTCCTTCTTTTTTCCGAATGATTTCAAGTTCCCGCTCGGGATCGCCAGGAATCAATACCTTTTCATGCCCAGGCGTAGGTTCTGCCGAACGAAACCTTCGGATCCACTGATCCATATGGTTTTTAAACTCATCTGCGGGACGGAAGGCATCCACCCGCATAGCGCCAAAAAAGTGGCCTATACCTTCCCCAACGAGATTCGGAAGCGGGTTCAAAAAAGCCACAAAAGGAGGAACCCATGGGCCGTAATTGGCTCCTGAAAGTACGCCAGATAAAATATCTACCACCGCCCCGAGGGCATATCCTTTGTGTGAGCCGTGCTCTCGGTCACCGCCTAGAGGCAGTAATGCGCCACCATCTTTTACTCCATCGGAAGAGATGGTAGGATTGCCATTTTTATCTTGCACCCATCCAGTGGGAGTTTCCAAACCCTTACGCTGGAGAATTTCTAGTTTGCCATTGGCAGCAGTAGTGGTAGCCATATCCATAACAAAGGCAGGTTCTTCCTTCGCAGGAATAGCCACTGCAATCGGATTGGTACCCAGTAGGCGTTCCTTGGAAAAGGTCGGGGCTACTAGTGGACTGGCATTGGTCAGAGAGATACCGATCATGTCCTGTTCTAAAGCCAACATGGCGTGGTAACCCGCGATTCCGTAGTGGTTCGAATTCTTTACAGACACCCATCCTGTGCCTACATTTTTGGCTTTTTCCATAGCCACCTTCATCGCAAAAGGTGCCACCACTAGACCGAGGCCTGCATCGCCATCTACTACGGCGGTAGAGGGAGTCTCGTAGGTCACGCGCACCTTCGGGTTGGGATTGATCCTGCCCTTTTCCCAGAGCCGTACATAGCCACTCAACCGCGCTACCCCATGACTGTCTACTCCGCGAAGGTCTGCCGAAAGCAAAACCTTGGTGGCGAGCTGGGCATCTTCATCAGAACAGCCTATTTTCTGAAGCATGTTGTAGGTGAATTGGTGCAAGTGTTCGTAGGGAAAGTGCTGCATGGCTGCTTGGAAAATTGATGCTGAGTTTCACACAAATATAGAAAGCAGCAGGCTGTGATCGTTCTCTTTGACTTTTAAAATAACTGGAAGTCAAATTACCAAGCTGAGTGCTGGGAAGTCTAGGGAACTACTAATTATGGAGGTCAATCTCTCCAGAAAGCATTCTAGAAACCGCCCCTTCTTTTAAAGAGTAGTGGGAGCAATGCATACTTTCCACGGAGAGGTGTTGAAGGATAAAGTCAATCAGGCAGCTAGCCACCACAATCATGTCCACGCGCATGGCGATCATGCCAGGGATTTGGAGGCGCTCTGCACGATTTTTGCTTATTAATAGCTTAAAAAGTTCGTAAAAATTGATTACGGGCAGTTCAAATACATGCTGCCCAGTAAGTTTACTCTGCAGCATTCCTGCATAGTACATGTCTACCAAGGTGTCAAAAGTGCCGGATGCACCAACAAATCCACTGGGCTTGTGTCTCGCAATGGCATCTAGCAAGGGTTGTAACTTTTCTGCACAGTACTGCTCTAGCTTTTCTACTTCTTCGGGTAAAATAGGATCGTGGTAGTGAAAGGCATCTAAGAGGCGCTGCCCCCCAATTTCAAAACTTTGTTTCCAAAACGCCTGATCCGCATTGCCAATTACAAACTCTACGGATCCGCCGCCAATGTCCATCATCAAGTAGGTTTGTTCGTCCAGGGCCCCTGAGAAATGAATGCCTTCGTAAATCAGTTGGGCTTCTTCTTCACCGGAAATGACGTGAATTTGAATATCGAGCACATCCTTTACTTTTTTGACAAAATCAGGACCATTGGTCGCATTTCGGACAGCAGAGGTGGCAAAGGCAAAAATTTGGTCGATATTTTCCCCATCAATCAAGGTTTTGAAATGGCTTAGGGTATGCAAGGCTCTCTTCTCTGCTTCAGGGATAATCTGATTCTGTGTGATCCCTCCTTGGCCGAGTTTTACAGCAACTTTTTCTTTGTAAAGTGTGTTGAATTCTTTCCCATGCAATTCCACCAACAACAAATGAAAAGTATTGGTACCCATGTCTATCACCGCTGCCTTCTTGGGATGTGTCATTGCCATTTTTTGGATGGGCGAATATAGAAAGTTTTTTAAAAGTTCTATTTTAAGTTTTTATACATCTGATAAATCACAGGTTAGTAGGCCTTTGAAAAAAAATTCAAGAATTGAGAAGGTGAATAAAGGCTTTTTCTATCCGCGCCAGCGTTTATATTTGATCCTAGAAATACTCCTCGAAATGACAGATCCAAAAAACCCAAATTACAGCCCTTCAGGCCATCTTGAGAAAAATGCACTATTGGCAAAAAAAAATGCAGAAGCTGAGCTAGGTGGAGGGCTGGCACGAATTGAAGGGCAGCACCAAAAAGGGAAGCTTACCGCTAGAGAGCGGATCTCATTACTTTTGGATGAGGGGACCTTTGAAGAGATCGACAAGTTTGTGATGCACCGAGCCAAGGATTTTGGTTTGGACAAGGAACATTACCTTGGAGATGGAGTGGTGACAGGCTATGGGGAGGTGAATGGACGTTTGGTTTATGTGTATTCCCAGGATTTCACGGTCTTTGGCGGATCTCTTTCCGAGACCCATGCCGAGAAGATCTGCAAGGTGATGGAATTGGCACTAAAAAATGGAGCTCCTATTATAGGTATGAATGACTCGGGTGGCGCACGAATTCAAGAAGGAGTCAATTCCCTTGGGGGCTATGCCGATATTTTTTACCGCAATACGCTGGCATCCGGAGTTGTCCCACAGATTTCTGCCATCATGGGCCCTTGTGCAGGAGGGGCAGTATACTCTCCGGCGATTACAGACTTTATCTTGATGGTAGAAAATACCTCCTACATGTTTGTGACTGGACCCAATGTAGTCAAGACCGTCACTCAGGAAACGGTCACTGCCGAGGAGCTGGGCGGTGCTTCTACACACAGCACCAAATCGGGAGTCACTCATTTTGCCTGCGCCAACGAGATGGAGGCGCTCAAGCGGATTAAGTCCTTGCTCAGCTACCTGCCTCAAAATTGTGAAGATAGAGCGCCAATTTATCCTTACGAACTGAAGAAAGACGAGACGAGAGCCATTCTGGATTCCCTTATTCCAGAAAATCCCAACCAACCATATGACATCCGAGAGGTAATTGGCGGCATTGTGGACGAGGGTTCTTTTCTAGAAGTACATGAAAATTATGCGGACAATATTGTCGTTGGCTTTGCTCGAATCGCAGGGAGAAGTATTGGTATCGTGGGTAACCAGCCGCAATCCATGGCAGGGGTATTGGATAACCATGCATCGGTAAAGGCTGCGCGCTTTGTTCGCTTTTGCGATAGCTTCAATGTTCCCTTATTGGTGTTGGTAGATGTCCCTGGATTTTTGCCGGGTACCGACCAAGAATGGAATGGCATTATTACCAATGGGGCCAAATTGCTCTATGCCTTTTCCGAGGCCACGGTACCGCGCATCACAGTGATTACCCGTAAAGCTTATGGAGGAGCATATGATGTGATGAACTCCAAGCACATCGGTGCAGACCTCAACTACGCCTGGCCTACTGCCGAAATCGCAGTGATGGGAGCTAAGGGGGCAGCAGAAATTATCTTTAAAAAAGAAATTGCCGAAGCCGAAAATCCCGAAGCCAAGCTTCAAGAAAAAGTGGAGGAGTATACGGCCAAGTTTGCCAATCCCTACCGGGCCGCACACCGCGGATACATCGATGAGGTAATTCTCCCTTCCGACACACGAACTAAGTTGATCAAGGCCTTTAAAATGCTGGAAAACAAAGTAGATAAATTGCCAAGGAAAAAGCATGGCAACATTCCTTTATAAGTAAGCGAAAGGAGGATGTCAAATCCTTCATTTTCGTAATTTCAATTTTCTAGAATAAACAAGCATCTGTGCTCCACGAGCTAAGTGCGGCTATCCCCTAACCTATGAATGAGAATCAGTTTCTAATCAACTACCTCAACAATGCTTCACCCACAGGGCATGAGGCTTCTGGACAACAAATTTGGCTGGATTACATCAAGCCCTATGTCGATAGCTACTTTACCGACTCCTATGGGACTGCTGTGGCAGTGATTGAACCCGATGCACCGTATCGGGTGGTGATTGAGGCGCATGCCGATGAGATCAGCTGGTTTGTCAACTATATCAAAGACGACGGCTACATCTATGTGCGCAGAAATGGGGGCTCAGACCACATGATCGCACCCTCCATGCGGGTCAATATCCATACCGACAAAGGAATGGTGCCAGGAGTCTTCGGTTGGCCAGCCATCCACGTGCGCAAAGAAGGAAAAGAAGATGCGCCTACCTTGGACAATATCTTTATCGATGTGGGGGCACAGTCCAAAGCTGAGGTGGAGGAACTGGGGATCCATGTAGGCTGTGTCATTACCTTTAAGGATGAGCTGACCGAATTGAACGGGAAGTATTGGTCTGGCCGAGCGCTAGACAACCGAATTGGGGGATACATGATTGCGCAGGTAGCTCGAAAAATCAAAGAGTCAGGGAAAAAACTGCCCTTTGGCCTATACATTGTGAATGCAGTTCAAGAAGAAATTGGCCTCCGCGGCGCGGAGATGATTGCGCAGCGAATCAAACCCAATGTGGCTATTATTACGGATGTTTGTCACGATACTACGGCTCCGCTTTATAGCAAGATTACCAGTGGAGATCAGGCTGCGGGTAAAGGCCCTGTACTTACCTATGGTGCTTCAGTTCACAAAAAATTACTGGACTTGATCATCGCTACGGCTCGAAAGCAGGAGATTCCGTTTCAGCGGGCGGCGGCTTCGCGAACTACCGGGACAGATACCGATGCTTTTGCCTATTCCAATGGGGGCGTGCCTTCCGCATTGATTTCTTTACCTCTGAAATACATGCATACTACAGTAGAGACAGCCAGTAAAAGTGATATTGAGCAAGTCATCGAACTGATGTATGCCTTCTTGGTAGATTTTGATCCCAGTTTTGATTTCCGATATATTTCCTAGTAAGAATAGCCTTTTTAAGGGCCTCGATTTATCCATTTTAAAAATCCTCTTGCAGATTGGTTTTGCAAGAGGATTTTTTTTCCGCTTATAAAATTTTGCGATAGGTCTTTCGAGGACTTAAAAAATGTCGTTACATTTCTCTTCCATTCTAGCTTGGTAAGCGAAGTAGTGGAGTTATTTAGAACAGAAAACGATTTAATTAATGAAAAAAATAATTTTATTGGGATCGGTAGCAGTAGGGATGCTGTTTGCGTGCAGTCCCAAGGCTAGCGAAAATGCGGCCGGTATAGGGGATTCGCTCACGGTAGCAAGCCTCGACAATGTGTTGAGCACGGAGGAACAAGCGGAAGGGTGGATGCTTCTTTTTGATGGGAAAAGTATGCAGGGTTGGAGAGCCTTCAATGGAGATACGACTCCTGCCAACTGGATCATTGAAGAAGGTGCGATGAAGGGTTTGGGTGCCACTGGTGGAGAAGATTTTGGAGGGGATGTGGTCTATGGGGCACAAGAATTTGAAGAGTTTGAGATGAAATTTTCTTGGAAAATATCCGCAGGGGGTAACTCAGGCGTTTTCTACCATGTTGTGGAAGGTCCAGCCTACAAGGCACCGTATTATACAGGGCCAGAATATCAAGTGATTGATCAGTTGGGCTTTGGGCAGCCTCTAGAAAAGTGGCAGTCTCTTGCTGGAGATTATGCGATGTATGAGCCGGACTACGAAGGAGTCGTCAAGCCAGCTGGGGAGTGGAACGAGTCCAAAATCACTTTTTTGGAGGCTGGGGCCAGTTATTGGCTGAACGGAAAGCAGACAGTAGCCTTTGTTCCTTATTCTGAGGACTGGAAAGCGAAGCGGAATTCTGGTAAGTGGAATGATTTTCCCGATTACAAGATTGCCCGCAAAGGGCTGATTGCATTGCAGGATCATGGGGATCCTGTATGGTTTAAAAACATAAAAATTCGACCCTTATGAAAAAGATATTTTTAGTTGCGCTTTTGGCAGTAACAGTTCAAGTTGCTTTTGCACAGAAGAAAGAGAAGTTGTTTAACGGCAAAGACCTTACCGGATGGAAGGTGTATGGCACCGAAAAGTGGTATGTAGACAACAATAGCTTGTTGGTATCAGAGAGTGGTCCAGACAAAGGCTATGGGTACTTAGGCACTACTTCTGAGTACGGTGATTTTGAGGTAGAGCTTGAGTTCAAGCAAGAGGCGAATGGAAACTCTGGAGTGTTTATCCGATCTACGGTGGATGGCACCAAAGTTTCTGGCTGGCAGGTGGAGGTAGCTCCTCCAGGAAATGATACGGGCGGTATTTATGAATCTTATGGAAGGGGCTGGTTGATCAAGCCAGATCCAGAAAAAGACAAGGCCTTGAAATTTGGAGAATGGAACAAAATGAAGATTGTGGTAAAAGGAGACCGGGTTACCTCCTATGTCAATGGAGTAGAGATGGTGAATTATGCAGATGAGAAGATTGGTGCAGGAAAAGGCGGTGTTTTGCTTCAAATCCACGATGGAGGAGGAATAAAAGTTTATTGGAGAAACATTATTTTGAAAAAACTATAATTTGCCAAATTTTAAATAAGTTGATGCCCTGTAAATTCCAGTTTACAGGGCATTTTTTCTGTAAATTTTTCTTGTTCAGGCTCAAGCACTTGTGCAATTACAAGGTAGAATCTTGGTTTGTTCTTGTCAATTGGATTCTTTTTACGATCTTTGCACTCCCAAAGTCGGATAAGCTGTGTTTTGGAAATTAATAAGCCTTGAAGTAGTCTAAGGCTAACGGAGGAAAGCGATAAAATTTATTTTATTAATTTTCTTGTGCTGGAGTGAAAGTTGATTACTTTTGCAACCCTGTTCGGAAGGAACGGGGGGAAAATTGAGTGTTTTTAGGGGGTTAGACTCCGAAAATGTACGTGTTCCAGAAATGTTTGGAATCAAGTTCTTTGAAGTGATGTAAGGCAAAAAAGATTAACCTGAGAATGGGGTGGTTTATGGGTATATTTTACCTGTAGACTGACTTAAAAGAATAGACAACATACAATGGAGAGTTTGATCCTGGCTCAGGATGAACGCTAGCG